>JARGPE010000123.1:8969-12310 GCA_029212835.1 Alphaproteobacteria bacterium | reverse complement strand
GGCGGGTGGATTGAGCCAAAGTGGCCTGAGTTTTTTCGACCCGATCGCGCAGGCGGAATACGAATCCGCCTTCTCCAACCCCGCTGTCATCCATGCCAGTTGCGAGGATTATCGTGCCGGAGCCGGGATCGACCTAATCCATGACGAGGAGGATCTGGATCAGAAGATCACTTGTCCCCTGCTGGTCCTGTGGGGTGCAAAAGCACCAATGCATAAATACTATGATGTGTTGGAAACTTGGCGAGACAGGGCTCTGGCGCCAGAAGGCCATGCCATCGAGTCAGGTCACTTTCTGGCAGAAGAAAATCCCACCGATACGCTGGCCGCCTTCAATAGATTCTTTACCTGCTAGATTGAAAGCAAGGCTTCATGCCCTCGAACCTTGATCGTTACCTGGGAGTCCGGGGCATCCGCTTGTGCGCTGCGTAACCAACTGGTCCAGCCCAGACGTAAATCTCCCCCCAGGCGACTGGCCGGAACCGCCTCCTGCTTCGCAATCA
Source organism: Alphaproteobacteria bacterium (assembly GCA_029212835.1). Lineage (GTDB taxonomy): Bacteria > Pseudomonadota > Alphaproteobacteria > UBA8366 > Aestuariispiraceae > Pacificispira. Next base: position 11,810 of record JARGPE010000123.1, on the reverse strand, counting down.
ATCGAGCTGAAAAGTTGTATTCCGGCGAGACATAAAACATCACCATCGATAGCAACGGTTTATGGCAGGCCCCGCCAGGCAGGAAACTCTCGAATGCCTGACGATCCAGCGGCCCAATCTGCAGTTCCAACCCGGATTGCTGATCCCAATAGCGACCGCCCAAAAAGGCAGATTGTCCCAAGGCATTGTTTCTGCCGGACAACCCGCCCAGACGCCCCCCAATCACAGTTTCCTGGCCGTCCTCCAATCGAACCCAATCCCCGATAAATTGCTTAACAACAACCGGTAATCCGTAATAGTCCGCAACCATGCTCTGCAGCCCCAGAGCCGTGCGAGGACGGTGCACCAAAAGACCTGCATAGCGCAGCAGAGAGCGATCGCTGACCAACATACGCTCTTCCATGCCATCCGTGCCAAGACCGATGAAACTGCGCAGGAATTTTGCAATCAGGGTGCGATGCGGCGGTCGCGTGTCCAAGCCAATGCGATGTGCTTTGCGCACTCGCACCATTAAGGATGCCAGGCGATGATTGAAGATATCCAAAAATGCGCGCCAGGCCGTATCCTTTTTGGAAACCCGTCGGATCAATCTTTCTGTCAGAGGGCGCGGCAATGGCCCCATTGCGCCAGCCAGCCCCATGAACCGGATCGTCATTTCATCGGGCCTGTCCAACGGTAGAGGCACATAGGATTTAATCGAACTGGGCGGAAAGGCTAATGATGGGTCTGAGTCGAAATGAACAGCCTCTTTGCGGGGATCAGCCCCCTCCCCCACCGGCACAAATTCGCTGTCAGGATCAATCCCGACACCGCGCATCAATTCTGTTGTTCGCACCGCTTGATAAAAGTCAAAGCGATAAGGGCGATCACGTAACTCCTCAATCAGAGGAGGAACTGATCGCCGGCTCTTGCTGGCCATTCCTTCCAAACCCCTTCGCGTTGCATGGAGTGTACGGATAATTTAGAAAACGAATTTACCGACGCATAGAGTCCCAGAAACCGATCCAGAACCGATGCCAGCAGAATAGCGCTGGACCCGATATAAGCGCGTTCATCGATGGTTAAGGTAACCTCAACCCCGCGCGCAAATCCACGCCAGGCATCCGGTCCCATACGTGCGACCGCTCGGCGGCATTGCATATCCACAATGCCATTGATCTGTTGCTCTGTGCCGGATGTGCGATCATTGGCATAGAGACGCAAAATCTCCCGCAGAGCGGTCAGCGATCCTTCAAACTGGCTGAGGGAGAGATAGTTGAGTGAAAGATGCGACACCAAGCGCCACAAGGTCTCGCCCCCTATAGGCGGTTCGATCTGCGGCGTTGGCTTATACAGCGCTGTGATTCCCGATACCGGTGCGCCCATTTCAGTCTGCAAAATCGCACCGGGTCGCAATTGTTCTGCAAGGCCTCGATTGGTACACCAGGTATGGGCAAACAGCGTCGTCGTCGCAGGCATGGTCGGGCGATAGTCCAGATCCACAAAGCTGAGATAGATATCGGTGCCTGGCATGTCGGACTGGCTGGTCATATCCCGTCTGGCATACCAGAAGGCCCGCGAATTGCGACTATGCGCAGCGTGGTTAAAGGAAAAGAACGGCTCCACCCGAAAGGCGTCAGCCTGCTCCTGATTGCTTGCCGTGACGGACCGAATGGAATGAATTTCTGTGGTCAGTTCACGCCGACGATCCCCGACGAGGCGATATTCGGACTCCCGTCCATCCATGCGGATCGGTTCGGACGTCTTACTGAACAGATTGACGATTGGCGTGGTAAACAGTTGAAAATTCTGTGGCTCGATAGAAACGCTGCGTGGCGGTGGCACATCCAGCAGGATCAAGATATCCAGAACCTGATCGGCCTTCGCTGACGCCAAACCATCAATATCGAAATACAGAAACTTCTCAGAGAAGGTGAAATATTCCCGCAGCAGGTGATAGGCTGGCTGACCATGCCCAGGCACATCAATCACGGCTTCGTCCCGTTCAAACCCGACTGGACGTATCGCCGATGGCCCCAGCAGAATGGGCGTCTTTGTTGCGCCATCTGCGATCAAGGCAACCCCCTTGACATTCACAAACAGCAATTCATACAGATTGTCCGCCAGTACCCGATCAGCGTGGATATGGAATCGCAGTCTATCCATTTCCAAATCCCGCAGGGGATTGGCCTCTGCCTGTATACGAAGGCGCAGGACGGCATTCACATTGGTCTGAGAATCCAGAAAATCATATCGATCCGTGGATTCAATGCCAGCCTGGGTCACGGCAATGGGCCATAGGTCGACCGGATAGACAGTGCGGAAGCGACAGTTCATGCCATTAGGGGCGGTCGCATATAGATCACTGCCCTTAGGCACGTTATAGCCGCTGGTCAACTTGCCCCGTGCGCTGTCGACATCAAAACGTGCGATGGTCATAGACGGGATTGGATCGACAAATTGCGGATACAAAATGCCTAACAGGGCCTGCGGAATCTGCGGAAACTCCGCATCAATATTCTGCTGGATACGCCCCGTCAGAAAAGCAAAGCTCTCAATCAAGCGTTCCACATGCGGGTCAGCGGATTCCGAGCCGCCAAACTCCAACCGTCCTGCGATCTTTGGATAGGTCTGTGCAAAGGCATTGCCCATACGGCGCAAATAGCCCAATTCCCGTTGGTAATGGCCCAACAAAGCATCGCGCGTCGATTTACCCGCCATTAGTAACCGCTCCCATCATGCCCGCCACCATCAATTTTCAGTGGGAAGGAAATCGGTTCTATCACATCTCCAAATCTCAACCCGCCCTCAATCCTCAGACTGAGTTGTCCGGTCTCTTTCTGAATCGCTTCAACCACGACA
>JARGPE010000123.1:0-8959 GCA_029212835.1 Alphaproteobacteria bacterium | reverse complement strand
CTCATCCTGGGTTCATAGGCTGCAATGGTACGCGCAACATGGCGCGCGACCTTGGCGCGATCCCTTGGGTTGCTGGTAAACAAATGGGCTAGATCAATCAGGCCATAATCAGGAACACCCCGATTATCATAATCTATCTCTGATTCGGTCCAGCCACAGCGCGTGTTCAGCAATGTATGAATTTCGCTGCGAACGGAATCCGCCAGCCCATCAAGATCAAGATAGCGTCTAGGAACGGGTTCATTGGAAACGCCAGGATCATCATCAGTGAGACGATCAAAAAGCGGGGCAATGGCACCCTTTTTTGTGCGGAGGGATCGCATGCTCTCCCCCTTTTCAGTGTTCAGTCAGCAAAAAGATCATGCGATCTCATGCGTCGCACCGATACGAACTCTTCAAGCCCTGGAATATAAATCTGCGTATAGGAAGTGGGGGCTACCGATTTTTTTGAACCGCTAAAAGCCGACAAGATTTTTTTGCCTATGCTGGAAATTGTTTTGGGCGATGGGGCTTCCAACCCAACAGATTCAATTGTACCGATAAATCCCCAAACTGGTACTTGCAGTTTTACAACAACAGCATAACGTACCGCCGCTTTTTTGCGGGGCGATGCCGACGTTGCCATAAAGAACTCACGGCGTGATAATTTACCGGAAGAAGATGCTAATTGCTCACGCCCTTCATAGCCCGGATCGGCCTTGAACGGTTTATAGGGAGACCAAAGTTCATGAACGCCCTGACCGGATTCATGATTCGCTTTTGACTTTCTGCTCAGCGTAAACAGCTGCATTTTTGACTTCAAAAGAACACGACGTGCTTTCTTGCCCTTGAATGTCTTACGCACATCAACAGGAACATCGGCCCACATGATGTTTTCATTTAAGGTTGCACCCATTACCGAGTCCCATCTGTGCCTGTACGCCTAGACAGCGTTACGAGTCGCCGCCTTTATTCACGGTCACATCCCATTCAGACGCGATAGAACCAGGTTCTGTCATGTCTTGGGACTGGACCTTCACTTCCCATTTAAGCTTGGTGTAGTTCAGGCTGACCGTTTCAATGGGCGTATCATCGCCACCGCCGGAAATCGACACGTTGGAAACCATCGTGTTTTCCATTGTATAGATCATTTGGGGGACATGCGCTTTCTCACCAGAGGCACGCAGGACGGTGAAAGTCACCTGCCCCATATTCGCCCCGATGCAGCATTTGTAGTTCAGTAGAGGGGTGGATTTATCAGCGTATTTCGTGATCGTGAAATCGCTGTGTTCCACACGACCACGGGCACGCCCGACATTGGACACATCCGTGTGAAGGTGATTGTGCACTGAATGGCTAAACGCCAGACACATGATCTGCTTTTCAAAGCCTTCAAGAGTCGATTCACCTTCGACACCATCGATTTTAATGACCAATACGTCCATTGCGCCTTATCCTTATCTCGTCGTGTCGTTGCGATGGCCTACGCCGCCGCGTGTCCCAGGCCTGCTGGCCCGGTCTATACTAAATTATGCAGCAGGTGGCGGCAGTTCCGCGACCAGGCGAACCGATGCTGTCAGCTCTTCCAACTGAAAATGCGGCTTCAAGAAGACTGTTGCATTATAGGCACCCGGCTTGCCCGGAATTTCCCGAACATCAACACGCGCTTCCCGCAGGGGGAACCGTGCTTTGGTGTTCTGCGGTGCATCGTCGGTCAGCAGCACATAATTTGCGATCCAGGTGTTGAGGTATTCTTCAACATTCGCCGCAGTCAGGAAGCTACCAACCTTATCGCGCATAATCGCCTTCATGTAATGGGCGAAGCGAGAGGCTGCCATGATATAGGGTAAACGGGCTGAAAGGGCCGCATTGGCATTGGCAGAGTCGAGATTGTACTTCTTGGGTTTCTGAACCGTCTGACCACCAAAGAAGGCCGCATAGTCGGTGCCCTTGCAATGGCACAGAGCGATAAAGCCCAGATCCGAAAGCTCTTTTTCCCGGCGATCCGTGATAGCAATTTCCGTCGGGCATTTTAGCGCGATATCGCCTTCATCGGTTTTGAAGGTATGGGTCGGCAGGCCCTTGACCACACCACCGCCTTCGACACCACGAATTGCCGCGGTCCAGCCATACAGAGAGAACGCATTGGTAATGCGCTGCGCCATTGCCCAGGCCGCACTGCCCCACAGATACTTGGAATGATCGCGACCGTCCACATCTTCAGCAAAATCAATGCCTTCGACGGGAACCGTATTGGGACCATAAGGCAGACGCATCAGTGTATGCGGCAGGGTCAGAACCATATAACGGCTGTCTTCACTGTCCCTGAAGCTGCGCCATTTGATCATTTCGGCGCTTTCGAAAATCTTCGCCAGATCGCGGGGCGTGCCCAGATCTGTAAAACTGTCCATATCGAACATACGTGGCGAAGCAGAGGCAATCATCGGCGCATGGGCTGCGGCCGCAACTTCTGCCAGCTTTTCCATCAGCGCAAATTGCTGTGGGTGACGCCCGAATTCAAAATCAGCCATCAGGCAGCTATAAGGGTGACCGCCGAACGTGCCATATTCTTCTTCGTAGATCATTTTGAACAAAGCGGATTGATCAAATTCAACCGCCTTTTCCAGGTCCGCCAGCAAATCCTTTGAAGAAGTGTTAAGCACCCGCAACTTCAACTGCGTGCCGGTTTCTGTCCCCATCACAAGGAAATGCAAACCGCGCCAGCTTGCTTCCAATTTCTGGAAGTCGGGCTGATGCATAACTTCATTCAACTGCTCAGTGATCAGCGCATCAATTTCCGCGATCTTCTGATTGATCGACGCGACCGTATCGCTCGATACATCCGTACCTGACTCCACAACAGAGTCGATGAACTCCCCGATCAGGTCCTGGGCGTAGGCCTTTTGGCCTTCATCCCGTGCCAGCTTGCCCTCGACCATGATCTGTTCGAGTGCATTGAGTTCCTCGGTTTTGTCCGCCATCCTAATTCCCCTTTATCGGGTCCCTGCCGGGTCCGGATATGTCCATGCCGCCATTTCGTGGCGTTAAATCCAGCCTATGGGCTTACTTGCCCTTTGAATCCGCTAAAAGCTTCTTCACTTCTTTCTGCTTGTCGGCATCGCCAACCATCTCACGCAACAGCGCTTCCAGGTCATCATTGCCATCCAGTTTGGTCAGCAGATCACTCAAACGCTGGCGGGCCTCATACAGCTTACGCAACGGCTCAATTTGCTTCACGACCTGTACTGGCTCGAAATCTTCCAGAGAGCGGAAGTTAAGCTCAACATTCATCTTTCCGCCGTCTTTGCTGTCTTCTCCGGCCATCTTGTTATCGACCTGAAAGGCAAGACGCGGTTTGACGCTGGCTAGAATGTCATTGAAGTTATCTCGATCAATCTCGACGAACTTACGCTCCTTCATCTTCGGGAGCGGCTCAGCCGGCTTGCCAGACAGATCAGAGATAATGCCCATCACGAAGGGCAGTTCCTTCATCTGGATCGCATTGCCGATTTCCACGTCATAGGTGATCTGGACTCGCGGCGGGCGGACCCGGCTGATCTTGTGCTGAATACTATCGGACATCGATGTCCCCCTTCATCGGACCGCCCGGCCCTCCCCTATCAGAGAAAACCATTGGGCAAACTGCTAACGACTTCAGCTTTTGAAAGCTGCCAGATTCAAACCTTAAGCGGCGCGCACTGTCGGATACCCCGACCTCGAATCGGTTAACGCTTTATGATTCGCAAGACAAGTTAAATGAAAGTTACTTACTATTGCAAGAGTTTCTATGCTCTATCTTTTTTACAAAATAAGTTACTTACAAAGCCTTATGAGCACCTAAAACGATTACTGAATTAAGCTTCGCTATTTATTTTATTTTTGAATTCCCTTTAAGCTATTGTTTTGTATCGAAAAAAAGTGCTTCTGGTAGAGCTTATAAAAACTGTTTACACTCCATTCCAGATAAAAACATCCAGGGAGGATCACCCCCTTATGAGCAACGAAATTATTGAATTAATTGGAACAGAGAGCCCTAACGGACATATCCGGGTGCGGCTTGATTTAGAATTGCCCCACGAACAGGCAATGCAAATACTTCAAACTGTACATGATTATAAAGATCATCAGCTAAAAGAAGAGGCTGCAAAGCATCGTCGCGATGAGGCGGAACGCCGAAAGGCTGAAGCTGAAGCCCGAAAGGCTGCAAAAGCAGAGGCCGAAAAAGCGAAGAAATCTGGCGCTGGGAAAAGCAGCAATGCAACCGCCACAAAAGCGGACTAAAATTGGTGTCCTAGCCCATCGGCACCCCGCCCCAACATCCCCGAAATGAGAGAGACCCATGGCAGAGAAAATCTTGGAATTTAACGGCAGTGCGACCCTTCCCGCCTCCCTGAAGGTCAATATCCAGATGGAAATGCCTTACGAGTTAGCGGTCAAAATTTTGGACTTGATCCAAAAAAACATGCCTGAAGAACAAACACCTGTCACGGAGACAGGTGCTGAGTCCTAATTCCTTATTCGTGGGGGATGAAGGTCAGGCAGAAGCTTGAGCTTTGGTAATTGCGTCGGCAGTCAGGGTGCTGAGGGACTGTTTCTGGTGCCCCTTGTCGTCGAAATTCTTTGGGTCCAGCCAAACCTGATAGGCGGCCTTAACGGCTGGCCACTCGCGGTCCAACAAAGAGAACCAGGTTGTATCGCGGTTATGTCCCTTCACGACGGACATTTGGCGAAATGTGCCTTCATAGCTGAAGCCCAACCGTAACGCGGCCGCTTTAGAGGCTTCATTCAATGAATTGCATTTCCACTCATACCGCCGATAGCCCAGGTCATCGAAAATATGAGCCATCATCAAATACATCGCCTCCGTCGACAACACGGTTTGCTGCATCAGGGGGGAAAAGTGAATATGTCCAACTTCGATAGAAGCGACTTTTGGATCAACACGCAAATAGCTGGCAACGCCCACGGCTTTGTCCGTTTTTCCATCAATCACGGCATAGAATAATGGATCCTGACCCAGGCATGTCTTAACCATCCAGGCGTGATAATCCGCTTCGGTTTCAAATGGGCCATAGGGCAAATAGGTCCAATAGCGCGCATCCTTTGCGGTATAATTGGCAGCGAATAAATCAGCCGCATGACGGTCCGGGTCCACGCGTTCCAACCGCCCCGTCCGACCAGTCATTACCGCAATTACAGGCACTGGAGGTGGGGTAAAATTCGGAACAGGGAGACCGATGGGTTGGCCCAATTCATTCAACACGGATGACATACTTTGACCTTTCAGGGATTACTGCGCGGTTTCAAACTGATAGCGCTTACCCCCGATAGACAAAAGAGCCACTAAGAATTTTCACAGAGGGCCATCCTGTAGATGGCCTAACCTTCCGCCGATTGACCAAACAGAACAATCGCGATACCCAATACCGCCAAGGTGCCATATATAGCGACCCTCAGCCCAGATTTCTTCCTGACCGCACTGACCGCAGCGATAACCGCCTGAATGCCATAATAGGCAGCAAAAGCACGTGAGGCATAACTGATGATATCAAAAACCCCAGAGGTCCAGGTCAACATCAGGCCAATCGCCGTTAACAGGGCATAGGCTTTCCGTGGCGTTATGCGCTTGCCGGATAGTTCGGAAATCAAGCCGCCCGAACCGCTGGTATCAGCGACCGCCGCGCTAAATTGTGCCGCCAGAGCTGCCGCCACCAAAAGAAAGGGAAGGATCGGTGCCACCACCCGCATCATATCCACAATGGCGGTTTCTGTGAGTTTCAGCGTGCTCTGTTCGAACACATAGGCCAGCAGCACGATGTAAATCACATAGATCCCACTGGAGACCCATTGTGCCCAGCGCATCGACGTTGCGCGGATCTGACTGTTATATTCGGCCCCCAAATATCTAGACGTCTCAAACCCCTGAACGGTTACGATCAAGCCAAACGCAATGGTAATCCCTGCCCAACCAGACTTCACAAGGGGATTCATAATCAATTCTGAGCTGGATGCCTTATCCCCGAAAAAGATCGCCAGACCAATTAATAAGCCCGCTATAATGGCCAGCTTTACGGAGACAGAAACATACTCCATCTGCTCCAGTGACTTGAAGCCACGCGTCCAGCCGACCACCACAATTATCAGATAGACCGCAGATGTTACCGCTTTCGCATAAAAGGGTGAATTAAAGGGTGTCAGGCTGACAGCAAAGGCACCAAACAGGTTCAGGTAATAGGCAACAGAAATGATATAGGCAAAACCAAGAGCCGCAGAGGCAATGGTTTCAAGCACATCAATCACATTCCCCCGTATGGCATTATCGCCCTCTATAACATCAATATTATAGCGAATTGCCGACCCATAAAGATACGCTCCGGCGCACAGCATCGCCATCACTGCGGGCGCATACATCCCATAGGCCGCAACCAGGATGGGCCCCAACACCAAAAAACCGCTTCCGATAATGGATGCCAACGGGGTGGTCATCGCCCGCCAGGTCCTTGACCCATGTATGCCGGGCAACCACAACAGCACACCGATCACAATAACGGCTAAGACCACCGCAATATTAATAAGCATTTGATCGGTTACCTTTTCGAACAGTCCAATGATTTTGAATTGTCACTCTGCTTATAGAACCTTTGCGCCTAAAAAGAAGCCTAGACGACATGGGGAAATTTAATATAACTTACTGGCTATATAGCTAATGGGAAATATTAAGATGGATATCCTGAGCCAAACCTTTTCTGCCCTGTCAGATCCAACCCGACGGGCCATTGTCGAGCAACTGGCCCGAGGCGAGGCGACGGTAACCGAACTGTCCCAACCCTTTAATCTCAGTCAGCCTGCAATCTCCAAGCATATAAAAATATTAGAAAATGCCGGCCTGATCAGCCGAAGCCGCGTTGCACAAAGGCGACCCTGCCATTTGGAAATCGAAACCCTGAACCAGGCGGTCAAATGGATCGAAACTTACATTACCCTTTGGGATACCAGTTTCGACCAAATGGAATCCTATCTCCATGCCTTGCAATCTTCATCACAGAAAGATGCTAAAAATGACAACACATGATGCCCCGCCGTCAGAAGTTTTACCATTTACCAGCACCCGCGTGCTAAACGCTCCTCTGGATCTTGTATGGAAAGTCTGGAGCGAGGCAGAGCATATTCAACATTGGTGGGGACCAAAGGGATGCAAACTAGAGGTGCCCCTGTTTGATTTTCGCGAAGGCGGTTTCTTTCACTACGCGATGGTATTTCCAAATGGCACCAGAATGTGGGGACGGTTCTTGTATCGAGAAATATCAGCTCCACACAGACTGTGCTGGCACAATTCATTTTCCAATGACACCTGCGGCATCACCTGGGCGCCTTTCGGAAAGCCCTTTCCCTTGGAAATCCGCAATGAGGTCACGTTCAATGAAAAGAATGGCCAGACAACGGTTGTTCTGACCGGTACACCGCATGGCGCAACTGACGAAGAACGGGCTGTCTTTAATAAAATGTTCCCAGAGATGGAACAGGGATTTGGGGGGACCTTCGATCAATTAACCGCGTATCTGAAGACAATAGCAGAGCCTGACTCCTGATCTCACTCAATCCACAATGAACAGCGTGGCACCATCAGCACCTGTGGCGGATCGGTGGGGCTCTGCCTGATCCGCGACTTGATAGCTGGTCCCAGGTGTCAGGACGAAAGTGCGCCCATCTTCCAGTACCGTGTGTAATTCGCCTTCCAGGCACAACAGAATATGGCCCTTCTGGCACCAGTGATCAGCAAGGTAATTGGGGCTATAAGTGACCATTCGCACGCGGATATCGCCAAAATTTTGAGTCCGCCACAGGGCAAATCCTGTATCACCCTCGTGACGGGTCGACGGGATACTGGCCCAGTCCGTGGTGCCAAAGGGGATGTCTGTAAGTTTCATTCCCGCGCCCCGATCACCATCCATAAACAATCGATACTGCGTCGGCCCAATCAGCCTTGCGGTGCGAAGACGATACAATCCATTTTTTTCGCCTTCAACATCTTGCAGGCGGCAAAGGCACCGCGCTTGTCAAAGCCAGCCACGCGGGACCGATGAAGCTTGCCCGATGTATCTACAACGACGACAGACCCATCACCCAAATCGCCAAGCCGCGTTACCGCCTGCTGCGCAACAGTGCGAGCTGCATCAGATCGGCTGAAGGCACCAACCTGAATTGTCCAGCGGGTGGTTTGCAATTCTGTCAGGTCCACATCAGATGCAGCATCCCCTTGCGGGATTTGATCTTCGGCGATCTGAACTTTTTGATTTGTTGGCATATTGACCGCAACCATGTCATTGCGCGGCAGGGACTCATCCAAGATCTGACGGAATCCGGCATCCAGTAATTTGCGCATATGCTGATCCCGTGACGCGCCGGTTTTCCCGCCAAACACCACACCAATCAACCGGTGGCCTTCGCGCTGGACCGAGGCAACAAGATTGAAACCACTGGCACGAATATAGCCGGTCTTAATCCCATCGGTACCTTCATAAGACGACAACAGCGTGTTGTGGTTCTTATAGCTGCGCCCCGCATGTTCAAAATGCGTTGTCGCAAAATAGGCGTAATAGTCCGGGAAATCGTGACGAATGCGCAGCCCCAACATGGCCATGTCACGGGCAGTGGAAAGCTGACGACGATTTGGCAAACCACTGGCATTTTTAAAGGTTGTTCGGCTCATTCCCAATTGGCGCGCGCGCTCCGTCATTTGGATCGCGAAATTAATCTCGGTGCCACCCAGCGCTTCAGCTACAACAACAGCAACATCATTGGCAGATTTTGTCACCAATGCCAGAATTGCATTTTCCAGCGTAATGGTTTGACCAGGCTTCAACCCCAGTTTCGACGGTGCCATGCCAGCCGCACGCTGAGAAACCTTCAACTTGCTTTTCAGTGAGATTTTGCCAGACTTCAAGGCGTCAAACGCCATGTAGAGGGTCATGATTTTGGT
>JARGPE010000122.1:9700-12318 GCA_029212835.1 Alphaproteobacteria bacterium | reverse complement strand
AGGCAAGTCACGCGATATCATGACCCTGGCGCACGAACTGGGCCATGGTGTTCACCAGGTGCTGGCAGGCAAGCAGGGCCACCTGTTGGCCGATACGCCCTTGACCCTGGCGGAAACAGCATCGGTTTTTGGCGAGATGCTGACCTTCAAGAGCATGCTGGCGGCAACCAAGGACCCGATGGCTCGCCGGGCGGTTCTGGCATCCAAGATTGAAGATATGATCAACACGGTCGTGCGGCAAATCGCCTTCTGTGAGTTTGAGCGTCTGGTTCACGACGAGCGCAAAGAGGGTGAGTTAACGGCGGAACGTCTGGGGGAATTGTGGATGCAAGTCACCCATGACAGCCTGGGGGATGTGTTCCGTTTCGATGAGCATTACCGGCACTATTGGGCCTATATCCCGCATTTCATCCACTCCCCCTTCTATGTGTATGCCTACGCCTTTGGGGATTGTTTGGTGAATGCGCTTTATGCGAAGTATGAAGCGGAGCCGGAAGGCTTCCAGCAGAAATACATGGATATGCTCTCTGCAGGCGGGACGCTGGGGCATAAGGAACTATTGGCCCGCTTGTGGTTGGATGCCAGCTATCCAATTTTCTGTATGGTGGGTTTGAGTGTGATCGTGGGGTTTATCGACGAGCTTGAGGCGACGTTCTAGACGGCTATCTGGGCGGGGGTGGGCATGATCAAAGGGTATGTCAGTGAGAAGGGTCGACTGGTCAGTATAGACTCCCCAATGGAGCATTTCGACCAAGTGATCTGGTTTGATCTCCTGCACCCCACCCTGGATGAGGAGCTGATTTTAGGGCGTCGGTTGGGGATTGAACTGCCAACGCGCGAGGATATGGAGGAGATCGAGATATCCTCGCGCCTGTATTTTGAAGACGATGCAGCCTTTATGACCGCGACCCTGCCGTCCCAGGTGGAGGGTGACAATCCGATCTTGGCGCCTGTGACCTTTATCTTGGCAGACCATCGCCTTGTGACGGTGCGCTATCATGAGCCGCGCTCCTTTTTCACCTTTGCGATCCATGCCGAAAAGGCAGCAATGGGCTGCACGTCTGGTGAGTCCGCTCTTGTTGCATTGCTGGAGGCGGTGGTGGATCGCCTTGCGGATATCCTTGAACATGGCGCGCGGAATCTTGACAAGATTTCCCGCGACATCCTGCAACAGGATCGCAACGCCCCTTTAAGGAGCAAGGACTTCCAACATTTGCTGCGAGAGATCGGACTGTCTGGTGACCTGACATCCGACATCCGCGATTGTCTGGCAACAATGGAACGCCTGATTGGCTTTCTGGGACACGTTATGGGCCAACGCAAGGTTTCCAAAGAGATCAAGGAACGGGTGAAAACACTGTCGCGGGATGTACGCTCCCTGGCCGATTATTCAGGATTTATGTCTCAGAAGATCACCTTCCTGCTGGATGCGACGTTGGGCATGATCAATATTGAACAGAATGGCATTATAAAGATTCTGTCGGTGGCCTCCGTGGTGTTCCTGCCCCCCACCCTGATCGCCTCTTTCTACGGGATGAACTTCAAGTATATGCCAGAACTGGACTCACCTCTTGGTTATCCGATTGCCATTGGCGTGATGCTGCTGTCGGCGATCCTACCCTATCTTATCTTCAAATTTAAGAAGTGGCTGTGATGGCGTCTTCGGGGCGGGCGCGTCCATAAAATCGTATGCGATCTTCAGCACAGTAATAATAATCCGGCTCTTCCATATAGCTTAAGACCGCCATGATTCTGGGGCGTGAACCGATTACCGGTGCAACGCGGTGGGCCGACCCGTAACCGGCGAAAACGGTCATTGTGCCCGGTGTCGCCCGCCCCTGCTGAATCTCATCATCCTGCCCGGACAATAGCCGTCGGATGCCCTCGAAATTTGGGTCCTGGGCGGTTCGCAATCCACGGTGAAACTCAAACTGCCCGCCATCCGCTGGCGCCTGCAATAAAATCGTGACAGCAAACTTGGCGCGATCGAAATGCCAATTCAGACCCTCGCCATCACCATATGCCATGACGTTCAACCCTGCCATCGGGTCGGCCATCGGATACAGCGCTGGTACGCCCATCACAGTGCGAATGAAGTCGCATAATGCGGGCCATTCATAGACTGCGCGGATGATAGAGCCCGCCAATTGATCGCAGGTCAGTGTTCTGTGAGATGTCGTCAGGCTGAGTGCCGCTATGTCGTCTGGCAGCGCGTCGGTATCATCGGTGAAATAAATATTGTGATGATGTTTGTGCCGGAAGGAGGACGTTTCCATCTTCCCAATAATCTCCGCAACCGCGCGGGTCACCTGATCCCCTTGGATCAATCCGGGCAGGGAAAATGCCCCCCGTTGCTGCCAGTCACGCTGTTTTTCCAGACACAGCGTGCGATAGGCGTCACTGCTTGCCACGTGAAGCGGATAGCGATCCAGATCAATAATATCAGAGAGGGCATTCTGCATGATAGCGTTTCCCAAAGCGACAACCCGAACTATGGGGCAGGATCATCGCTTTGGGAATATCAGAAATTCTGGAACAATCGTTCTGAAATTCACACTTAATTGGGGTGTTAGGCCAATTCCATCATGATCTTGCCGATATGGCTGGATGTTTCCATC
>JARGPE010000122.1:6321-9690 GCA_029212835.1 Alphaproteobacteria bacterium | reverse complement strand
GTGAGCCTCGGCGGCGTCTTTCAAAGGGAAAGTTTTATGGATGACCGGCGCAACCTTGCCGGAATCGAGCAGGGGCCAGACGTCCCGTGCCAGGTTTTCAGCAATGGCGGTCTTCTCGGCAATCGTTTGTGGGCGTAAGGTCGCCCCCAGAACGGTCAAACGGTTTATCAGGATTTTTGAAAAATCGATCTCCGCCTTCGGCCCTTTCAGGAAGGCGATGAAATTGTATCGCCCATCCCGACGCAGCAGTTTCAGACCGGGATTGATGTAAGAACCGCCTACCATATCCAAAATGACGTCCAGTCCCGGACCGCCCGCCATGTCCTTGGTCCAGGCGGCGGCCTGTTCTGCCCAATCGCCTTCTTTGTAGTTGATGGCCAGATCGGCGCCCAGTTCCAAACAGGTCTGGCATTTCTCATTACTGCCAGCGGTGATCGCAACATGGGCACCATAGGCCTTGGCCAATTGAATGGCGGTGGTGCCGATGCCACTGGACCCGCCGTGGACTAACAGGCGTTCACCAGCGGTCAGTTTGGCGCGCATGAAAACATTGTAGTAAACAGTAAAGAATGTCTCTGGCAGCGCTGCGGCGCGGATCATGTCATATCCCTGGGGCAGACGCAGACAGTGCCCGGCGGGCACGCGGCAATAGTGTGCATAGCCGCCACCGGGTGTCAGGGCACAGACCTTATCGCCCAGGCTCCAGGCCGTAACACCTTCTCCCAGGGCGACAATCTCGCCCGCGATTTCCAGGCCGGGCAGAGGGGACGCACCGGGCGGGGGCGGGTACGCGCCCGCCCGCTGGGACACATCTGGACGGTTTACGCCTGCCGCATGGACGCGCACCAGAACTTCTCCGGCGCGTGGTTTTGGCGTTTCGACCTCCGCCAATTTCAGAACCTCTGGACCGCCATGGGTGGTGATTTCGATGGCCTGCATATGGGCGGGAAGGGACATTAGAACTCCTTTCGGGGGGTTGCTGTGGGCGCTTGTGACCGCAATACTGACAGTCGTCGTAAGACGCTGCAAGGGAGCCTGTACAGATGTTTGATGAAGAAGAGAAACCAAAGCCCAAAGGCATCCAACCCCTGGACCTGGATATGATGAGTATTGAGTTTTTGGGGGATTACATCGCTGAATTAGAAGCGGAAATCGCGCGCGTCCAGGAAAAAATTGATGCGAAGAAGTCAGCACGCGGCGCGGCTGAGAGTTTCTTTAAATCCTGATTTTTGAGAGTGAGGTTTCATGACGGGCCGCAACAAGACCTGGGTTTTGGATCATCATCCAGAGGGTATGCCAACGCTGGACACGTTCCGGATGGAAACATTCGATGTTCCCAAGCCTGCAGAGGGTGAGGTTTTGGGCAAGGCGCGCTGGCTGTCAGTAGACCCCTATATGCGCGGACGTATTTCTGCCCAGGCGAATTACGCAGGGGGTGTCGCCATTGGGGAGGCAATGCATGGCGCCGCCGTTGCCGAAGTGGTGGAAAGCAATCACCCCGATTGGAAGCCCGGCGATCTGTTCGAAACCATCAAATTCGGTTGGCGGGAATATGCCGTCGTCCCTGGCGATGGCTTGACCCGCGTTGATCCGTCTTTGGGGTCGGAACATGCTTATCTTAGCTATCTTGGCATGCCGGGGCTGACCGCCCTGATTGCCCTGGATTTGATCGGGGATGTGAAACCCGGTGAGACGGTTCTGGTTTCTGCGGCATCCGGCGCGGTGGGGCAGGTCGTCGGCCAGATTGCGAAGATCCGGGGCGTGCGCGCCATCGCCGTTGCCAGCAGTCAGGAAAAGCTAGACTGGTGCGCTAAGCTGGGTTTTGACGCCGGCATCAACTATCGTACAGAGGATGACTTGGCCGCCGCAATTAAACAGGCCTGCCCCAAAGGGGTGGATGTCTTCTTTGATAATACGGCGGGGCCGATCCACGATGCGGTAATGAACAATCTGGCCCTGAACGCGCGGATCATTATCTGTGGTACCATCAGCCTGGCCGGTCAGTTCGAACAGCCGGATATGGGCGAGCGGTTCCTGCGCAAAATCCTGGTTGCCCGTGCCCGGATGGAGGGTTTCCTAATCTTCGACCACCTGGACAAATTCGACGCTGCCCGCCAGCAATTGGCCCAATGGGAAAACGCGGGCAAATTGACCTTCAAGACCGATATTCTGGACGGAATAGACGCCATGCCTCATGCTTTCCTGAACCTGCTGACATCCCAGAATTTCGGTAAACAGGTGGTGCGGATTTAAGGGATTTGGACGAACATTCGGAATTTCTGCTGCTTGTTATCTGATCGGGAATGATTAGGTCTTGAGTCAGACAGATAATATTCAAGAAAAAGGACGTATCTCATGTTGAATGGAAAAGTGGCACTTGTGACCGGCTCCACCAGTGGCATTGGCTTGGCAATGGCGCGGGCGCTGGCGCAGTCCGGGGCAAAGGTGATGCTCAACGGATTGGGCGATGCGGCTGAGATTGAGAAGACCCGTGCCGATCTGGCCAAGGAAACCGGCCAGGAAATCGGCTATCACGGTGCCAATATGATGAAGGAAGACGAGATAGTTGATGCGGTTGAACAGACCGTAAAGAAGTTCGGCAGCCTGGACATTCTGGTCAACAATGCAGGCATTCAGCATGTCAGCAAGATCGAGGATTTCCCGACCGCAAAATGGGATGCGATCATTGCGATCAATTTGACCTCTGCGTTTCACTCCACGAAGGCGGCACTGCCCCATATGCGTAAGGCCGGTTGGGGGAGAATCGTCAACACGGCGTCGGCCCATGGCCTAGTCGCGAGCCCGTTTAAATCCGCTTATGTCGCGGCGAAACACGGGATTGTTGGCCTGACCAAGGTGACCGCACTGGAAGCAGCGGGATCAGGAATCACCTGCAATGCGATCAATCCAGGCTGGGTGCGCACGGAATTGGTTGAGCGTCAGATCGAGGCGACAGCGAAAGACAAGGGCTGCACTGTGGAACAGGCCGCTGCGGATATGCTGGAGGAAAAGCAGCCATCGATGGATTTCGTGACGCCAGAGCAACTGGGTGGTGTGCTTGTCTTCCTGTGCTCGCCCTCTGCCGATCAGATCACCGGGATTTCCCTGTCGGTTGACGGTGGCTGGACGGCTCGTTGAAGACGTGTGCATAAAATTATGCTCGGATAGCAATAAAATCATATTCTGTTAACTGTATGTTAGGGATTGCGGTGTAATTTTGTTCTCGACGGCCCTTGGATCCCCCCCCTCCCTCACCAAGGGCCGCGAGCTTCTTAAGCTCCCTGTTCAACTAGGCCGCCCAACTGGGCGGCCGTTTTTTGCGTTTGTTTTTCTCCGTGTTTCGACGCAAAGTTAAAGAAATCGATTCCT
>JARGPE010000122.1:1707-6311 GCA_029212835.1 Alphaproteobacteria bacterium | reverse complement strand
AGACTATTGACCTGATGGAATAGGCCGGTTACCGTTATATCTTAGTGAGGCAAGTTGAACAGGGGGCGCCGGGAGATCGGAAAAATCCGACACGGGTGCTAAGATTTCAAAAGAAGGCTGTCGGAAACCCGACAGCCTTCTTTTGTATCTGCCCTTAATATGATTTTGCGTTTGATGATGTCCTGTACTGTTTCAACGAACCGCAGCGCATGCTTTTCACACTCTGCGGAACTCTCTAATGTGCCCGCCAAGATACATCATGGTATAGCGGTGAGGAGCGCGGCGGAGATGAAACCGGATTTCCTGAAATTCGATACGTTGAGCCTGCATGCAGGGCAACAGCCAGACCCTACGACAGGCGCGCGGGCGGTGCCGATCTATCAGACCACATCCTATGTGTTCGATGATACGGATCATGCTGCCGCCCTGTTCAATCTGGAACGACCGGGCCATATCTATTCTCGCATTTCCAATCCGACTGTTGCGGTTCTAGAGGAACGCATTGCCGCGCTGGATGGTGGCGTTGGGGCTGTGGCGACGGCCAGTGGTCATGCTGCCCTATTCCTGGCGATTTCCACCCTGATGGGGCAGGGCGGTCATATCGTTGCGTCGAAATCGCTGTATGGCGGGTCGATCAATATGTTCCTGCACACATTACCCCGGTTTGGGATCACTGCAACCCTGGTGGACCCACGCAAGCCGGAGGAATTTGAAGCGGCGATTCGGCCTGAAACTCGTTTGGTTTTTGCGGAAATTCTAGGCAATCCAAACCTGGAGGTTCTGGACATCGAGGCAGTGGCCGATGTTGCGCATCGCCATGGCTTGCCCTTGATGATTGATGGCACGTTCAACACACCCTATCTGTGCCGCGCCATTGATCATGGTGCGGATATTATCATGCATTCGGCGACCAAATGGCTGGGGGGGCATGGTATCGCCATGGGCGGCGTGCTGGTTGATGCTGGACGGTTCGATTGGTTTGCTCAAGCGGAGAAATTCCCAACCCTGACAGAACCCTATGCTGCCTATCACGGTATTGTCTTTGCGGAGGAATATGGAACCGCAGGCTTTATTGTCCGTGCCCGGGCCGAGGGTCTCAGGGATTTTGGCGCAGTGTTGAGCCCGTCGAGTGCTTTCTACCTGCTGCAGGGAATAGAAACCCTGCCGCTGCGTATGGAAAAGCACGTCTCGAATGCGCGCATCGTGGCGGAATTTCTGGCAGGGCACGAGGCGGTGGAATGGGTGAATTATCCTGGCCTTGAAAGTCACCCAGACTATAAAATTGCGCAGAAATATCTGCCAAAAGGACCAGGCAGCATGCTGGCCTTTGGCGTAAAGGGTGGGCGCGCTGCAGGGGCGCGGTTTATCGAATCGGTGGAATTATTCAGCCATCTGGCCAATGTGGGGGATGCAAAATCTTTGGTGCTGCATCCAGCGTCCACCACGCATCAGCAGATGACGAAGGAACAATTGGCCGCCGCCGGGATCGGGGATGATTTGATCCGCGTTTCGGTTGGCCTGGAAGACCCCAGCGATTTGCTGGCAGATCTGAAACAAGCCCTGCGGCGTGCCTATAAAGTCGCCGCTGCGGAATAAAGGGGTCACGCATTATGATTATCGATATGGATCGCGGTCCAGTTTTCGCCAATACAGGTGGGGCGCTTTTTGACCCGTCCAAGCCGACAGCCATCCTGGTCCATGGGGCCGGGGGGGATCATTCTATCTGGGGCGGACAGAACCGATATCTGGCCCATCATGGTGCCTCTGTTCTGGCCATTGATCTGCCAGCCCATGGGCGCACAGGCGGGAAGGCGATCGACAGTATTTCTGGCTTGGCCGAGTTCCTGATTGATTTTATTGCGGCGGCAAAAGTTGAAACGCCCATTCTTATTGGTCATTCCATGGGGGCCTTGACGTCGCTGGAGGCGGCATCGCGATTGGGCAAGGGCTGCGCGGGACTTGGCCTATGCGGTGTCGCAGGGGCAATGCCGGTGCATCCTGATTTGTTGGGGGCGGCACAGCGCAATGAATTGACCGCCGCGCAATTCATCGCCAGTTGGGGCCATGGCAGCCGTGCGCATCGGGGAGGCAATCCGACCCATGGCGTCTGGTTGCTCAATCAGGCAGTCACCCTGATTAATCGCACCGGCCCTGGTGTTCTCTACACCGACCTGAAGGCCTGTAATGAGTATAAGGGAGCCCTTGATGCTGCGGCAAAAGTGGTTTGCCCAACGCAGTTCTTGCTGGGGCAGAGTGATAAGATGACCCCCTTGAAGGCGGCCCAACCCCTGATTGATGCGGTTGCAGATGCTCAAGTGACGGTGCTGCCCGCGATTGGTCATATGATGACGGTTGAGGCCCCGACGGAGAGTTGTTCTGCGCTGATGGCATTAATGGGCCGAGTGCAAATGGCATGACAGACAGCCTGCCAATCCGTTCAGAATTTTCACAGCTGCTGGCAATCCCAACCCGTTGGATGGATCAGGACCCCTATGGCCATGTGAATAATGTCGAATACTATTCTTATTTCGATACAGTCGTGAACGAGCATCTGATCCGAAAGGCAGGGTTGGACGTCGTCAATACACCTGTCATTGGGCTCGTGGTTGAAAGCAAATGCCAGTTCATGAAGGAAATCTCCTTCCCTCAGATCGTCCATGCGGGCATGCGGATCGTAAAATTGGGTAATTCATCCGTCACCTATCACATTGCCTTGTTCCGGGATCAGGAAGAGAGCCCTGCCGCGATCGGGCATTTTGTGCATGTCTATGTGGATCGAAAAACACGAGCCACAGTGCGCGTGCCAGAAAAGGTGCGGGACGCTCTGGTGGATTTTATGGGGTAATGTCTAGAGCATCATGCGCTCGCATGAGCTCACATAAGATACTCTTGCGACTTGTTTTTTCAGCAAATACGTCGTTGCAAACGATTTCGTTTGCTCTGGATTTGCTCTAAGATCGCAGCGTGACTTGGCAGACCAGTTAGTCTTCGTCGCCCAGATAGGCGATTTTCACGACTTCTAATTCATCTATACCGGTGGGCGTCTGCACCTTTACCACATCGCCTTCCGTGGCTTTTAGAAGCGCGCGGGCGACGGGGGATATCCAGCTGATTTCGCCCAGTTCCAGACGCGCTTCGTCGACACCGACGATGCGGACTGTGTGTTCTTCTTCGCGTTCGTTGATATAGGTGACTGTGGCACCAAAGAAGACCTGGTCGCGATTTGTCTGAAGGCGCTGATCGACGACTTCTGCGATTTCCAGACGTTTGCTGAGGAAGCGCAGGCGGCGGTCGATTTCCCGCAGCCGTTTTTTGCCATATAGATAATCGCCATTCTCGGACCGATCCCCATTGCTGGCCGCCCAGGAGACGATTTCAACAATCTTTGGGCGCTCATCCCGGATCAATTGGCGCTGTTCCGCCTGCAGCCGTTTATGGCCCGCCGGAGTCATATAATTCTTCGCCCCCAGCGGTAGAGACGGGGCGTCATCGGGCAGGTCCTCGTCGTCGTCGGACTCGGATTCCTTCGTGAAGGCTTTACTCATTGTGTTACGCCATCAATCTGCCAGAACCAGCGTGTCTTTTTGACGCCAGCTGATCCAGCGCCGGTCGCCGGGTTTTGCCGGGGCGACTAGGGTCCGTTCGTGGTTGGGAAGGGTGACCGACAGGGTCAATCCTCCATCTGTCTTCACATGGACATGGTTCTCGTCGCCGTGATACGCAACCTGTAATACGGTGCCTTCCAGGGCGACACAATCCGTATCGGCAGGTCGATCCGGGCTGACTGTGGTTTTTTCCGGGCGCACGGCAATGCCGATTTCCCCGCTGGCCTCTCCCTCATGGGGCAGGCGCAGATCGCCGATCCCCTCAACGGAGACCGATACTTCCCCTCCGCCACAGGATTTCACCTGGGCCTGAAACAGGTTCATCTTGCCGATAAAATCCGCCACGAAACGGCTTGTCGGGTATTCATACAAGTCCCGTGGTGGTGCCAACTGCCGAACGCGGCCCGCCTGCATCACGGCGACCCGATCAGCCATGCTCAGGGCCTCATCCTGGTCGTGCGTTACCATAACAAAGGTGATGCCAACGCTGGCCTGCAGATTGCGTAATTCCAACTGCATGGCTTCACGCAGCTTTGCATCCAGGGCGGATAGTGGCTCATCCAGTAACAGCACCTTGGGACGCTTCACCAGGGCACGGGCCAGGGCGACACGCTGGCGCTGACCGCCAGACAGTTGGTCTGGCATGCGGGTGCCATAACCGGGCAATTGCACAAGGCCCAGGGCCTCTTCGACCCGGCCGCTGATTTCTTTCGAGGCAACGCCTTCCATTTTCAGGCCATAGGCAACGTTATCTGCCACCGACATATGCGGGAATACGGCATAGGATTGGAACACCATATTGACTGGGCGCTTATTGGGCGACACGCCCTCCATATCCTGTCCATCGACCAGCAGCTGGCCTTCGGTCGGCATCTCAAAGCCTGCGATCATGCGCAGCAGGGTGGTCTTACCACAGCCGCTGGGACCCAATAGCGCGAAGAATTCGCCTTCCTTGATGTCGATGGAAACATTATCGACCGCGACAATATCGGCACCAAA
>JARGPE010000122.1:0-1697 GCA_029212835.1 Alphaproteobacteria bacterium | reverse complement strand
CGTTTGGTGATGCCGTTAATCCCGATGATTGTTTTTCTGGTATCGGTCATTTTTTATTGGCCCCTTTATTCTGCAGCCACATGGCCGTTGCCGTCAAAAGCACAGTGATCACGATCAACACGGTAGACGCGGCATTAACCTCTGGCGTCACAGAGAAGCGCACCATGGAATAGACCTTCACCGGGAAGGTCACCGTCTCCGGTCCTGAAGTGAAGAAGGTGATGACAAAGTCGTCCAGCGACAGGGTGAAGGCCAGCAAGGCCCCTGCGACCAATCCCGGCTTCATATGGGGGATAATGACATCGCGATAGACCTGCCAATCTCCGGCGCCTAGATCACGGGCGGCTTCTTCTTCTTCCATGTTAAAGCCAGCGAGGCGGGCGCGCACGATGACGGCGACGAAGGGGAAGGTGAAGCTGATATGGGCAATTGTGATATTGGCCAGACTGAGCGGCCAGGGCAGGTCGTTGGGCCAGCCAATCCGCGCGAAGAAGGCCAGCATCGCAACGCCCATGCAGATTTCTGGAATGACGATGGGCAGCGCCATGGCACCTTCATAGACCGGCTTGCAACTAAACCGGAATCGCCACAGCAGGATCGCAACCATCGCCCCCAGGATCAGCGAGATGATGGTCGAGACAAATGCAATCGTCAGTGAATTGCCAAAGGCGATCATCAGGTCATTATTCTGAAACAGCTTCTCATAATACTTCAGCGAGAATCCATTCCAGACGATATTGCGTCGGCTGTTATTGAAGCTGAAGGCCATCAAGGTCAGCAGCGGCACATAAAGGAATATGAAGGTCAGTGCCATGATCGTCAGTAACGGCCATTTGCGTAGATAGTCCAGCGGGCCTGCGGGTTCTAGCCCAAAGAGAGATTTCTTTGCCATTACGTCAGATCCCATCTTTGCTGTTGCGGGCCAGGATTGCCCGTAAGGCCAGAGCCCCGAAGGTGATATACATCAACAGGAAGGACAGGGCGGAGCCAAAGGGCCAGTCATTGGCGGATTTGAACTGTCGTTCAATGATATTGGCAATCATCGCACTGTCGGGACCGCCCAACAGGTCTGGTGTCAGGAAACTGCCCAGGGCTGGGATGAAGGTGATAATGATACCCGAAATGATGCCCGGCAGTGCCAGGGGGACGACCACATTCCAAATCGTGCGCAAGTGGCCGGCACCCAAATCCAGGCTAGCCTCCAGGAAGGATCGGTCCAATCGCTCCAGCGCGGCATAGAGGGGTAGAATCATGAAGGGCAGGTGTACATAGACCAGCCCCAAAATGACCGCCTTGTCATTGTACAGCAACTCCAGGGGGACGAATTGCTCCCCCAAGACAGCAGCCCCCAGGCCCCCCAATCCAAACAGGTCGAACAGGCCCCTGATCTGCACATCAAACCATTCCAGCGTAAAATTCAGGAAGCCCCGCTGCCGTAAAACCGCGATCAAGGCATAGGTCCGGATCAGCAAATTCGTCCAGAAGGGCAGCATGATCAGCAGCAGCAGCAGGCCCTTATATCGGTTTGGAGCATAGACGATGCCCAGTGCCACCGGCAGACCAACGAACAGGCAGATTATAGTCGCCAGACCGGCAACGCCTAAAGATTTCCAGAAGATTTTCAGAATGTCAGGATTAAAGACACGAACGTAATTGTCTAAGGTCCAGGTGATGTCGATTCCGACAACACCCTGTTT
>JARGPE010000121.1 GCA_029212835.1 Alphaproteobacteria bacterium | reverse complement strand
CTGGCCCGCGATATTGCGATCAAGTTCAACAATGATTGGAGCGTGCCGGATTTCGTCCCCGTCATCGAGCCCTTGATCCTGGGCGAGGCGACCCGCGTCATGTCCTTGCGCGACGGCACCAAGAAAATGTCGAAATCCGATCCGTCGGACATGTCGCGCATCAACCTGACCGACACCGCCGACGATATCGCCAAGAAAATCAAGAAGGCGAAGACTGATCCCGATAACCTGCCAACGGACAAGAAGGGCTTTGCAGAACGACCGGAAGCAGAGAATTTGGTCACGATTTATGCTGCCCTGACCCATCAGACGGTTGATCAAGCCTTGTCTGAAATCGGGGGCAGCCAATTTGGCGCCTTCAAGCAGATTCTCGCCGACGCGGCAGTCGCACATCTGGAACCCATCACGACGGAAATGAACCGTCTGTTGGAGGATCGGGCAGAAATTGACCGTATCCTGGCCAAGGGTGGCGAGCGGGCAAAAGCCCTCTCCGCGCCCATTCTGAAAGAAGTCCGCGACACACTGGGTCTGGTTGGCGCCTAAAGCGTAAAGACCAGATGCGTTTTGCCTAGATTGCCGTCATGGATGAAGGTGTCCGTGTGCCGCAGGCCCAATCGTTCCGCGACGCGGCGCGACGGCAGGTTGTCCTGTGCCATATGGCAGACGATGTTCGTCAGGCCGCGTTCTAATCCATAAGCCAACGCCGCGCGGGCGGCTTCCAGGCCATAGCCTTTGCCGTGATGGTCAACATGCAGAATATAGCCCAGATCTGTTATGAATCTTCCCTGCATCTGTTTTGCGACGAGACCACAGTCGCCCAGGATCAACCCATCCGCTTTCCGCAAAATGGCCCAGCGCCCAAGACGCTCTGACTCCCAGTCTGCCTGAGCCTTTTCAAACCAGTCTTTCATTTGAGCCTGCGTCAGTGGTGCTGGCCAGGCGGCCATAGTGCGGGCATCCCCGATGATACCGCACAGCACCTCAAATTCCCCATTCTGCCACGGACGCAGAATCAGGCGTTCTGTCTCCACCACATGTGTCACAATACGTCCTCTTTATTCCTGTAGCAAAAGACCTTATGCGTGCCACAGGCCAGTACCAATGATAATCTGCCCGGCAGTTGTCAAAGGAGTTTTGTATGGCGGAATCGGTACCCTATGACGTTTTCGTCATCGGCGGAGGAATCAACGGCTGTGGCATCGCGCGGGATGCCGTAGGTCGTGGCTATTCCGTTGGATTGTGTGAGAAGAAGGACCTGGCCAGCGGCACATCATCCGGCTCGACAAAGCTGATCCATGGCGGCTTACGATATCTGGAACATTACGAATTCCGACTGGTCCGAGAATCCTTGATGGAGCGGGAAACCCTGTGGCGTAACGCACCCCATATCATTTGGCCGTTACGCTTCGTCCTGCCACATCACAGTGGATTGCGTACGGCCTGGCTGTTGCGATTGGGATTGTTTCTATACGATCATCTGGGTGGGCGAAAATTGTTGCCCGCGGCAAAATCCCTGGACCTGCGCCGCGATCCAGCCGGCCTGCCATTGAAAGACGACTATGTCACCGGTTTCGAATACTCAGACTGCTGGGTCCAGGATGCACGCCTGACCGTGCTGAATGCCAGAGATGCCGCTGATCGCGGGGCGGATATTATGACACGCACCGAATGCCAGGCCCTGAAACGGGACGGCAAACTCTGGCAGATCACCCTGTGCGATATCGATACGGGCACGCTGCGAGAGGTGACTGCCAGGTCCGTGGTCAATGCGGCAGGACCCTGGGTCGACCATCTGCTGCGTTCAGCCATGGGCGATAACAAGGCCCACCATGTCCGTCTGGTCCAGGGCAGCCATATCGTGGTGCGTAAACTCTATGATCATGATCGTTGTTACATTTTCCAGAACACCGATCAGCGGATTTTCTTTGCCATTCCTTATGAACAGGATTTCACCCTGATCGGCACCACCGACCGCGACTTTACCGGCGATCTGGATCATTTTGGTATTTCGGACGAAGAAACCGACTATCTGCTGGCGGGTGCCGGGGCCTATTTCAAACGCCCGATCACGCGCGATGATATCGTCTGGACCTATTCCGGCGTGCGCCCTCTCTTCGATGATGGGGCCAGCGCCGCGCAGGAAGCGACCCGCGATTATGTCCTGCGCGATGAGGGTGGGCCAGACGAAGCCCCCTTACTGAACATCTTTGGCGGCAAGATCACCACCTATCGCCGCCTAGCCGAAAGCATGCTGCAGAAGATTGAGGCACGTTTGGGCACGAAGGGTCCGGCCTGGACCAAGGACGCCAAACTGCCCGGTGGTGATTACCCGGTTCAGAGCGCATCGGCTCTTGCCGCAGATATTCAGTCGGCCCATCCACAACTTCCCGACCGCCTGATCCAGCGTCTGATCCGCCACTATGGCACCGCGACCCGGGATATCTTGGGCGACGCAAAGACACTCGACGATCTGGGCCCTTGTTTTGGGGCAGATCTCTATGAAGCCGAATTGCACCATTTGATGACGCGTGAATGGGCCTTTTGTGCCGAAGATGTTCTGTGGCGGCGCACCAAGCTGGGGCTACACTTTACCCCAGATCAGACCCAGGCGCTGGATGAATGGATGAAGGACCACCGCTGATGTCAAAGATCATGGCCCTGGATCAAGGAACGACCTCCACCCGCGCGCTGATCTTTGATGCTGACTATCACATTCTGGGCAGTGGCCAGCAGGAATTCCCCCAGCATTTCCCATCCCCCGGTCTGGTCGAGCATGCGCCGGAAGACCTGGTCACCAGCGCTATTGCGACGATGAAGACGGCTCTGGCACAAGCCGGTTTGACAGCCCAGGATCTGGCGGGCTTAGGGATTACCAATCAGCGTGAAACCACCCTCGTGTGGGACCGGACAACCGGCAAACCGATCCACCGCGCAATCGTTTGGCAGGATCGCCGAACGGCCGATCTGTGCACCGACTTGCGGCATGCTGGTGCAGAACCCGAGGTAACAGCCAAAACAGGCCTACTGCTGGATCCCTATTTCTCCGCCACAAAAATCTCCTGGCTGTTGGATCATGTGGAGGGCGCTCGGGCAGCGGCGGAGGCCGGGACGCTGGCCTTCGGTACCGTGGACAGTTGGCTGATCTGGACCCTGACCGGTGGCCGGGTCCATGCGACCGATGCGACCAATGCGGCGCGCACGATGCTGTTTAACATCCACAGGCAAGACTGGGACGATGAGCTGTTGCGCCTGTTCAAGATACCCCGCGCCCTGTTGCCCCAAGTTCTGGATTGCGCTGCAGAATATGGCGAAATGGACGCGGCAATCCTTGGGTCTGCCGTCCCGATCCGCGGCGTTGCGGGCGATCAGCATGCCGCCACAATCGGCCAGGCCTGTTTCCAGCCCGGCACGATGAAATCCACCTATGGCACCGGCTGTTTTGCGCTGTTGAACACCGGGGAAACCGCCAGCCAGTCACACAACCGCCTGCTGACCACGCTGGCCTATCGATTGGATGGGAAACCGACCTATGCCCTGGAAGGATCAATTTTTGTCGCCGGGGCGGCGGTGCAGTGGCTGCGGGACGGCCTGAGGTTAATTAAGGAGTCGAAGGATGTGAATGCTCTGGCGTTACAAGCCGACCCCGCGCAATCAATCTATCTGGTGCCTGCCTTTACCGGTCTTGGCGCGCCCCATTGGGATGCAGAGGCGCAGGGTGCCATCTTTGGATTAACACGGGCGACCGGCGCAGCAGAACTGGCCTGGGCCGTCCTGGAATCCGTTGCCCATCAGACCGCCGATCTGTTGGACGCCATGCATAAGGACTGGCCCCAATCTGCATCAGCAGAGACGGTTCTGCGGGTCGATGGTGGCATGACGGCCAGTGACCTTGCGATGCAGCAACTCTCTGACCTGCTGAACGCACCTGTGGATCGCCCGCAGGTTCTGGAAACCACTGCCCTGGGCGCCGCATGGCTGGCTGGCCGACAGGCGGGCGTCTGGCCCGATCAGGAGGGGTTTGCCGCCGCCTGGCGTTTGGACCAGCGCTTCACCCCCGATATGGACAGCCAGACACGCAAAGCCAAACGGGCTGGCTGGCAGGATGCAGTCAGGCGTACGCTTTCGTCCAGATAGGGTCATCCAATCAGGCTGCTGATACGTACATAAAGATGAAATAGTTCCGACCAAGGAAAATACCGCGTGACCTTTTCCATAGAAAAAAGAGTAGTTGGGGCCTTTATCGCCCTAATATCCCTGACGGGTTGCTCCCCGCTGGGCTTTTTTAATGCCGTTGTTCCCTTTGATCAGGGCAGCGAACAGGTTGCCCAGGATATCAGCTATGGAGATGATCCTAGGCAAAAGCTGGATATCTATGCTCCCATAGATATCGCGCAGGGGGCGAAGCTACCAACCATCGTCTTCTTCTATGGCGGGTCCTGGAAAACGGGACAGCGGTCACGTTATGAATTTGCCGGGCGCGCGCTGTCTGCGCTGGGAGCCGTCGTCGTGGTCGCCGATTACCGGCTTGTCCCGGATGTCCTGTTTCCGGATTTCATTAGGGATAACGCTGCGGCAACCGCCTGGACTATGCACGAAATCGACCATTATGGCGGCGATCCGAACCGCATGTATCTAGCAGGCCATTCCGCCGGTGCTTATAACGCGCTGCTATTAGGCCTGGATACAAAATATCTGAAAGAGGCAGGTGCAGATCCCAACCATATTGCCGGATTGATTGGCATTTCCGGCCCTTATGACTTTGATCCCCAAAAATATGCCGTAACACGGGATGCCTTTGCCGGTTCATTCGACAATCCCGATGTGTCCCCCTTAAACTTCGTGGATGCAAAAACACCCCCGGTACTGTTGTTCCATGGCGAAGCAGATACGACAGTTCTGCCTAAGAATACCCGCGCCCTGGCCATCGCACTAGAGAAAGCCAATAGACCGGTAGAGACGCATTTCTATCCGGGCCTGAGTCATGCCGACACAGTTCTGGCGCTCAGCACACTTCTGCGCAGCAAGGCCCCGATCCTGGAAGAAATTAAGGGCTTTATTCAGAAACCGTAACCGGGAATAAATGCGCCGACTCATCCGCACCGTAATAGCCTTTGCGGATATCATCCTGCACCTTCTTCGGGTCCCGGTTTGCAGGATTACCATACCCACCGCCACCGGGCGTGCAGACATCGATCACATCACCGGGTAACACGGTGATATCCTGTTCCTTGGACAGGTGAACTGGCGTATGGGTGCTGCCATCCTTAAACTCGAAGCGCACTGTATTGGCGCCCCCTTCTGCTCCATTCAAGGCACCTTGAGGCCCTGTACGCCCATGGTCCATAACCATGGATGCCCGCGCCTCCCCCCGGCGTACGCGTACGCGATAGTTGATACCAAATCCACCGCGATGCTGACCCGCGCCGCCAGACCCTTCGGCCAAGGCATAGCGTTCAAACAAGACCGGATAATATTGCTCCAGCACTTCGATTGGTTGGGATTTTGAAATCCCGATAGTGGAGCATCCATTGGTCAGTCCATCGCCGCCCGCATGGCCACCATAGCCGCCGCCAGAAATCACATACATCACATAGGATCGCTGTTTGTCAGGGTCATAGCCCCCCAGGGCGAAATTCCCGCTGGATCCGGCGGGCGCGGCGAACAATCGATCCGGGATCGCCTTGGTCAGGGCAGCAAACACCGCCTCTGCAATGCGTTGGGAAACCTCCGCCGCGCAGCCGGAAACAGGGCGCGGATATTCAGCATACAGAAAGGTCCCTTTTGGATCGATGATCTTCAACGGCGCATAGGTTCCGGCATTCAGCGGCACATCTGGAAATACATGCTTGATCGCCAGATAGATCGACGATCGCGTGGTTGCGATGACGCTGTTCATCGGACCCCGACAGGGCGGTGAGGACCCCGTCATGTCGAAGGTCATCTCGTCCCCCTTGACCGTGACCTGCATGGCAATCTTTAGCGGCTCATCTACGACGCCATCAGAATCAACAAAGGCCTCTCCGGTATAAACACCGTCTGGCACATCCGCGATGGTTGCCCGCATCAGGCGTTCGGCGCGCGCGCGCAGTTCGGCTATTGCTTGTGCGACAGTGTCGTGGCCATAGCGATCCAGTAGAGCGGTCAAACGCTTGTCCCCGATCTTCAACGCCGCCGCCTGGGCCTGGATGTCGCCGATCCGTTGATCGGCAATACGGATATTAGATTGAATAATCGCCAGGATTTCCGGGTCCAGCACCCCCTGCTTGAACAACTTCACCGGCGGGATACGCAGGCCTTCCTGCTCCACCTCTGTCGCGCGGGCGGAAAAGCCACCGGGCACCATCCCGCCGGTATCCGGCCAATGGCCAGTATTGGCCAACCAGCAGAACAATTCCCCCTGATAAAAGAATGGCCGATAGAAGCGCACATCCATCAAATGCGTGCCGCCCAGATAGGGGTCGTTGCAAATGATCACATCGTCAGGCTGTGGGTTTGTGACCCGCTGAATAACCGCTTGGGTACCATATTGCATCGTACCGACAAAGACGGGCAGGCCCAGATCCCCCTGAGCGATCAGGGCACCATCCTCTGCGGCATATATCCCATCGGATCGATCCATCGCTTCCGCGATCACGGGCGAAAAGGCCGCCCGGCAAAACGCCAGGTCCATCTCGTTACAGACCTGTTGTAGCCCGTTCTGGATCACACCCAGCGTGACGGGATCAAGTTCTGTCGTCATGCTGATACCCCTCCGGTTCCGACATGGACAATCATGTTACCAATCTCATCGACTTCAACGCGCATGCCTGGGGCCAAAACGGTCGTCGTATCCATCTGTTCGACAATGGCGGGGCCTTGCAGCAACAGTCCCGGTGTCAGCGTGGACCGCTGCAGGATCGGGGTGTCGGTCCAGCCGGTTTCCTCGAACCATACCGGGCGGGTTTCCAGTTGAGCATCCGATGGCGCTGGATCCAGCAACAGTCGCAAATCCACCTGTGGCCGGATGCCAATCACCGCTGTGTTCAGATTGACCAGATTGGCCTTGATTTCCGGCAACGCGACCTCAAACCGTGCCCAATAGACAGCCTCAAAGGCGGCCTGCAAATCTTCCCTGGAAATAGAGGGGTCGCTAATCGGCACCGACAAAAGATGGCTTTGCCCAATGAATTGCATATCGGCACTATGGATCACCCGGACCTCGCCCGTACCGCCACCATCGCGGTCAAGGCGGGCGCGCCCTTCTGCGATCTGTGCATCAAAGGTCGCGCGCACCAGATCCATATCGACACTGGCCATGGGCTTGTTGATCGTATTGACAAAGTCATGGCGCAAATCAGCCACGGCGCAGCCCAGTGCATTGGTAATGCCCGGTCGAGCCGGGATTAGCAGCGTTGGCACCCCTAATTCCCGCGCAATGGCACCGGCATGCAATGGTCCGGCCCCGCCAAAGGCGAAAAGCGAGAAATCGCGCGGATCATGCCCTCGGCTGAGGGAGACCATACGCACCGCGCCCGCCATACGGTCATTGGCAATGCGCAGGATCGCGGCCGCCGCAGCCTCCCAGGACAGGCCCAGTGGTGCCCCAATCACATCGCCGATCCGCGCCTGGATTGCAGAGATATCGGGGGCTCCTTCGACCGCCAGCAGGCGCGCGGGATTCAAACGACCCAGCACCAGATTAGCATCGGTGATTGTCGGTTCAATCCCGCCCCTGCCATAGCATATCGGACCTGGCTGTGCGCCCGCACTTTCCGGCCCGACCTGTAACATGCCACCGGCATCAATGCGTGCGATTGAGCCACCGCCTGCGCCGATTGTGTGAACATCCACCATGGGCACATGCACCGGCATCGCATATTCGATTTCCAGTTCGCTGGAGACCTGGGGTGTGCCATCCTTGATCAAGCCGACATCGCAAGAAGTTCCGCCCATATCAAAAGTGATCAGATTGTCCCGCCCTGATACACTGCCGGTGCGCGCCGCGGCCATGACACCTGAGGCAGGACCGGACATCACGGTATTGACCGCCAATTTGGAAATTGCCTCTGCCGAGACCGTGCCGCCATTGCCCTGCATTACCAGCAGGTCCTTTTTATAGCCACGCTCTGCAAGTCCCTTTATCAGACGGGCCAAGTACCGCTCCAGGATCGGTTGGACGGCGGCATTCACCGCTGCGGTCACGCCGCGCTCATATTCGCGAAACTCAGACAATATCTCGTGCCCCGCCGTGACATAGGCATTGGGCCAGACCGATAAGGCAATTTCCTTTGCCCGCCGCTCATGGGTTGGGTCTGTATAAGAATGCAGAAAATGGATCAGCAAGGATTCACAGCCCTGGGCAACCAATGCCTCCGCCGCCTGTTTCACTGCCGCCTCGTCCAGCGGGATGACAACATTGCCATCCACATCCATGCGTTCCGGCACTTCCATCCGTAAATCACGCGGGATCAAGGGCGTGAAGCTACCCGTCAGGCCATAGGCGCTGGGCCGCGTGCGGCGCCCAAGTTCCAGAATATCCCTGAACCCTGCCGTCGTGATCAGCCCGGTCTTAGCCAGTTTCCGCTCTAGCAGGGCATTGGTGGTCGCTGTTGTGCCGTGCACCAGACTGTCCAGCGTGGCGATTTCAACGCCCGCAGCATCCAGAGCCGCCAGAACCCCTTGGGATTGATTGGCAACCGTGGTCGGGACCTTGGCAATATGGGCGCGCCCGGTTGCCTCATCCAAATAGATCAGATCGGTAAAGGTTCCCCCAACGTCGCAACCGACAATCTTTGTCATTCTTTCCTTGGCCTTCCCTCAACGCGGACCCATCCAGGAAATCAGCCTGACAGCAGTCTGTGATGCGGTCAATTCGTTCGTGTACAAATGAATTGCTGAATTTGCTATAACAAGAGGTGATAAGAGCCTAAAGCTTCATATTAGAACTTATTTGGAAACAATACTTTTCAATTTGCCCCCTTTGTTTCCTTTGTCTTTCGCAGTATATCTCCTCCATCGCATGGGCCAATGGGGCCCGGAAACACGATCAATGATCACTGAAGGGACTAACTCCAATGGCTGACATCATGAACGAACCCAAACCGATACTTCCATTCACTAAATCCATCACCACGGCCCTAATGCCGTATACAGACCCGCTGTTTCGCATCATCACCGGCGCACTGTTGATGCCGCATGGTTATGGCAAGCTGTTTACCCCAGGCGCGCTGGAAGGCACTGGTCAGTTTTTTGAGAGCGTCGGCTTCACGCCGGGTTATGAATTGGCTCTGCTGGTTGGCTGTGTCGAGTTCTTCGGTGGCTTGTTGCTGGTCCTGGGTCTGCTGACACGCCCCGCTGCTGTTGCAGTTGCGATCTTCATGGGACAGGCCGTGCTGTTCCATATGGCAAATGGCTTCATGTGGACGAATGGTGGCTATGAATATCCGTTGTTCTGGTTTGTCGCAGCCCTGATCCTGGCTGTCCGGGGCGGTGGCTACCTGTCCGTTGACCGACTGATCGGTCGCGAATTCTAAGACGACCCGACTATGATTTTTGCGCGGCGGTGGGGGTGACCTTGCCGCCGCGTAATTCTTTCAGGCACCATAAGGCCAAGCAGAAGGTAATCGCCGCCCCGGCCTGATGCATCACGGCCAGCGGCAGCCAAACGATACTCAACAGCGTCGCAATTCCCAGACAGACCTGTACACAGACCATCCCAAACAATGCGTGAATGGCCGCCTTGGTCCGGCCCGGCAGGGACAAGCGACGGGACCACAAAAACAATCCGAACACCGTTGCCAGCGTAATATAGGCCAGGGTGCGATGGTTGAACTGCACCGCTTCCATAATTTCAAACAAACTAGCCAGCCCCAGCGTTTCATCCCAATAGCCATCTGGAATGAACTGCCCCCCCATCAAGGGCCATTCGTTATAGATAAACCCCGCATTCAAACCCGCTACCAGCGCGCCCGACAGGATGGTGATAAAAATAACACCATGCGCCCAGGCACCCAACCGCCGGAATGGTCGCGGCACCGGCTTGCGATCTGCCTCAATTGGGAACAACAGACCCAGCGCCAGCCAAACTGTATACCCGAGAATAAAAAATGCGATGCCCAGATGCATGGCCAAGCGATATTGGCTGACCTCAACCCGGTCCACAAAGCCACTTTTCACCATCCACATGCCAATCACGCCCTGAAGGCCACCTAAGAACAGAAGCGCCCAGAAATGCCCTTTATAGCCTTTGGGAATCTGTCCCCGGATCAGGAAATAGAAAAACGGCACGGCAAAAACCAAGCCGATAACCCGGCCCCAAAGCCTGTGGAACCATTCCCAGAAAAAGATGTGCTGAAACGCATCCAGCGACATTCCCTGATTCATTAGGGCATATTGCGATGTCTGCTTATACAGCGCGAAGACACGTTCCCATTCTGCCGTGGATATTGGGGGCAGAAAGCCCATCAAGGGTCGCCACTCCACCATGCTGAGGCCGGATTCGGTCAACCTCGTGATCGCGCCGATAATCATCATGGCAAAGATCATGAAAGCGACGGCGACGAGCCAGAGCCCCAGCGCGCGCGGGCGGGCCTTGGTCTGATCGGACATGCCAGAATATGGCTGTGTTGGGGCGGTGCTTGTGCTCATGTCGATATATCTACCCCGATCTACCCTATCGGGAAAGCGCGACCCGGCGTCACAGGGCAAGACCTATCGGCAAAGAATTATGCACGAAAGTAAGCCCAGCCTTCCATCTGCCGCCGCGCGATATACTCAATCGCCGCTGCCTCCGTGCGAAATCCTGTCGGTGCGACCAGATTGGCTGCCGATAAGCTGTTCTGACACAATACAAGATAGGAATCCGTCTCTGGATCGGGCGTTGCCAGGGCTTCAGGCACTGCCTTGCCATTGAGAACCAATTCCACCTGCGCCTGCGGATTGGCACGCAGAAGATTTATAACATTGCGCCGGGCCCGGACCAGGGCATCGGGCGTTGGGGCATGGACGATCAGTTTCATCATATCTGGAAATCCAACGCCCCTGCGACCCCCTCCGCATAGCGGCTGAGATCCTGAGAATCGCGACGTAAATCGCGGTCCACGGGCACGATTGTTTCATTGACTATACGGGCCGGGCTGTCGCCCATCACAATGATACGGTCGGCCAGGAAGGCCGCCTCGTCGATATCATGGGTGACAAAGATGATGGCCGTGCCGCTCTTTTGCCAAATCCGTACCAATTCGGTTTGCAAATGCCGGCGGGTCATGGCGTCGACCGCACTAAAGGGCTCGTCCATCAGCAGAATATCGGGCTTCACGGCCAGGGCGCGTGCAATCCCGATGCGCTGAACCTGCCCACCTGATAATTGATGAGGCCAGCGATCTGCCTTGTCAGACAAATTTACCAGTGACAGTACGTCTTCTACACGGCGTTCCTTTTCCGAGGCGGGCAATTCCAGACCTTCCAGACCCAGGGCGATATTCTGCGCAACGGTCCGCCACGGCATCAAACGCCCATCCTGAAACACCAGGGCACGGCGACGGCGGGAGGGTTCCTTCTTAACAGCAATATCAACCGTGCCGGAATGTGGCTTAATAAGACCAGAAGCGATGCGCAGTATTGTTGACTTACCAACGCCAGAGCCCCCAACGATGGCGACAAATTCACTGGCCCCGACCGACAGGGAGAAATCCTTAAAGACCGGAGAGGACGCGCCGGGATACGTAAAACTGAGATTGCTGAGTGTGACCACCGGGGCGCTGCTCATGGTCGCCACCTTAGCAACCGTGTCTCGACCACTCCAAAAACCATATCACTGAGGGCATAAACAGCAGAAATCGCCAACATATAAACCACCACTGCCTCATAGGCACCAACACCAGCGGCAGAATTCATTTCCTGCCCAAGCCCTGGAACCCCCAACAATTCCGCTGCGATCAAGGTCATCCAGGCCTGGCCAACGCTGGTGCGCAATCCGCCCATGACACCGGGAAGAGATCCTGGCAGCGTCACCTTCATCATGCGGGCCATATATCCGCCCTGACCGAAGGCCTTTGCGAGTTCGTAATAGCGTGGGTCAACATTCTGGACAGCCGTATAGGTCGCAAAATAGTTCACCCAGAACACACCAATCGCAATGACAAAAGCCGCGCCAGCATGACTGACCTGAAACCAGGCAATCGCAAAAACAACCCAGGCCAAAGGGGGGATTGGCCGCAGAACACGGGCCAAATAACGCTGAAAATCATCGAAGATCCGGATGGTCGCTGCCAGCGCACCAACGATGAAACCCAGGATACTGCCCAGGCCCAATCCCCATACATAATGCACCATGCTGGAACTGATTGCAGGCAGGAAACGTCCAGATCGCCATTCATCCAAGGCAGCCGCCGGCACCGCCCAAGGGTCGGGCATGGTGCCACGGCGCACCCATTCGAAGCTTTCGGACGCTTTCCAAAGCAGCAGGAAGACAATCAACCCGGCAACGCCCAACGCAACCCGGCGCAATTGTGCAATGCCCGTTGTCATCATTAATTTCCTAACGCACTGCC
>JARGPE010000120.1 GCA_029212835.1 Alphaproteobacteria bacterium | reverse complement strand
ATCAAGGCTGTGACAGGCTGCACATACTTGCGTGTAGACCTGCAGGCCCCGTTGCAATTCCGCCCGATCAAATGATCCGAAGAAGCCGGTGACGCTGTAATCCGTTGTTGGCGGATGAGCTGCGGTTGCGGCCGATGCCTGGTTGCTGACACCCAGTGTCAGCAACGTTACGGCAGCAAGTGATAATCCGAATTTACGCATCAGGACTTCTCCATCTTCGCGGCAGAGGCACCTGCAAACTGGGCACCGCTTCCGGCTTTCAGAACAGGCTCAGAGATGCTGGCAGGCAGCGGCTTCGGGCGTTCAATCCATCCGATCAACGGTGTGAGGATCAGGAAGTGGAAGAAGTAGTACATTGTCGCGCCCTGAGCGATCGTCACATAGGGCTCTTCTGCTGGCTTACCGCCAACCCAGCCCAGGATGATGAAATCGATCAGGAACAGAATGACAGCCCATTTATAAATCGGCCGATAACGGCAGCTGCGCACCTTGGAGGTATCCAACCAAGGCAAAACAGCAACGATAATCAGCGACCCGAACATGGCCAACACACCGGCCAGTTTCGCAGCAGCCCACCAGCCAAAGAAGATCTCATAGATCCACCAGCCGTCCACGAAGGACCGCAGGATGGCGTAATAAGGCAGGAAGTACCATTCCGGCACGATATGCGGTGGCGTCACCAACGGGTCCGCAACGATATAATTGTCGGGGTGGCCCATATAGTTCGGCGCAAAGAACACGAAGAAGGCAAAGATCAGCAAGAAAACTGCCAGACCCAGCGAATCCTTCGCAGTGAAATACGGATGGAACGGCACCGTATCCTGAGAGCCACGAACATCGATCCCATCAGGATTGTTCGATTTTACGATGTGCAGCGCAACGACGTGCAGCGCAACCACGGCAATGATGATGAAGGGCAGCAGATAGTGCAGCGCGAAGAAACGGTTCAGTGTGGGATTATCCACAGAGAAGCCACCCCACAGCCATTGCACGATTGATTCACCAATCAAGGGGAAAGCGGAAAACAGGTTGGTAATAACCGTGGCACCCCAGAAGCTCATCTGGCCCCAAGGAAGCACGTAGCCCATGAAGGCAGTGGCCATCATTAAAACCAGGATCACAACGCCCAGGATCCACAGCAATTCCCGCGGATTCTTATAAGAACCGTAATACATCCCGCGGAAAATGTGGATATAGACGACGATGAAGAACATCGACGCCCCGTTCATGTGGATATAGCGCAACAGCCAGCCGCTGTTCACGTCGCGCATAATGCGTTCAACGGAATTAAACGCCAGATCAACATTGGGCGTATACTGCATGGCCAACATGATCCCGGTCAGGATCATCACCATCAGAACGACCATGGCAAGCGCACCGAAATTCCAGAAATAGTTCAGGTTTTTCGGCATCGGGAACACGCCATATTCGGCATGTACATAAGAAAACACGGGAAGGCGGGAATCGACCCACCGGATCACCGGGTTCTTGAAATTAGGGGCAGGATGATTGCTCATTTCAGAAGCCTCCGTTACCCGATTTTCACAGTGGAATCGGTCAGGAATGTATATGTCGGGACGACTAGGTTCTTCGGTGCCGGACCTTTGCGAATACGACCCGACGAGTCATAATGCGATCCGTGGCATGGGCAGAACCAGCCATCAAAATCACCGCGCGGCTCACCATCTGCGGTGCCCAGCGGGATACAGCCCAAATGCGTGCAAACACCAACAACGATCAGCCACTGCGCTTCCTTGACGCGCGCGGCATCCGTTTCCGGATCGATCAATGTGCTGATATCAACGTCCTTGGCTTCTTCGATTTCTTTTTCGGTGCGATGGCGGATAAAGACGGGCTTGCCGCGCCACACAACCTTAATTGCCGATCCCACATCAATCTTGCTCAGATCAACCTCGATCGAGGCCAATGCCAGAACATCTTTTGATGGGTTCATGCTGTTGATGACCGGCCAGGCAAAGGATGCCGCCCCAACGGCGCCAACACCGATCGCCAGATAATTCAAAAAGTCCCGCCGTCCTGAATCTTCTTCGTGATCCGAATCCGGCTGCGTTGCTTCCGCCATTTCGATTCCCCTAGAAACCCTT
This sequence comes from Alphaproteobacteria bacterium, assembly GCA_029212835.1. Classification (GTDB taxonomy): domain Bacteria; phylum Pseudomonadota; class Alphaproteobacteria; order UBA8366; family Aestuariispiraceae; genus Pacificispira. The sequence goes on along the minus strand of JARGPE010000120.1, from coordinate 10,452 downwards.
AAGAGCCTTTGAGCGCCAAGAAAACTCCCGAACGCCTAGTGTCAACCATAGAACCTTCGCCAAGAATATCGAGCCTGTTTGCGACAACCTGCCGCAACAACAAACCAGCATGGATTTCTGATGCTCAGAATTCCACCTTGAATTTGCTGGCTCGAACCCCCAGCCATGGCTTCGTATACTGTATTGTTTCCCGGATTGAAAGTGTCGCATGGTCACAATTGACAGGCCCATGCGAATGCAGTCCCTATTGAGCACAGTCTTATTGTCCAGGTAACAAATGTCATGCCGTTGCGCGTCGCCCTGTTTCATCCCGATATTCCTCAGAATGCTGGGGCTATCCTGAGGCTGTGCGCCTGCTTTGGGGTACCCTTGGAGGTTATAGAACCCTGCGGTTTTGTCTGGAGCGATTCAAAATTGCGCCGGGCTGGCATGGATTACATCGCCAATGCGCATCTGACGCGCCATGCGACATGGGAGGCGTTTCGCGCCGCCAGACCGGAGCGTTTGGTGCTGGCAACCACCAGAGGGGCCGTTTCTGCCTATGGCTTTGACTATCAATCAGACGATATTCTGCTGTTTGGCTCCGAGGGTTCAGGAGTCACCGAAGAAGTGCATCAGGCCGCTGGAGCCCGGCTGCGCATTCCGATGCGCCCGGAAGCACGGTCACTGAATGTCGCGATGTCGGCGGGGATGATTTTGGCGGAAGCCCTGCGCGTTACCGGTGGACTTCCCCAATAGGGCGCGACATTGTATGTAAAGAATTATTGACACAAACAGCCTGTTTGAACGGGATAAAACTGGGGGAGTGACGCATGACTGAGGCACTGGAAAGCCGCAAAACCAAGGCAACTGATTGGTTCCGAAATCTTCGAGACCAAATCTGTTCGGCTTTCGAGACACTGGAAACCGAATTGCCAGCCCACCTGCCCCATGCCGATCTGCCCGCAAAAACATTTGAACAAAAAGTCTGGCAGCGCCCGGATGAATCAGAATCTCAAGGCGGCGGCGGTGTCATGTCCGTGATGCGCGAAGGGCGCGTATTTGAGAAGGTTGGCGTCAACATTTCTGAAGTGCATGGCACTTTTTCAGAACAATTCCGAACCGAAATCCCAGGTGCAAAAGAGAGCAATGGCAAGTTTTGGGCTGGCGGGATTTCTCTGGTCGCACATATGCGATCCCCAAAAGTGCCCGCGATCCATATGAATACCCGCATGATTGTAACCTCAAAAAATTGGTTCGGTGGTGGTACAGACTTGAACCCAATGGTCGAAATCCCCCAGGATACTGCTGATTTCCACGCGGCCCTCAAGGCAGCATGCGACGCCAATCCTTGCGCTGACTATCAACGATACAAGGAATGGTGTGACGAGTATTTCTACATCAAGCACCGCAATCAGGCGCGCGGTGTTGGCGGAATCTTTTTTGATTATCTGGATACAGGCGATTGGGATGGCGATTTTGCCTTTGTCCAGGACGTCGGGAAATGCTTCCTGGATATCTACCCCACCCTGGTGCGGCGGCACTTAGGTGAATCCTGGACGGAGGCAGATCGCGCCTGGCAGTTGGAAAAGCGCGGCCTATATGCGGAATTCAACTTGGTTTATGACCGTGGCACCCGATTTGGCCTGATGACAGGCGGCAATCCCGACGCGGTGTTGATGTCCCTGCCGCCATTGGCAACTTGGCCCTAAAATTCAGACTGGAACGTTACGCTTGATGGCGTAGAAGAAATGACCCTTATAGACCGGATATCTGTGGAATTGACCCATGGCCCCTTCGGAAATTCACGACGATAAAACGACAAATAATTTCGATGCAGAAATACTGGCCAGTTGGCATCGGAACGCCCGGAACTGGCTGGAGGCACGCCAAGCCAATAGTATTCCAGGTCGGCATTCGGGCAAGGATACGGCGATCCTGAACGCAATTGCCGCTCACCGCCCTGCAACCCTATTGGATATCGGCTGCGGGGATGGATGGTTACTCCGTGCCGTGCGGGATACTGGCGATTGCGTCACGGTGGGACTGGACGGCGCGCCTGCCTTGATCGAATCTGCGAAAAGTCAGGATCCACAAGGCTGTTATCAAGTCGCGGATTATCGAGACCTATGTGATGGAATCTGGCCGGAGTGTTGTCCGTCTAAAGAGTTTGATGCGGTCATCTTTAATTTCTCCCTCTTTACGCAAGACATCCGCCCGATTTTATCCGCGGCGAAAACCCGTTTGGCGCAAGGAGGTATCATTCTAATTCAAAGCCTAACGGTCGAACATCTGCCTGCCCGGTCAAAAACTGCAGGTGAGGGTTGGCAATTGGAGACATTCAATGGATTTGGCGATGGGAACTGGGCTCCAATGCCCTGGTATTGTCGGTCCATGTCTTCCTGGATCTCCGCCTTACAGGATGTGGGTTTGCAGGCCCGCCAAATCATACGGGTGGGCAGACCAGACCCTCTGTCTATCTTGATCCTGGCCAAATCCATCGAAGATATCAGCTTGTTCCCGCGGGCAGTTGCGCCTCAAGATAATCCAATATCCGGCGATGCTGAAAATAGCGGAAGCAATCTTTAAAAACTGTGGCATGGGGAACCTTGTTATCACAATCCATCCCAAAAACGGACCGGCCCGATAAAGCAACATAGGTGACACCTGGAATATTGCGCAGCCACTGCATCACCCGGGGCGGTTCATACCGATCCTGCTCAAACCCAAAGACCAGCGCATTTATACGAGGAGCTTGGGCGATAAAGGCGGCCTGACGATCCCGCTCCACCTGCCAGACATCTTTGCGATAGCCCGTATACCCAGCGAAAGCCGGGGCAAAGGCGACCAGACCTGCAAACGGTGTTTTCCCGCGACGTGCGACCAACAACCCTGCCCAACCCCCAGCAGATTGTCCCATTACAAAGGTGCGTTCCGGCGGAAAGCCTGTTTCTGCAATATAGGCCAGCAATGCCTGCAACTCATCTGCCCGTCTGATTACTTTCGGAACACCATCGCCATCGGGCTGATTAAAGCCACCGACCTTAGTGGGCGTGCAAAAGGCATAGAGCAAAATCTCGTATCCTCCGATCCGTCTCCCAACCAAGTCTGTGGCGGTTTTAGGGATATTGATTCCCGGTCGGCTGGTATTGCAGAGATCAGGCTTAGATTCTGATGTTGATCCGTTAACATAAACGATCAGCGCATAACGCTCTGGCATTCGGAACGCGAAAGGATGGCCTGGTGTTACGCCTTCTGGCTGATGCACCATGAACCGGCTTCCCGGCCCCAGTGGCGGTACAGTTGGACGCAATAACAGGGCAAAAACCAGGATCAGTGCGATCAGCATACAGATTGCGATGGCACTAAGGCGCAAAGACGACTTTCTGAAAATGGATAGAAACAAGGGTTAGTTTACCCCCCATAATGCCGAACAATTTCCTGAACGCGCGTGCCATAACCGCCCCCAAAGAACATAGCATGGGCCAGCAATGGCTCCAATTGATACAGTCTTTGGCGTTCCGAAAAAAACAGCGGGTCGATGGGCCGATGCTCCCGATACCGATCAAAAAAGGTCTGCCCGACCCCGCTGAACAGAGGCAGGAAGGCCAATTCAATCTCTGGGTCCGCATAATAGGTTGCCGGATCAATCAGCGCTGCCAACCGCTGATGGCGAAACAGGATGTTTCCAATCCACAGGTCCCCATGGATCAGGCTGGGCGTCCCATGCGCCGGAATCCATCGTTCCAGAGTCGCACAAAGACGTTCCAATGCGGAAAAGCATCCCTCCGGCAAGCGCCCCGCCTGCTGCGCCAAATGCCCAAAAAACATCAACCGCTGGTCGCGCAAAAAAGCAACCCAATCCTCCGTCCAAGAATTGGGCCTTTGGACTGGCCCGACCGGTGTTGGCCGATCAAACCCAAATCGCGGCGCGCCATGATCATGCAGTGCGGCAATGGCATCCGCCAGTGCTTCCTGACTCGCCACCGACATGGCTGCCTCATCACAGTCAATAAAGTTAAGGATCAACAAATCCGCCTCGACATGAACGACATCTGGTACCGGGACCGCCTGGGTCTGCCTGAGACGAGCCAGCATGAATGCCTCGTCTTTCAACGTCGCCTTGGGCAATGTGCCCACAGTTGGATGGGCTGCCTGTCGGCGGGGCACCATATGCTTCACAACCAGATTGCGCCCATCGCTGATTTCAATGCGTGTGGCTTGAGCGATATTACCCCCGCTCAAAGGCATGCTGTGCCGCACCTTTGTCTTCAGAGCAGCCTCAACTCTGCGCCGTAGGTCGGGGGTCAAACAGTCTCCCGCAGTCGGGTCACCCAACCACGGCAACCCATTTCAATCAGGTTCAGCGCATATTCATAATCGCTGGCATCCCCATAATAGGGATCGGGGACATCTTCTCGTCCCGCCTTAGGCGCGCCATCCAGAAACATTTTAATTTTATGGTGCATATCGCTGGGGCAGGCCTTGGTCAGAATATCCCGATGCCCGTGATCCATTGCCAGGATCAAATCAAAATCCTGATAATCCGACGATTGCACCGCACGGGCCGTGATGCCGGAAAAATCATATCCCCGCGCCTGTGCCGCGATAACCGCTAAACGGCTGGGGGGGCCCCCCGCATGCCAGTTTTCGGTTCCAGCGCTGTCGACAGAAATCCGATCACTGAGACCTTCTGCGGCAACCATATGCCGAAACACACCTTCGGCGCTGGGGGATCGACAAATATTTCCAGTGCAGACCATTAGAACACGATAGGTTTTTGTTCTTGTCATTAATTTGCCTCTCGCATGTTATGCAAAGCTTGAATAACATAATGTCATAATGACAGAAAGCAGCAGTGCATTTCCCATTGTGATCCTAACCGGAGCTGGAATTTCGAAGGAGTCCGGCTTATCGACTTTTCGCGACGCTGATGGCATCTGGGCAACGGTTCGAATAGAAGATGTTGCAACGCCCGAAGCCTTTGCCGCCGATCCAGACCGGGTGCATGCCTTCTATAATGCGCGACGGCGTGGGCTGACGGACTCCACAATAAAACCCAATGCCGCCCATGAAGCTCTGGCTCGGCTTGAGCGGGAATGGCCAGGCGATGTCCTGGTGGTCACACAGAATATTGATGACCTGCATGAGCGCGCAGGCAACCGCAACCTGATCCATATGCATGGCGAATTGTTAAAGGCCCGCTGCACCCGATGCAAAAACATAGCCTTTTGGGATATGGATATGAGCGTTAACACCGGTTGTCCGTCCTGTGGTCAAAAGGGTGGTATGCGACCCCATGTCGTCTGGTTCGGCGAAATGCCCTTCATGATGGAGACGATATACGAAACACTGGAAAAATGCGGATTGTTCTTGTCGATCGGCACGTCCGGCAATGTCTATCCGGCCGCGGGGTTTGTTCAGGCGGTTCGAGGCGCTGGCACCGCACAAACCGTAGAGATCAATCTGGAGCCATCCGAAGGGGCCACCCTGTTCGACGATGGCGTTTATGGCCCTGCCACTGAAATGGTGCCCCAAGTGGTCGACCAGATTTTGCGCTATACAGCATGAGCCTAAATGCCTTACTGAAAGAGGTGCGCGCCTGCACCCTATGTTCCGACCATCTGCCACTTGGACCACGCCCCGTTGTGCGCATGACACCGACCGCCCGGCTGATGATCATTGGGCAAGCGCCCGGCACCAAGGTTCATGAGACCGGTATTCCCTGGAATGATCCATCCGGGGAACGGCTACGCGAATGGATGCAAATCGCCCCCGACGTTTTCTATGATGATCGAAAGATCGCCATCATGCCGATGGGCTTTTGCTATCCGGGGCGCAATCCCAAAGGGGGCGATATGCCGCCCCGACCCGAATGTGCACCAGCATGGCATGACAGGCTGCGGTCGCATTTGCCAAATCTTACCCTGACACTGTTGGTCGGCAGCTATGCGCAAAAACGATATTTAGGGCCGGGCCAGACGATGACCCAGGCCGTTCAGGATTTTCAGTATCATCTGGCAACCAGCATTCTGCCCCTGCCTCATCCGTCCTGGCGCACCGTCGCCTGGCAGCGCAAGAACCCCTGGTTCGATACTGATGTGCTGCCGGTACTGCGGGAAAAGGTTCAGCAAACACTGCGCCCTGTTCCCTGAAGCACATAGTTTCCAGCCTGCTGTGGCTTTTCCAAGAAGTTTCATCTCTATCTCATTGACAGAAAGTCGCTTGGGCGGCACTTTCCCGCCTTTACTTCGCTGGGCATTGGCCCGCTGAAGGTCCCTTAGCAGAAAGAGAGAACGAGGAGATGTCTGACCCTACCCAATCCGCAGTGATGAATACCTATGCCCGGTCGCCAATTGCGATGGAGCGTGGGGAAGGCGTCTATCTGTGGGATACGAAGGGCCGACGATACCTCGATTTCTATGCCGGGATTGCCGTAAACAGCCTGGGTCATGCCCATCCGCATCTGGTCAAGGCCCTGCAGGATCAGGCCGCCAAACTGTGGCACACATCCAATCTGTATACGATTCCAGAAGGGGAGCGACTGGCCAAACGGCTGACGGAGCATTCCTTTGCCGATCGAGTCTTTTTCACCAATTCCGGCGTCGAGGCGTTGGAAGGGCTGATCAAGCTGGCGCGTCGGTATCAATCTGTGTCTGGGCACCCAGAACGGTATCGTGTGCTCACCGTTGATGGTGCCTTCCATGGGCGGTCTTTGGCGACAATTTCGGCCGCCAATAACAAGAAATATCTGGAAGGGTTTGGCCCTAAAGTCGAAGGATTCGACTCCGTGCCCTTTGGCAATATGAATATGTTGCGCGATGCCATTACGCCGGAAACCGGGGCAATCCTGCTGGAACCCATTCAAGGTGAAGGCGGCATCCGCCCTGCATCTCTGGAATACTTGAAGCAATTGCGCCAGACAGCCGATGAATATGGCCTGTTGTTGATCCTGGACGAAGTGCAATCAGGCAATGGCCGGACCGGCAAGATGTGGGCGCATGAATGGGCCGACATTAAACCAGACGCCATTGCGACTGCAAAAGGCATTGGTGGTGGGTTCCCCATGGGGGCCATTCTGGCGACAGAAAAAGCTGCTCAGGGTCTGACGCCTGGAACCCACGGTACGACATTCGGGGGAAATCCTTTGGCCATGGCCGTTGGGAATGCGGTGATGGATATTATCCAAGCCCCTGGATTCCTGGATGGTGTAGAGAAGGTTGGTGCGTATTTCTGGGAACGATTGGAAGATCTGGTTGCCCGTCACCCAACGGTTTTTGCCGCAGCACGCGGGGCCGGCCTGATGCAGGGCCTGGTTTGTCAGCCCGAAGTCTCCAATCTGAAAGTCATTGACGCCTTGCGAGAGGCCGGTCTGCTGACCGTGGGTGCGGGTGAAAACGTTATTCGCCTGCTGCCGCCACTGATCGTCACCAAGGCACAGATTGATGAGGCCATCGCGATTCTGGATAAAGTTGCTGGAGGCTGGAAAAATGACGCAGCAGCCTAAGCACTTCCTGGACCTGGATCATTTCGACGAGGCAACATTGCGGGCCATGCTCAACAGTGGCAATGCCGCGCGCAATCCAACGCCTGCCTCTCCCAAGCCATTGGCTGGCAAGGTATTGGCCTGTATCTTTGAAAAGCCATCCACCCGTACACGAATCAGCTTTGATGTTGGGATGAAGCAATTAGGGGGCGATGTTGTCGTCATGACCCCGGCCGAAACGCAATTGGGCCGAGGCGAGACAATTGCCGATACAGCGCGCGTTCTATCCCGTTATGTCGATGCCATTATGATCCGCACAACAACAGAAGAGAAACTGTTGGAACTGGCAGAATATGCCACTGTGCCGGTGATCAATGGACTGACCGACCGTACCCATCCCTGTCAGTTGATGGCCGATGTCATGACCTATGAACAGCATCGCGGGCCAATCACGGGCAAGACCGTGGCCTGGGCAGGCGATGGCAACAATATGGCCACCAGTTGGATCCATGCCGCTGCGCGTTTCCGATTTAAGCTGCGCATCGCATGCCCGGAAGAACTGCAACCGCCCCGTGACGTTATCGATTGGGCGATTTCCCAGGGCTGTGAGCTGGAAATTCTGCACAATGCCGATCATGCCGTCGCTGGTGCCGATTGCGTTGTAACGGATGTCTGGGTCTCTATGGGCGATACAGATGCCCCAGTACGCCACAATCAGCTTAAACCCTTCCAGGTGGACGAGGCCCTGATGGCCAAGGCCGCCCCCGATGCTATCTTTATGCATTGTCTGCCCGCCCATCGCGGCGAGGAGGCAACCGAGGCCGTGATTGATGGCCCGCAATCGGTGATTTGGGATGAAGCTGAAAACCGCATGCATGCCCAAAAGGGCATCTTGCTGTGGTGTCTGAACCAGATCTGAGCGCCAAACTCTTAAGCGTTAGAAAGAAGGTAAGCCAGCATGGCCGATCCTATAAACATGACTGATACAAACAGCCTGGATACTGGTGGTCCAACAGATGACTGCATCCAACCCTATATGATCGATAAGACCGGTCTCCATGGGCGTATGGTCAAACTGGGCCCATCGGTAGAAGCGATCCTATCTCGCCATGGTTATCCCGATGCCGTGCAGTATATGTTGGCAGAAATGCTGGCTTTGTGTGCCGGACTGGCTGCTGCCTTAAAGTTTGATGGCGTGTTCACGCTTCAGACAAAGGGCGATGGCCCAGTGCCAATGATGGTCGCAGATGTAACCAGTGACGGTAAAATGCGGGGCTATGCCCAGATCAAGGGCGAGGTTCCCCCCCTGCATGAAGCCATCGCAGCCCCGATTCCCAAATTGCTGGGCGAAGGCTACATGGCCTTCACTGTCGATCAAGGCGAACATATGGAACGCTATCAGGGGATTGTCGCCCTGGAGGGCGCAACGGTTGAGGAATGCGTGCAGCGCTATTTCGAACAATCCGACCAGTTTGCCTCAGCCGTTAACCTGTCTGCTGGGCGACGCCCGGATGGCACGATGGGGGCTGCGGCGCTGTTAATTCAACGCCTGCCAGAAGAGGGCGGCGACCAGAGCATCGGGTATGCTGATCAGGATGCCTGGCAGCGTGCCATGGTATTGCTGAAATCAGCAAAGCCAGAGGAAATGCTGGATCCGGCACTGATCCCCAACGAATTGCTGTTCCGCCTGTTCCATGAAGATGGTGTGCGGGTTTTCCTGGCCCGGACTATTACCGAAGAATGCCGGTGTTCCCGCGAAAAAATCGAAAATGTGCTGAAAACCTTGGAATCAGAATCGCTTGAAGATCTGAAGATGGAAAATGGCACATTTGAGGTGACTTGCGAATTCTGTTCCCGTACTGAAATTTTCACCGATGCGGATCTGGATCGCAGCCCCGCCTAAATCCTGCCGCAATAAGGGACGATCATTGCGATAGTGTGCAGAATCATGAGACTAAAGTAGCAAGAACGCAATTGAAGGAATTGGCAATGATACGGCGTGGGTTTTTGATATTGATGGCAGGATTGTTGGGGGCGTGTACGACGCCGGTTTCGGTGCCGCGCTATGCGGATATCACTTTTGCCCATTTGCCCAAGATCAAGCTGAACGTGGCCAAGATCACAGTTGTTGAAGCCTATGAGAACCGAACCACAACGCCCAATGTTGAAGGGGAGTTCCCCGTCCCGCCCATGCAGATGGCTGCGCAATGGGCCAAGGATCGCCTGGATCCTGTTGGGACCAGTGGTGAATTGATCTTCACCATCAAGGACGCCAGCGTTGTTGAAGTTCCCCTGCAAACAAAAACCGGCCTGACCGGACTGATAACGGTCGATCAGTCCCAGCGTTATGATGCCCATTTGGTCGTAGAAATGAGCGCACAAAACCCCGATGCTGGCACGACTGCTGCCTCCGCCACAACGGTGGAACGCAAACGATCGGTTGCAGAAGACATCACCCTGAACGAGCGCGAAGGTGTTTGGTACAACATGACCGAAGAAATGGCCTTTGATCTGAATAAACAGCTCGAAGGGGGATTGAAACAGTTCTTCAGTGCCTTCCTGCGCTAGGCTGTTCCCGTCAAGGATTGCAGCGGGCCATAAAGGTCCGTTCGCCGATCCCGAAATACGCCCCAGGATGCCCGCATGGATTTGATCGCGTCCAAATCAAAGGTCGCTGTGATAATACCTTGTGTTTCACCATCGGCTTCCGCCACCAACCCGCCTGTCTCATCGGCAATAAAAGACCCACCATAAAAGGTCATATCCGCTGCCTCATGCTGTTCAGTACCAATCCGGTTGCTGGCCAGTAAAGGCATGATATTGGCCGCGGCATGACCCTGCATAGTGCGTTGCCAATGCAGCTTGGAGCTATAATCCGGCGCTGACGGCTCACTGCCAATCGCGGTTGGGTACAGCAGCACCTCTGCCCCCTGAAGGGCCATGACCCGGGCGCATTCCGGGAACCACTGATCCCAACATATCCCAAC
>JARGPE010000119.1 GCA_029212835.1 Alphaproteobacteria bacterium | reverse complement strand
CTGTTGAGAGCCAACATGGAAGCTGATGCCAGGGCGTTGGAAACCAAGCTCCACCGCACGCACCAGTAGGTCTTCTGCCATTTGATCGGCACAACCGAACTTCTTGCCCAAAGGCCATTCAGCCCCGGTACCATCGACCAAAACGCGACAGTAAACCGTCGTGTTCGGGGCAACATCCGCCAGCTTGATCAGTTCCGCTTCGGAGTCGAAGGCGAACATGGTCACACCGGCAGCGGCTGCGAAAGCGATATCCGCACGGCGTTTGATCGTGTTGCCATAGGACAGACGCGATGCCGAAATACCGATGGCCAAACATTGTTCGATTTCACCACGGCTGGCGACATCAAAATTTGAGCCTTCTGCAGCCAAACGGGCCAACAATTGCGGGGCCGGGTTTGCCTTAACCGCGTAGTGAATATGAGCTGGCGTTAAAGCCGCTGCCAGAACGCGATACCGTTCGGCCACCGCGTCCAGGTCCATCACCAGAGTCGGGCGATCAAAGCGCGCATCGGCAATAAAATCAGCCAAACGACCGGTCAGCGCGGTTGGGGCTGGCGTACCAGCATCCACCAAATGCAGACCATGGGCGTGAGCATTGTCGATAGAAATAGATGAGGTCTCAGCGACCGCTAGGCCGCCGTGTACAATAGTCATATCCCGGCACTCCCTTAAGGATGGGGTAGGACGATCCCACTATTGGAACCGCTTTACCCAAACTGTCCAAAAAGGACGCCTCCGTCGTTACATACACCCATCCTCAAACGGCTTACGCCGAGGGGGGACAGGATCGGTGGGGCCGGGATATCCAATTGCTTGGGAGGCCTTTCCCGATCGCAGGGGCCAGTGGCACGTGCTTCGAGCGTCTGTCTTCTGAATTCGGATATATATCCAAGTGGGGCGAACGAGTAATCTTCATTCCGCAGGGGAGATATGCGAAAAACGCGTGACTGGACACTCTCAAAAACCTGAGAAAGGTCTGTTAACTCAATGTCGTACCTGCAAGTGCCGCATTTCCTCGCCGACGCAACAAATCCGCTGTATCAGAATTGGTAATCAACTCAACCAAACGAACCGTTGTCGCCAAATGTGCGCTGGCTTCAGGCTTGTTGTCAGGACCAACCTTAGGCAGTTTCTCAATAATTTTAGCAGCGTATTGCTCAAGATCCTTGCGCAATTGATTGACCTTGCTTTGGCAAGCTGACTGCAACCCGATCTGTTCGGCCATGCGGGACGCCTCCCCCAAAGCCCGCGCCCGACGTTCGGCCCGTTCAAATTTTTCTTCATCTGGGAAGTCAGTAAAATTTGGGATTCCCCTGCCCCTGTTCGGCAACATATCCAGAATCACGTCTTGAGCATTGGAAAGAACAAGATTCTCGATTGCCTGACTGACCTTGCCACGGCAGCCATACATGCGCTTGCCCCAATCCCCATCACGTCGGATACCGATATCAGCGGTGATCCCTTTAAACGCCAGTGAAAACCTCTTAGCCTTTGCAATAACATCCGTTTCGGTCGCATTTGGTGAATCTGCAGCCTCTGCAACGGCATCGGCATCCCGCTCCAGCGCCTCAATCACGATGTTTCCGGCAATGCCCAGATCTGTGCTGCTGGTCAATGTATCATCCAGCTTGCGCGATAAGGCTCGAAAGACCTTCAGGATTGGAAATGGCTGCAGCAAGCGCCCAACAACAGCAAATAACAGAAACACCTCATGATTTTCAGCCTGATCCCCCACCATCTCATAATGACGCTTCACAATCGTCACATGTTCCGGCGTGAAATTCAGAATTGGCTTTCGCGGCAATTTTTCTTTTAAGGATTCAACAATATCAGCAATCCGCAAGATCGCGGTCATTTCCCTCAAATCTTCCAAACGCTTTGTGCCGCCAATCTTCTTTGCAGCGGCCCGAATTTCACCCGCATCATTCCCTAATTCTGCATCCCATGCCATCAACGTCTCAGCGGCAAGAGCCCACATCGCCGAGGCCGTTTGGTTCTTCGTTGTCTCATCGCCCCTCTTCTGGGCTGCAACAAAGGCATCAGCCAAAGGCATCCACTTAGCCTTTGCGCGATCCATGACCAAGGTCCACATTGGGCCAATGGCCGCACGGGCAATTTTACCAGGCTGTTTTGGATCGGGGTCTTTGAAGATCAACATGTCTTCAAACGGCAGGCACAAGACACGTTGTGGTGTAAAAATACGTGGCGCCCGAATTTCAGCAAGACGCGGACGCAGCAAGGCCATGATTGCGTCATGGGGAATACCAAAGCGATTTTCACCTCGATCCAGCTCAATCTTCGCAGCAAGAATCTTCAACTCCCTTTCAGGAAGCTGATTCAAAAATCCCTGTAATTGCTCTCCAGCAGTGCTCATACTGGTTCCTTCCGGAACGAAGACAATTTCGCTCTCGTCTCCTGATCCATGCCGGAGTCAATGCGGTGTTCGCTGTTGCGGCTCCATCGATTCTGGCTCTTCCTCAAGTTTTCCCACAATTCTGCATTCTCCCCGACCGCCTCCAACGGTAAAATCGGCAGATACTGTGCGAAACTCTCCAATGTATCGCGCTGAAAGAATCGATCACCGCTGCGACCGATTTCCCATAAATCAATAACCCTTTGCCAACCATCCAGCATCAAAGCCATGCGCTCAACATGCGATATCACTTTGGTCTCGGTTTCATCGAAGTCCCTCAGCGGCTCCGCCATGTTTTCTTCTAACCCGGCAATCGCATTCAAATGATCACGGGCGCGCTGCGCCGCCGCGCGGGCTGCCGTCACGGTACGCTGGGCCATTTCGGCAGTATCAGGTGGCTCTTGAATCAGCCATTTTGACAGATCGACTGTCAAATCCTCCAACGCAACCAACAGCGTCATCAATGGCCCTTTGACCGCGCCATCAGACGTTCCTGAAGGGGAAAGTGCATTGGCCCATCGTTCCAACCGACCATAAATCTTGTCGCCACGTTCACCAATGGTTTGCGCATATCCGCCCAAAGCATCACGAGCCAACTTCAACCCTTCTGGCGTCGCAATCTTTTTTTCATCCAATTCCGATACACCTGGATGGCTGGGCGCCAGCTGGCTGATTGCACTCCGGATCAAGCTAAACAAGATAATTGCAGGCAGTTCCAACTCCGCCTTCTTTTCCTGCTTCGCGCGCTTCGCCAGGGCTGGTCCGCCCAATCCAGTCATTGCGACCAAATTTGCGGATTGTCGTACCTGGCTTGGTGAAATTTTGCGTAAATGAAGTAACTCTTCGTGCAGAGCTCGATCATGGACAAAAAGATTCAGAACTTCAGGCAAAACCTTGTACGGGATAACATAGGTTTCTGAGCCCCCAGCCAAACCAGGAATCAAAATTTCCAGCGAACCACCAATCGGACGGCGCAGACGGGCATATGCCAGAATTGGCGTCGTAAAAGGAATATAGACCCCTCTCTGCTCGAACGTTTCAGGCAGTAACGGAGCATTCCTTTTCTTGTTATGTTCACCATCTACGGACGAGGTCGACATGAGCGAAAGTCCTTATAAAACTAAATTCTTTCGCGAAAATGTGAAAAACATTTAATATGTTCCCCAAATTACTGCGATCATTGCCCCACTCTAGGTAAAGAAAAATATATCCTGATTGCAAGCCACTTGTTTACCATAAATCCTCCGACGACAAGAACAGTATATGATGCTAAAGTTTGATCGGCCTATTTTCCACCAGTACGCGCGTATTTTCCTAACCATAAAATGTAAAAAAAGTATAGGTAACGGCAATATTGCTTCCTTCAACGCGCCCCATTCTGCCGCCTTCCATGCAACTGCGATCAGCGGTCGTTAGCGATGGAAGTGAATTGCTAAAGTTAGGGCGGACCCTGTTGTCTGAAACGGACTACTATCTTAGAGTTGCAGAAGAACGTGCGCAAACTGCCTTAGGCATGTCGGAAATTATCGACGGATATATTCAACGACCGGGTTGGCATATGATCAACATTTGGGAAGGGCCGCATGCGATCGCAGAAGGGGTTCTGATACCTGGGTCATTACGCCGTACCGCCCATACAGGAATTCTGGGAATCGGTGTTCTGCGCAGCCATTGGGGACGAGGACTGGGGCGCATATTGATGGCTGCCTTAGAGGCGCGCGCACAAAAAGACGCACTGGAACGATTGGAATTTACCGTCATTTCCCATAATCGACGCGCGCGGGACTTCTATAAAAGACTCGGATATACTGAGGAAGGTCGTCGTCGTCGGTCGGTGCGATATGAACCGGAATCGTCATCTCCATCGATCCGTTATGGTGATGAAATTCAAATGGCGAAATGGATTGGGCCCAAGGATTGCATCGACCTGGATTGCTAGATTAATTCTATTGGAGGGACCAATGGCGTGGAACTTATTTGGCGGCAAGAAAAAGGCCGAAAAGTCTGCAAAACTGCAGGCGAAATCCGCAATGCCCCCTATTATGGCCCCCAATGAAAGTGCTGTGCCCTCCCAACGCGGGAAACCGTCAGGACGGCCGGGCGAACCAAATAAAGAGCAAATGGATGCCCTGACTGTTTTGGCCGCAATTGAGACAGCAAAGAAAGAACTGGCGGACCGTGAAGATCGGTTGCAGAAATCAGCCCGCGCTCAGGCTCAGGCGCGTTCCAACAGCAATGGCATACCAGAAGATCCCGCCGCCGCTGTTGAACGCAAGCGCCACCTGATCCATGCTGCTCTCAGCGTCCATCGTTTCAAACAAAATGCCCTGAGTGACTTGAGCCCGACAGAACGCGACCGTTTGCGCCAGATGGCTGAAACCTCACTTGGTGTCTCCTCAAAACCTAAGAAGTGACCGATCTCCTGGTGCGTACAGATAATTCTTCTAAAAATACCAATAGCTTGGCCATCAAACTGTTAGGCGGTGACCGTCGTGCCCTAGCAAAGGCGGTTACATTGGTGGAGTCCTCCCGCGCTGACCATCGGGCCGAGGCTGAATCGCTGATTGCAGAGATCATGCCCCATACCGGCAAGGCTATGCGGATTGGCATTTCTGGCGTGCCGGGTGTTGGTAAATCCACCTTCATCGAAGCCTTTGGTGCCCATGTGACCAAACTTGGTCATAAGCTCGCAGTGCTGGCAGTGGACCCCAGTTCCAAACGCGGAGGTGGCTCCATTCTGGGCGACAAGACCCGCATGGAAGAACTGTCACGCAATCCCAACGCCTTTATTCGTCCCTCCCCTGCCGGGCAAACTTTAGGCGGTGTTGCGCGGCGCAGTCGAGAAAGCATTCTACTGTGCGAGGCTGCCGGGTTTGATGTCATCCTGGTCGAGACCGTCGGCGTCGGGCAAAGTGAAACCGCCGTTGCCGACATGACCGATATGTTCCTGTTGATGCTGCTTCCTGCTGGGGGGGATGAACTGCAAGGACTGAAAAAAGGGATCGTCGAACTGGCCGATATGATCCTGGTCAACAAGGCAGATGGTGAGTTGATTGATCAGGCCAAGCGAACCGCGGCTGATTATCATGGTGCCCTGCGCCTGTTGAGCAAAGGCGGTGCGAATTGGACCGTACCCGTACTCCCCTGCTCTGCCTTGACCGGACAAGGCATCGCCGATGCATGGGAAAAAATCGGTGCGTTTCATGATTCTCTGGCAGCGGCAGGAACTTTGGCGGAGCGCCGCGCTGAACAGGCCAAGACATGGTTATGGGATGAGTTGATTGCTGAATTCGCCCACCGACTGAGACAAGACCCTAAACTACGCGATCTCTTACCCGCCGTTCAGACCGCCGTTGCGGCGGGCGAAATTCCCGCCCCCGTTGGTGCGCGCAAACTGATCAATGCCCTGCTGAAAGACTAATCAGCCACCAAAAAGGAGTTGCGCGCCCTATCCATTCTCATGCCAAAATGAGGGGAAAGGAGAATCCAATGCGCATTCTGACCGGGGAAGAAGATTTCGACGGCCTGACCAAAACCGTGGCGACACTGCCCGGCGCGGCCTATTGGGATCCAGACTGGCATAAACGCGAATTGGACAAGGTTTTTTACGCCCGTTGGCTTTATCTGTGCCATAGCAGCAGTATCAGTAAGCCGCCTTTCGCAGCTTTACCATCGGCACCCAGGGTATTTTCCTGGTACGGGACGAAGATGGAACCTTGCGCGGCTTTCACAATACCTGTCGACATCGCGGCTCCATCCTTTGTCAGGAAGCACAGGGCATATTAACAAATCGCAGCATTCGCTGCCCTTATCATCAATGGGCCTACGGGTTGGATGGGCGTTTGGTGGCAACAACGTCCCTGTCAGAGGCGCCGGATTTTAACAAAGCAGACTATCCGCTCTATCCCGTCGCTGTGCAGGAATGGCGCGGCTGTATCTTCGTCTGCCTGTCCGATAATCCGCCAGATCTGGTCGATAGTTTTGATCGAGGCAGCGACCGGATCGACAATTGGCCCCTGGAGACCCTTCAGGTTGGCCATACCTGGCGCAAGACCATGCAGTGCAATTGGAAGGTTTTCTGGGAGAACTTTAACGAATGTTTGCATTGCCCCAATATTCACCCGGAACTTTGTGATCTGGTTCCGATTTACAAACGTCGTATCTCTGGCCCGCGCGATGATCCAGACTGGTCCGCACATAAAGCCGACCCGGATGCGCGCTATCGCGGTGGCCTGCGCCCCGGTGCGGAAAGCTGGTCTTGCGATGGCACTGCCCTGCCCGATGGATTTGATACCTTAACGGAAGCGGAAAAGGAACGAGGCCAAGTCTATTTCATCAGTCTCCCTTCAGTTTTCATTGCCGGGCATCGCGATTACATGCGCACTGTACGTGTGCTACCCTTAGGACCAGAGGAAACAGAGATTGAAGTCGAATGGCTGTTCCTACCGGAAACCCTGATGCGCCCGGATTTCCGACTAGAGAACATCACCGATTTTGCGATCATGGTAATGGATCAGGACGCCAAAGCCTCAGAACTCAATCAGAAGGGCTTGCGATCTCTGCGCTATGAGCATGGCGTGCTTATGCCCGAAGAACAGTATGTGAAAAGCTTCCACGACTGGATCAAAAACGCTTTGGACTGATGTTTCATTTTGAAAGGTAAGCTAATGATAGATTGTCAGCCTGTTCGTCAATCATTGGATAGACGAAACAAAGCAGTCGAAACAACGTGAGCTCAAAGTTGGCACAGCCCCCCTATCCCGCGAGCACGATAGACATTCTGGCCTATCATGCCGTGACCCGTGCCGCCCACATCGCTGTGTTTGAGAATGGCAACAGCTATCGTTATGACCAGTTGTACAACGATCTGTGCAAAACGGTTAGCTATCTGCGTGGCCTTAAACTTAGGAAAAACCCGAAAGTGGCTGTTGCGGTCAACAGCCTGTATCTGCATCTGATCCTGACACTTGGATTAGAGGCATTAGGCATTTGCACAATGTCTTATGCGTCTAATGAGAACCAAGAAGTTACCGATGTTTTAGAGGATTTTGACCTGATCCTCTGCACGCAGGACAATACCCGACCGGTTTCAAACAAAACAGTGATCCTGGATCAAACTTGGTTGACCATGCTGGAACAACAGGAGCCGGAAAAGCCGCTGGTTCAGGTTCGTCTCGCGGAAAACGACCCCTACCGCATCATAAAAACCTCTGGCACAACCGGCAGTCTGAAGACGCTGACTTTGACCTGGGGTACACAGAACCGTCGTTTGCAGCAATTTCAATTCCTGGCCCGAATGACCGATACAACACGCTATGTTGTCGCATTGGGCTTCTCGATTCAGGCCTATCATACCCATTGCACGGCCTGTCTCAGGGTTGGTGGCACCTGTATCAGTGACAATCGTATGTCCTTTGCGGACAGTCTGAAAAAGCATGAGGCAACACATGTTACCTTAATCCCTCATGCCTTGATTGAAATGCTGGACAAGCTACCAGCTGACTATGAAAAACCCATAAACCTTCGCGTTTTCACGATTGGCGCTCAAGTATCGCAAACCATCCGACAACAGGTTTCAGAGCGCCTCGCCACCTCTTTGATTGAAAGCTACGCGACCAACGAAGCTGCCTATATATGTACCATGCAGGCAGATGGTATTGGTGCCATATTGCCCGGCGTGGAGTTGGAGGTAATGAACGAGGCAGGCGAAGCGGTTTATCAACAGCCCGGTATCATCCGGATGCGCAGCGAGATGCTGATAACAAGCTACAGGAATGACAAGACCACGTCGGAGCGGATGTTTAAAGACGGCTGGTTCTATCCCGGAGATTTGGGAATCTTGGGTCAGGACCGCATTATCAAGCTGATCGGGCGCGCCGATGATCAGCTTAACATTCGGGGGATCAAGGTCGCGCCACAGCCGATAGAAGAAGCCATTGTGTCCGAATTCGACTTCGAAGATGCCGCGCTGTGCCTGATCCCCAATAGCGATGGCGTTAACGAAGTTTGGCTTGCCATCGTTCCTGTGGAGAAGGCTCCGCTCAGTCCTGAAACCATCGCCAACCTAACGCCCAAAATTACCGCCATACTGCCCAATGCCTTTGGCGAAACGCGCTTGATATTTCTCGATAAGATACCCCGCACTGCCACGGGCAAGGTGCAGCGCGGGATCCTAAAACAAGCATTGCAGAACATAGAAGCACAGTAATGCTGTGTCAGGTTCTCTTAACTATTTTGTATTGCTCGACGGATCGCCTTAGCGTGGTGGCGCTCCCGTACAGAACTCGTCCCATAGCGCTTTCCTCCATTCCACGGAAAATAATGCACTATCAAATACCGAGGCTGAACCCTTAAGATATTTATATAGATAGATTTTCTATGGGATGCATATCACCCTGCTCGCAGGCCTTTAACGAATTCGCCCAGACCGACTTGCCGCTTACGTTTTAGGCGTTCGCTGCACAGGATGGCGCGGACCTGTTCAACGCTTTCCTCCAGGTTCCGATTAACAATGACCCAGTCATATTCGGCATAATGGCTCATCTCATCAGATGCCTTGGCCATTCTGGCTGCGATGACTGCCTGGGAGTCCTGTGCCCGGGTATTGAGACGACGTTCCAATTCCCGTGAATTCGGTGGCAGAATGAAGACACGGACCAGATCATCAATCGCGCTTTCCGCCAGTTGCTGGGTGCCTTGCCAATCAATATCGAATAGCGCGTCCCGTCCCTCCAACAGAGCATCCATCACGGCCGCCTTGGGCGTGCCATAATAATTATCGAAGACTTTTGCGTGCTCCAACAACTGGCCGCGATTGACCATCAGGTCAAATTCGGTGCGATTGATAAAGATATAGTCGCGCCCTTCAACCTCTCCCGGTCGTTTCGGTCGCGTAGTAACGGAGACGGACATATCTATCTCTGGATCGCTTTCCAGAATCGCCCGCGCGATGGTCGACTTGCCCGCCCCTGATGGGGAGGAGAGCACCAACATCAAACCGCGGCGCTTTATAGGAAAAAGATCATGCGATGAATCCGCCATAGGCTTGGCACCCTTATTCAAGATTTTGGACCTGTTCCCGAAGGCGGTCGATAACGGCTTTGAGGTTTAGTCCGATTCGGGTGAGGTCCAGAGAGGAGGATTTTGATGCCAAGGTGTTGGCCTCTCGATTGAACTCCTGACACAGAAAATCTAAGCGTCGTCCGATCCCTACCCCTTCCCGCAGTAAGTCGCGAGCAGCGTCAATATGGGCCTTCAGGCGATCAATCTCTTCTCGCACATCGGCCTTGGTTGCCAGAACCGCCGCCTCTTGCGCCAAACGCTCCGATGGGATGGCCCCATCCTTGGGTAGCAGTTCCGATATTTGTGCCCATAGCTTGTCTCGAATTGCTTGAGGTGTGGCATCTTCCGAGCGTTCCGCAGCCTCCACCAGCGTCTCAATCTCCCCCAGATGATCGCGCAGCACGGTTGCGATTCGTGCCCCTTCCTCCGCCCGCGCATCGGCCAGACGGGTCAAAACATCATCCAGGCTGCTCTGAACAGAAGCCAATCTTTCAGAGTCATTGGCCAAGTCGCCCGGATCCTGTTCCGATGCCTCAACAACACCGCGCACCGCGAATAATGCGTCCAGACGCGGACGCTCCCCAAAGGACTCACAGCGTTGGATCAGGTCCTCCAATAACGCCTCATTGATACGCACAGTGGCCTTGCCCAGTATCGGCTTAACTTCCAGATTGATTGTCAAATTGCCGCGACGGAATCGCTCCTGTACTGCCTTGCGGATCAGGGGATCGAAGCGCTCCCAGCCCGATGGCACCCGGAGGCGCGCATCTAATGACTTTCCATTTACACTGCGGGCCTCCCAGACCCAGCGGATCAGGTCATCTTCTCCCTCAGTCCGGGCGAAGCCAGTCATGCTGGATACGGTCATCTACGCGTCCTTTCTCTCTTTTGTGGCTCTTTTGTCATGATCCGCCCGGATTGGGAAGCGTGATGGGACGCTTGCAGCCACAGCGCAGCATCGCCACACTGCATTTATGATATCGATCCTGATCACCGGCGCGTCCAGCGGCATTGGCGAAGCCGTCGCTCTGGCCTATGCCGAACGCTATGGCACCACAGGCTGTAAACTGGCCCTGTCTGGCCGCGATGCAGATCGATTGGATGCGGTTGCAAAGGCCTGTCGTGGGAAAGGAGCGGAGGTCACCGGCACCGTTCTGAACGTCACGGACCAGACCGCAATGCGTGACTGGATAGAGGCTGTCGATACGACCGCTCCCTTAGATATCGTGATTGCCAATGCCGGCATCTCCGGCGGTGACGAAGAAGAGTCTGTTCGAAAGATTTTCGACGTTAACTTGACCGGCGTGCTCAACACTGTGCATCCGGCCCTGGATCGCATGCTGGCGCGGGGGCATGGCACAATTGGCATGGTCAGTTCCATTGCCGGCAATCGTGGCCTGCCCAGTGCGCCAGCCTATTCCGCCTCTAAAGCAGCAGTGCTGGCCTATGGCGAAGGATTGCGGGGACGGTTCGCCGGACACGGTGTTACGGTCTGTGTTATCTGTCCAGGCTTCGTGCGCAGCCGCATCACCGATGCAAATAGTTTCAAAATGCCCTTCTTCATGGAGGCAGACCGTGCCGCCAGAATCATCATGGACGGTTTGAGCCAGGGTCGGGCAAAGATATCCTTCCCATGGCAGATGCGCCTGATCGGTTGGCTGTTGAGGGCTTTGCCCAGTGGGATTTGTACCCGGCTACTCTCGCGGTTGCCGGAAAAGGAATAGGGGCGATTTACGGGGTCCAGTGCCAGGTATCAGCGCGCATACTCTCCTTCATGTCATGACGATCATACAGACGCAGGGAGGCGGCATTGGATGCCTGAGTACCCGCACTTAGGGTCTTAAATCGCCCTGCACCATCGGCCTTTGCAGCATTGATCAAACGACCTGCAAGCCCCTGCCCCTGATGGCTGGGCGCAACGGCGATCAAATCAATGATTAATGCGTCATCCCGAAACAGCATTGAATTAAACCCAGTCACTTCCCCCGCCCCTGTCAGGGTGATTAAAGTCACCCCGGCACGCCCCATAATATTGTTATGGGCCCAGGCGGCCTTGTAGGCGTCCGCACGATCATTTGGGATTTCAGGATCTGTATGCCACCGATCACTGCGAAAGGCTTCGGCAGCAAGATCAGCAATCATATCTGCATCCGCCACCTGCGCGATACCGATACCAGGAGGAAGGGCACGCTTTTCCTGTGGCAACGCGCAACGAAGCGTTAACAGCGTCTCAATCTTGCGAAAGCCATGAGATTCCAGAACTAAGCCCTTATCAACCTCTCCGCGCCAGAAAACCAAGCCAACGTCAAGCTGACGAGCGGCATCAACAACCTCAGCAGCCTGAGTGATATCTTCAAGGCTCCAAACTTGCCGACCAAGAATGGAGGCGTCGAACGGGCGTTCATGGCAACCAACTGGAATCATACATTACGCTCCTCAGGCACTATAAATCCGCGCAAAGTGTATTTCCCACTGGGCTCCATGACCCGATCTAACCGTTGCAGGCGAAAACCTGCCTTCCGGACCAACATCGCGTAGGACAGGGTTGAAAAGGCGCAATAATGCTCAACGAAGAACTCTTCGCGATCTGGACCCGCTTCGGCCAAAGCCCCTTCTCCATCCGGCAACTCAACATATACACCACCACCGGGAATCAGAATATTCCGGGCACGGCGCAGCATAGCTACCGGGTCAGGTACATGTTCTAAAACCTTGTTAAAGGTGACCAAGGCAAAACGGCGCGAAACAGTGTCGACCATAAAGTCGGCCACCATGCCCTCAACACCTGCTTTTTCCATCGCATGACGGGCCGACCTGGGGTCCGGGTCTAACGCGGTTGCTGTCCAGCCTGCATCCGCCATGGCCGCCGGAAACACCGCCAGGCCAGATCCCACATCCAGAACGGTGCGGTCAATGTCAGGATCACCATACGTCGCCCAGACCGCCTGCACATAGGCAACGCGCTGGCGGTTATCAGATCGGTCCGGCGGCAGAGCCATGATCTTGTCATAGGTCTGGGCCATGCGACCGCCACCATAGGTGCGGTCCCAATAATCCCCGCTATACAGCCCGGACAAATCGAAATGATGATGATTGAGGACGTGCCCCGTTGAGGGGCTGTTTAACAGATCGCGCCGATAAGGCACGATGCCAAAGTCGGTTTCTCCGTGAGGCGGCGCAGTATAGGATTGGATCAAAATCCAATCTGCCGCACCGGTAACAGGACAGTGGCTATCT
>JARGPE010000118.1:4549-12743 GCA_029212835.1 Alphaproteobacteria bacterium | reverse complement strand
TGAACATGTTCTGACCCGCCGGGTGGAGCGCATTTGCATCGTCGGCGCGACATCGGGTGATACTGGCTCGGCGGCGATTGAAGCCTGCCGGGATCGGGATGCTATTGATATCTTCATCATGCATCCGTTTGAGCGTTGTTCTGAGGTTCAGCGCCGACAGATGACCACAGTAGATGCCCCCAATGTGCATAATATCGCCCTAGACGGCACCTTTGATGATTGCCAGGATGTCGTGAAGGCTCTGTTCAATGATTTGGAATTCCGCGACGACATGCATTTGTCTGCCGTGAATTCGATCAATTGGGCGCGGATCATGTGCCAGATCTGCTATTATGTGCATGCGTCACTGTCATTGGGCGCACCGGATCGGGAGATTGCTTTCTCAGTTCCAACTGGAAATTTTGGCAATGTTTTTGCGGCCTATGCGGCACGTGAAATGGGCCTGCCGATTTCACAATTGATTGTGGGGTCAAATGAAAATGACATCCTGACGCGCTTCTTTGAGAGCAACGATATGTCAATGCGCGATGTGGTGCCGACCCATTCGCCGTCCATGGACATCCAGGTTTCCAGTAATTTTGAGCGGCTGTTGTTTGAATTGATGGATCGGGACGGCACAGCGACGGCACATCTTATGCAGACATTCCGGGCATCCGGGACTCTGGATATCGAAACCCCACGTTGGCAAAATGCGTTGCAGCTTTTCTCCAGCCACCGTCTGTCAAATGAACAAACCATTGCGGCCATCAAGGCGGTATTGGAATCGACAGGCGAATTGGTTGATCCGCATACCGCAATTGGCATTGTTGCAGGCTGGACTCGTCGTCATGACACCAGTGTTCCTCTGGTGGTGGCAGCAACGGCCCATCCGGCGAAATTCCCGGATGTGGTCAAACAGGCAACTGGCGTGCATCCAGATCTGCCGCCCCGCCTGCGGGATCTGTTTGAGCGTGAAGAGCGGTATGACCGTCTGCCCAATTCCGTCAGTGCCGTGCAGGATTATGTGCGCCGCGGTTCCAATCGGGCGGGCAGTCAATGATCGAACCAGTCAAGATCACTACACTGGATAATGGATTGCGGGTTGCGACAGATCCTATGCCGGGACTGCGCACCGCCAGTGTTGGCGTCTGGGTTGGCGCGGGCGCGCGGGTGGAGCCGGCTGAAATCAATGGTGTTGCACATTTCCTTGAGCATATGGCTTTCAAGGGCACGAAACGGCGCAGCGCCCGCCATATAGCTGAAGAAATAGAAGCCGTTGGTGGTTTGTTGAATGCCTATACCGCGCGGGAAAACACCGCCTATTACGCCAAGGTCATGGCTGATGACCTGCCGCTGGCTCTGGATATCATCGCGGATATTCTTCAAAATTCGACCTTCGACCCGCAAGAATTGGAACGGGAGCGGGGTGTCATCCTTCAGGAAATCGGTGAGTGTCACGATACGCCGGATGATGTCATCTATGATCGATTTCAGGAGGTCGCCTATCCCGGTCAAGCGATGGGTCGTCCTGTTTTAGGAACGGTCGATACCGTGCGGGATATGTCACGAGAGGCTATCCGGGGCTTCATGGCAAAACGCTATGCCGGTGCGAATATGGTCCTATGCGCTGCTGGTGGTTTGGATCATGAGCAATTTACCCAGATGGCAGCAGAGAAATTCCAAAGCCTTGGACCAGCGCAGGAGATGGAAAATCCTCGCGCGGCCTATCAGGGGGGCGAGTATCGGGAAAGCAGAGATAGTGAACAGGTTCATCTCTTAATGGGATTTGAGGGCCCGTCCTTCGAAGGTCAGGATTATTACACAGCTGGTGTTTTGTCTGCCTTGTTTGGTGGCGGTATGTCGTCGCGCCTGTTCCAATCCATTCGGGAAGAGCGTGGGTTGGTCTATTCGATCTATTCTTTCAGCTCAACTTTTGCTGATAGCGGCATGTTTGGACTCTATGCCGGGACCAGTGAAAAGGATATTGCGGAGCTGATTCCCGTTGTTACGGACGAAATCAAATCCCTGTCAGATACCCTCACGGAAACGGAGATCAGCCGCGCAATCGCACAATCTAAGGCTTCATTGTTAATGTCGCGGGAAAGCACGAACAGCCGCAGCGACCAATTGGGAAATCAGATTCTGGCCCATGGCCATGCGGTCTCAGAATCAGATCAGTTGGCAGCATTGGATGCCGTGGATCACGCTGCATTGAAGGCTCTGGCGCGGCAGATATTTGCATCACCGCTCACATTGGCCGCGATCGGGCCTGTGTCTCGGCTTGAAAGTTACGAGCGTATCGCAGATCGTTTACGCCTGAACTGACGGCGGGATGGATGTTTGAATTCTTCAGAAGCTCTCCCCCACGTTGTGTCTTTTCCGGACCGCGTGTTTATCTGCGTCCCCCAAAATGGGCGGACCAGAAAGAATGGATAGACGTCCGGAGAGAGTCCAAAGAGTTTCTGGAGCCTTGGGAACCCGCTTGGTCGCGTGATGCCCTGACACCGGCAGCCTTCAGGCGTCGTGTCCAGCGGGTTGAGCAGGAATGGCGATCCGGATTGGGCTATGGGTTTTTCATTTTTGAAGGGAAATCCTCAAAATTGATCGGGGGTATTACCCTGGCAAATGTGCGTCATGGCGTAGTTGAATCCGCGAATATTGGTTATTGGGTTGGCCGGTCCTATGCCAGGCAGGGGTTTATGTCCGAAGCCCTTCAGATCATGCTTGATTTCGCCTTTCGGAAGGTCAACCTGCATCGTATAGAAGCTGCGTGTTTGGTTGAGAATGAGGCCAGTCGACGGCTGTTGCTGAAATCTGGATTTCAGATGGAAGGGCGCGCGCGCAAGTTTTTATGTATTAACGGGCGATGGCAGGATCATGACACGTTTGGTATCCTGCGCAGCGATGATCGTCCGGCGGTCCCTGTCGTAGAGAGACAATAGAAAATACCAGCAGCACCATGCGAGGCCAAATGCCTTACTTTTGCCTGATTTTCTGCGGAGAAAAGAATTGCCGCATCGCGTGAATCAGCGTACATCCAAAAGACTTAGCTTGGAATAGGCGGTCCATTTTCTTGAACAGCATCAGATCCCTTAACCAGAGCATGAAACAATCCCACTGTCAGGTCCATATGAACCGGATCACACAGCGTTAGAGGCTAAAGGCAACAATTATGTTTTCTCGGTTACTCGGTTTTTTGTCTGCCGATATGGCAATCGATCTCGGCACGGCCAATACACTCGTTTATGTGAAGGGCCGCGGGATCGTTCTGAATGAACCTTCGGTGGTCGCAATCGCCGATGTGAAGGGCAAGAAGCAGGTCCTGGCTGTCGGGGATGAGGCGAAGATGATGCTAGGCCGTACGCCTGGAAATATTCAAGCCATTCGCCCCTTACGCGATGGTGTGATTGCCGACTTTGAAGTCGCCGAGGAAATGATTAAGCATTTTATTCGCAAGGTTCATAACCGACGCAGTTTTGCTAGCCCACAGGTCATTGTCTGTGTGCCGTCAGGCTCAACCGCTGTTGAGCGTCGTGCCATTCAAGAATCCGCTGAAAGCGCCGGCGCGCGTCGCGTATTTTTGATCGAAGAGCCGATGGCTGCCGCGATTGGTGCCAATCTGCCTGTGACCGAACCGACCGGGTCTATGGTCGTTGATATCGGGGGTGGCACGACTGAGGTTGCTGTTCTGTCACTGGGCGGCATTGTTTACTCCCGTTCCGTGCGGGTCGGTGGTGACAAGATGGATGAGGCGATCATCGCCTATATACGTCGCAACCATAATCTGCTGGTTGGTGAAGGCTCTGCCGAGCGCATCAAGAAAAAGATCGGATCCGCCTGTCCGCCGGAAGAAGGCGATGGCGAGATGATGGAAATCAAAGGCCGGGATTTGATGAATGGTGTGCCGAAAGAACTGAATATTTCCGAACGCCAAATTGCTGAAAGTTTAGCTGAACCGGTTGGTGCGATTATTGAGGCTGTGAAGGTCGCGTTGGAACAGACGCCACCAGAATTGGCGGCGGATATCGTTGATAAGGGCATTGTCTTGACCGGTGGTGGCGGGATGCTGCGCAATCTGGACTATGTTCTGCGTCATGCAACAGGCCTGCCTGTTTCGATCGCTGATGAGGCCTTGAGCTGCGTTGCGTTGGGGACAGGGCGCTGCTTGGAAGAGATGCGCACCTTGAAGAACGTCTTGATTAGTATGTATAACTAACCGATTACGTGTTGTAGGGCGATCCCTCTGGCGGGGCGTTCGAATTTATAAGATCTGAAAGGGCGGGGGCCACCTTGGCGAAACGCGCGAAAGGGCCGGAAACAAGAACGGCGCAGCCGCTTCGTACTGCGGCGCAACGGCTTCTTTTTCTCTTGTTCCTAGGGTCCGCTGTCGCACTGATGGTTTTGGGGCGCACGGATCCCGCTGCCTTTGAACGGGCCCGCATGCAGGTCACCGATGTGGCGGCACCGATCCTTGACGCTTTGGCGCGGCCGATTGATGCGGCGAATGCTTTGGTCGATCGCGTTGATGCCTTTGCCAATATGTACGAAGACAATACCCGTCTCCGCCAGGAAGTTGAGCGGCTGCAACAGTGGCAATCGGTTGCCCGCAATCTGGAAATCGAAAACGCCCAGATGCGAGATCTTCTGGCATTCCAACGTCAGGATGTGAAACGCTATGTCACTGGACGTGTGATCGGCACGGGGGGAACCTTTGTCCGAGCCTTGCTGTTGAATGTTGGCACTCAGGATGGCGTTCGCAAAGGGCAAGTGGCTGTTACAGGAGATGGTTTGATTGGTCGCGTTGCAGAAGTTGGTAGCCGATCCTCGCGGGTACTGCTGATCACGGATTTGAACAGCCGGGTCCCTGTTGTTATTGAAAGCTCTCGGGCGCGGGCGATATTGGCTGGCGATAACACCGCTATCCCCCGATTGATTTATGGTGCCGCTAATTCTGAACTGAATCTGGGTCAGCGGGTTGTGACATCAGGCGATGCCGGGGCCTTTCCGCCGGGCCTGCCTGTTGGCGTTATATCCAGTGTTGATGAAAACGGAATTCGCGTCATGCCCTATGCCACGTCAGAACGCCCGGAATTGGTCCGGCTGATGGATTTTGGTCTGGATGGCATTTTGGTGGATGGTGTGGCCGGCGCAGCACAGAAATCAAAAACGAACTGAGTTAAGACGGTTTTCTGCATTTGGCTGTTGTAAGGTTTTAACCACGGTGCAGAGGTGAGCGGCAGTCAGGCCGGATCACGAATAGGACGGCAATGAGGACCGGGCTTTTTAATAAAATGGATCACTTCGCGCGCGGGCTTCTGCCACTGCTGTGCACGCTGTGTGTTGTTGTGATCAGTGCAGTTCCAACCCGGCTGCCCATGTTGCCCCTGATCGCCCCGGCATTATCATTGATCGCGGTTTATTATTGGACGATCTATCGCCCTGATTTGTTGAACACGTTCTACATTTTGTTGCTGGGGGCACTACAAGACATGCTGACGGGGTCACCCGTGGGGGTCACGTCGTTTATTCTTTTGCTAACCTATCTGGTAGTCGTATCCCAACGCCGGTTTTTTCACGGAAAGAGCTTTGGCGTGGTTTGGTGGGGCTTTATGTTGGTGGCGTTTGCTGCAGTTGTTCTGACCTGGATCATACATGTTATCCTGTCGGGTCAATTTATCGATCCGCGCGGCGCGACATTTGGCCTTATGTTAACGATATTACTTTATCCTCCCTTGGCGGCCCTGCTATCGCAGGCCCATAAGGCGGTACCAGCCCGAGACTCGGATGCTTAGGATCTAGGACAGAATGAATCCAGAAAAGACCAAAGCAAAAGTATTTTCCAGGCGCGCGGCCCTGATTATGGGCGGGCAAACCCTGGTTATGGGCGGTTTGGGTGCGCGTCTCTATTACCTGCAGGTTTTGGAGAGTGAGCGTTACGCGATGCTTGCTGAGGAAAATCGGATCAATTTTCGCCTGATCGGCCCTCCAAGAGGGTTTATCGTTGACCGCAATGGCGATTATCTGGCGATCAACGTGCAAAATTATCGTGTCGTTTTGGTACGGGAACAGGCTCAAGCCGCGGGCGGCGTTGAGGCAGTGCTTGAAAAGCTGGCGCGGCTGATTGACCTACAGGATCACACCATTGCGCGGGTCTTAAAAGAGGCACAAAGCAGACTCGCCTTTGTTCCAATTACTGTGGCCGAGAACCTGAGTTGGCAAGATGTCAGCCGTATTGGTGTCAATCAACCGGACCTGCCAGGGGTCAGTATCGATGTCGGGCAGATCCGACACTATCCCTATGCAGAAAACATGGCTCATGTTGTGGGGTATGTCGCGGCTGTGTCGGAAAAGGAACTGACAGGAGATCCTCTGCTGGAGCTTCCTGGCTTCCGGGTTGGCAAGAATGGCATAGAAAAACACTATGACCTTGCTCTCCGTGGCACATCCGGCACCAGTAAAGTAGAGGTCAATGCTCTAGGACGTGTAATCCGGGAGATTGACCGGCAGGAAGGCCAGCCTGGACGCGAGGTACGTTTGACTCTGGATATGCGCCTCCAGGATTTTGCGGGTCAACGCTTAAGCAAAGAAAAAGCTGCTTCGGTCGTCGTGATGGATGTCCACAGTGGGGATGTTCTGGCGCTGGTTTCCGTGCCGTCCTATGACCCTAATGCCTTTAGCGAAGGTATTGGTGCTACAGAGTGGCAGAATCTGGTAAAGAATCCCTATGGCCCGCTGACAAACAAAGCGATTGCCGGTCAATATTCCCCAGGATCTACCTTTAAGGTCGCCGTTGCCCTGGCGGCGCTGGAAAATGGTATTGCCGCAGATCATTCGGTGTATTGCCCTGGCTATATGGTGTTGGGGGACCGCCGTTTCCATTGTTGGAAACACTATGGTCATGGTCACATGGATATGGTTACGGCCTTGGAACAGTCCTGTGACGTCTGGTTCTATGATGTTGCGCGGCGGGTCGGTGTTGATCGTATCGCAGAGGTTTGCAATCGATTGGGATTGGGCATACCAACCGAAATTGAATTGCTAGGA
Organism: Alphaproteobacteria bacterium; assembly: GCA_029212835.1. Lineage (GTDB taxonomy): Bacteria > Pseudomonadota > Alphaproteobacteria > UBA8366 > Aestuariispiraceae > Pacificispira. Next base: position 5,720 of record JARGPE010000118.1, on the reverse strand, counting down.
GAGCGGGCCGGTCTGATCCCAACACGCAAATGGAAACGCGAAGATCGAGGGCAACCTTGGCATATGGGCGAGACATTGGTTGTTGGCATCGGGCAAGGGTTTGTCCTGACAACACCGCTGCAGTTGGCCGTGATGACATCGCGCATTGTGAATGGTGGCAAGGCGGTTCGTCCTCGCTTAACCTTCCCTGTGCCCGGTTTTGACTTGGACGGGAAACCACTGTCCGATGAGGCCCAGTTAGATGCAGTGAAATCCGAAGAAATGTCACCAGAGCAGAAATTGGCTGCAGTGACGGAGGCGGCAGGATCAGTGCATGCCGTTTCTGATGTGACGCATCCCACCTTTCCAAATGCAGGATTCCACCCAGACCATCTGGCCATTGTGCGCCGGGGTATGGATGCAGTCGTCAATGGTGTGCATGGCACCGCCAGGTCGTCTGCGCTTCGTGTTGCGGATATTACGATGGGCGGTAAAACCGGTACCAGCCAGGTGCGCCGTATTTCTCAGGCCGAACGGGATGCCGGCATTCGGTCCGGCGAAGACATTGCCTGGCGTCTGCGCGATCATGCCTTGTTCGTTGGTTTTGCACCGGTCCATGAGCCGCGCTATGCCGTTTCTGTTGTTGTAGAGCATGCGGAAGGTGGATCGCGTGCCGCGGCCCCAATTGCGCGGGATCTGCTAGAAGAAATCCTACGCCTGCAAGGCTTTGCAACTGCAGAAGCCAAGCCGAAAGAGTCTGGAAGCGGGGGGGCAGGCTGATGGCGATCCGCCATGGTGAATTACGCCAACCGGAAATGACTCTGGCTCAAAAGATCTGGCAGATCAATTGGATGATGTATCTCTTGATTGGTCTGTGTGTTGGGATCGGTCTGGCGATGCAATACTCTGCTGCGAATTCATCCTGGGACCCTTGGGCGCAGAGTCAGTTGACGAAGTATCTGGTCTTCTCTGCCGGGATGCTGATGCTGGCCTTGGTCGATATCCGCATCATCTTGCGCTATTCTTATGCCATATATGCGATCAGTTTCCTATTGTTGATTGTTGTGGAAATCAAAGGGGCCATGGGGGGGGGTGCGATGCGCTGGATCTCTATCCCATTGATTGGGACGTTCCAGCCATCGGAATTGATGAAATTCACCCTGGTTCTGGCCCTGGCCCGGTATTTTCACAA
>JARGPE010000118.1:0-4539 GCA_029212835.1 Alphaproteobacteria bacterium | reverse complement strand
GGGCGGTTCAGTTTTCTGATTGTTCCAGCACTTCTTTTTGCCGCTCCGACGCTTCTGGTATTGCGCCAGCCGGACCTAGGAACCGCCATTGTATTATGCGGTGGGGGGGCGGTTATGTTTTTGCTGGCAGGCGTGCGTTGGTGGAAATTTGCCGTGATCGGGGTTGCCGGCTTGGCGGCCAGCCCCTTGATCTGGAGCATGATGCATCCGTATCAAAAGCGCCGTGTTTTGGTGCTGTTAAATCCTGAATCGGACCCGCTGGGCAGTGGGTATCATATCCTACAGTCCAAGATCGCGATGGGGGCCGGTGGCCTGATCGGTCGTGGCTTTACAAAGGGATCACAAAGCCATCTGAATTTTTTACCTGAGAAGCAGACAGATTTTATTTTCACCATGCTGGCGGAAGAGTTTGGTCTGATTGGCTGCATGGTCTTGATGTCGCTGTATCTGATGCTCATGGTCTATGGCTTTGGTATTGCGCTGCGGTCGCGAAACCAGTTTGGGCGGCTGCTGGCCATGGGCTGCATCATCACCTTTTCTTTCTATGTTTTCATCAACATAGCCATGGTGATGGGGGTCATTCCCGTGGTTGGACTGCCGCTCCCTCTGGTCAGCTATGGCGGGTCTGCGCTGTTGGCAGTGATGTTTGGCTTTGCGCTGATCATGAATGTCTATGTCCATCGCGATCTGCGCATCGGGCGCCAGGGCGAAAGCAATGGTCTGTAAGGTCATCTTGGGTCTCGACAAGCCCGCTCACAGGCGTTATACCGCGCCACCGTTCCAGAAAATCGGTACGGGCCATTAGCTCAGTTGGTAGAGCATCCGACTCTTAATCGGCAGGTCGTAAGTTCGAATCTTACATGGCCCACCATTCTTCCTAAAATTGGTGGTTATTCCCGGTGCAGACAGCGCAGTTCGATACGATTGTCATCGGCGCGGGGGCGGCCGGGTTGATGTGTGCGATGACTGCTGGCGCGCGCGGACGGCGGGTATTGGTATTGGATCATGCCGACGAAGTTGGGAAGAAAATCCTGATTTCTGGCGGTGGGCGCTGTAATTTCACCAATATAGGCTGTTCGGCGGAAAACTTTCTATCGGGCAATCCGCATTTCTGCAAATCTGCCCTGGCGCGTTATACCCAGTTCGATTTCATCGATCTGATCGATAAGCACAAGATCGCCTGGCACGAGAAGACCCTGGGGCAATTGTTCTGTGATGGCTCTGCCCGTGCGGTTGTGGTGATGCTGTTGGCAGAATGTGACGCGGCAGGCGTGGATATTCGTACCGGCCATAAGATCACCGATATCAGCCATAGTGATGGTTTCACCGTGGCCACCGATCATGGTCGCTTTCAGGCTCCAGCGGTGGTGCTTGCCACTGGCGGCTTATCCATCCCCAAAATGGGTGCGACAGGGTTTGCCCATGATGTGGCACGGAAGTTTGGGTTGCCGCTGCATAATCTGCGCCCCGCCCTGGTCCCCCTGACGGTGGCGGCGGATGATCTGGCAATGATGCAGCCCTTAAGCGGCGTCGCGCTGGAATGCATCGCACACTGTGGCAACCGCAGTTTTCGAGAGGCGATGCTGCTGACCCATCGTGGCCTGTCTGGCCCGGCGATCCTGCAGATATCGTCCTATTGGCGTGAGGGGAAGGAAATCACTTTGAACGTGGTGCCCGACCAGTCGGCGGCAGATTATCTGTGTGAGCGTAAGCGGGGCCGATCGAAGATTGAGCCACAAACGGCACTGTCAGAGATACTCCCCTCCCGTCTGGCAGGTGCTTTTGCCGCCGACCATCTGCCAAAGCGCCCCATCGGGGAAATTGCCGATCGGGACCTGATTGCTTTGGGTGACCGGCTGAATGCCTGGCGGGTGACGCCATCGGGCACAGAAGGCTATGCCAAGGCGGAAGTGACACTGGGCGGGGTCGATACCAATGCTCTGTCATCGCGCACCATGGAGGCCAAGGCGGTGCCAGGTCTGTATGTCATTGGCGAGGCGGTAGATGTCACAGGATGGCTGGGCGGCTATAATTTTCAATGGGCCTGGGCCAGCGGTCACGCAGCGGGGGAGGCTGTGCCCTAAAGCCCTGCGGCAATGTCCTGGATCAGAGTCAGGATTTTCTTGGGGTCTTCCTCATGGGCCAGATGTCCCAATCCGGGCAGGCTGTGTTTGGTGCCGTTGGGAACCTTCTTCAGGACGACATCGGCATCTTCTGGATCAACCGCCTCATCCTCTTCCCCGACGATCAAATGCAAGGGCGTCTGCAGTCTGGCGAACAGGCGACCCATTGGGCGCAGGTCCCAATTTGCCATCATTCCCAGGGCTGCGGCGCAATGGGCGGGGCTGCGCATCAGGCGGCGGTAGTATTCAATTCCGGCCTCATCCAGCTCTGATCCGGTTTGGCGGATCAGGCGCGCAACTCCGGCCGGGCTGGCTTGACGCGCGAACAGGCGGGGGGTGAAGGGATTAACAAATAACAGCCGTGCCATGGTTGGAAATATCCAGCCGCTGGCCCCTTTGAAGGGCAGCAATGCACCATTAATGGCGATCAGCGCCTTGGGATGGATCAAGCCTTCTAACGTGGCCCAGATCAGCACAGCGGCCCCTGCAGAATGACCAACGGCCAGGTCCGGCTTCAGGTCTAGTGCCTTTAACAGGGCTGCGACTGCACGCGCCATACCGCCCAGAGTTAGATCCTGCCGCGCGGGGGCACTGGTAAATCCATGTCCCGGCAGGTCTGGGGCGACAACGGTATAGCATTTTGCCAATTCCGGCATTAATGCCCGCCAGGTATGGGTCGATGCCCCGGTCCCGTGCAGCATCAGCAAGACGGGACCTGTACCCATGATTTGCACGTGCCAGGACAATCCGCCCGCAGCGACCGTTTGGCTGTGCTCTCGCAACGGCCAGTCCTGGCCGTCGGTTTCCAGCGTCAGTCGATCGCGCTCAAACATGTTTAGTCGCTCCCTTCACGGCATCAGACAGTTTTGCGGGGTCCGCAAAGGGCAAAAGCAGATACTTGGCCCGCATCGCGGCGGCCAATTCCTTGGCAGGCGGACGTGGACGCGGGCTGATATCCACCATCAGTGTTCCAATGCCAGCCGCTGCCAACTGGCGCGCTGCTGTTAATGCCTCTTGCCCGGCCTGTACACGGTCGCCTTTGCTGTCGCGGGTCATGTTTGCCTTGCCATCGGTCATAAAGACCAGGGTTGGTGTCTGTCCCTTGCGACGAATAGAGAGAGCCAGTTCCGCAGCCATATCGATGGCGGCTGCCAAGGGCGTACCGCCGCCACCCGGCAAACCGGTCAGCCGTCTCTTGGCCATCACCAGGGACCGTGTGGGAGGCAAGGCGATCTCCGTGAGGCGACCCGAAAAGGTGATCAGGGCGACACTATCGCGCCGAATGTAGCAATCGGCCAACAGTAACTCGACGGCCCCCTTGGCTTCTGCCAATCGATTGACCGCCGCAGAGCCAGACGCATCCACGACAAAGATCGTAACGGTTTCCGCATTTTGCTTGTAGCGGGTGATGCGAAAATCGTCGCGGCGGATTTCCATGCGGGGAGTGGTGTCGGCCGTCGTCGGATCGTTGGCCCGTTGTTGCCGTCGCAGCGGCTGCCACGGCGCAGCGGCGCGTAAGGTTTCCAGCACGTTCAGTCGCTGGCCTGGCTTTGGCATGCCCCGTCGTGTGCCAATGGGGCGGCCTCTGCGATCACCGGCTTGGGTCTGCCCGCTGCGGCCTCCCTGTCCCGATTTGCCAGCGCCCAGTTCCGATGCCAGGGAGGCTAACAGATTGGCTGGCAGAGACGCCCGCGCAGCCTCAATCATCAAATCCTGCAAGGCGCTGGGGTCCAGCGGATCTTGCGGATCCTGTGGCGTGTCTGGTTCGTCCTGAGGGTCTTGTGGTTCTGATTCTGGAGGTTCAGGGTCTTCTGACTCCGACTCTGGATCGTCCGGCGGGGCGGGCATTTGCGTTGCGCGAGGTCCGATGACCAGTCGGGCTGCCAGCGCGACATCGTCTTGCATGACTTGATCGCGCCCATCAAGCGCTGCAGCCGCTCGTGCAGCGCGCAGGCACAGGATCGCGGCCCGGGCAGAAGACACGCCATAGGCCAGCGTCGTGCCACAGATCGCCTCCAGGAATTCAGGTGCGATCTCCACCTGGGGCAGGATGTCCCGGGCGACAGAAATCGCCTCTCTGTCGGCCGCTTCAAACAGTGTGGGATCTCCGTGTTGTGTTGGGTCCAATGCCACAAGGAAGGCAAGGCGATCCCGCAATCCTGTTGGTGGGGGCTCTTCGTCCTCCGTCCGCTCATCCAGCAGGACTGTTCCAAAACGGGTCGGGTGACAGGCCGTCAGGCCATCCCGCTCCAACCGCACCTCTCCATGATCCAAGGTCGCGCACAGTTTTGCCGCAGTCGCTGGATCCAGGCGTTCTGCCATTGGCACGACCAACAGGCCGCCATCCACCTCTGCCAGCAGGCCCCGTTGAACCAGCGGCTTACCCGCCGACAGGGTAGCGGCTAAATCCAGCCCG
>JARGPE010000117.1:8379-12902 GCA_029212835.1 Alphaproteobacteria bacterium | reverse complement strand
GGAAACAAAACCCCTATTTGAAACGGCTGCTGAATTGGGCATTGGCTTCTATCTGGGCTATGCCGAAAAGACCAAAGACAAGCATTATAACACGGCAATCCTGACCGATGGGACCGGCAGGATCATTGGGAAATACCGCAAGGTTCACCTGCCGGGCCATGTCGAGCCAGACCCCAGCCGCAAAGGGGAGCATCTGGAAAAGCGGTATTTCGATATCGGCAATCTGGGTTTCCCGGTCTATGAGGCCCTGGAGGGGCGCGTTGGCATGGCAATCTGTAATGACCGCCGCTGGCCCGAAACCTATCGCGTAATGGGCCTGCAAGGGGCCGAGTTGATCACGCTGGGCTACAACACCCCGGTTGGATTGGGGGAGCCGTTTCAGGCCGCCGCCCTGGCGAATTTCCACAATTCCCTGACCATGCAGGCCGGTGCCTATCACAATGCCTGTTGGGTCGCTGCTGCCGCCAAATGTGGCAATGAAGAAGGCTTTGAGATGATCGGCCAGAGCATGATCATCGCCCCGACCGGCGAGGTTGTCGCCCAATGTTCCAGCCTGGAGGATGAGGTGATCAGCGCCCGCTGTGACTTTGACCAGGCACAGTATTTCAAGCGCGAGATTTTCAATTTCGCCCGCCATCGCCGCCCGGAAGCCTATGGATTGATTACAGAGCGGGTCGGGGCTGGCGATCCTTTGCCACCGGTTGAAGAGTTCTAGAGCATCATGCGCTCACACATGATGCTCTTATCACTTGTTTTTCTGGCAAATACGTCGTCGCAAACAAGACTGTTTGCTCGAGATTTGCTCTAAGGGGATAGCATGCCACGCACAGTTTATATCAACGGCCGCTATTGCGCGCCGGAAGACGCCACGGTGTCAGTCTTTGATCGAGGGCTATTGTTCGCCGATGCAATCTATGAAGTCGCAGGCGTGATCGATGGCAAGCTGTTGGATTTCGCGTCCCATATGCAGCGACTGGATCGGTCCCTGGATGAAATGCGGATGCCGGCCCCCCTGACCCATGACGAGATTCTGGGCGTGATGCGCGAATTGGTCAAACGCGATCAGGTGGAAGAAGGCCTCGTCTACCTGCAGATCAGCCGGGGCACCACTGGGGACCGGGATTTCCTGCCGCCAGAAGACATGAAACCTACCGTGTTCATGTTTGCGCAGCACAAGAGCGACGTCACCCGCCAGGAATTCCAGAACGGCATAAAGATGATCAGCGCGCCCGACATCCGCTGGGGTCGGCGCGATATCAAAACCGTTGGTTTGATGGGCAGCGTCTTTGCGAAATGGACAGCAAAGGAAGCGGGCGGCGCAGAGGTCTTGATGCACCAGGATGGCTATGTCACCGAAGGCGGTGCGACCAGCTTCTATATCATCAAAGATAACACCATCATCACCCGCCCCTTATCGAATGACATCCTGCATGGCTGTACCCGTAAGGCGTTGCTGAAAATCCTGGAGGATGGCGATATTGGATTGGACGAGCGGCTCTATACGCTCGACGAAGCCCGCAATGCCGATGAAGCCTTCATCACAGGGGCGTCTACCTTCGTCTGCCCGGTCGTGCAGATCGATGATGCAGTTCTGGGCAATGGCAAACCGGGCCCAGTCACGCGCCGCTTGCAGGATATCTATATGGAGTTCATCCACAAGGATGCCATTTAAGAACAATGAGCCTTTCGTCCTAATGTCTTGAGAATGATAATTTACACCGCTTTTCTTATGGATTGCGGTTGAGGAACTGTCAGTGTGTCGTCTGTTTGCTCTAACGCTCTCAACCGTCACCATATGAGGGTCCCTTGGCCTCACATTCCTCCGATTACGATTACATTATCATCGGGGCTGGATCAGCTGGATGTGTCCTGGCAGACCGCCTGTCAGCGGATGATCGCTATACTGTCTGCCTGCTGGAAGCGGGCGGCACGGACCGGCGCTTTTGGGTTACCGTCCCCCTGGGCTATGGCAAGCTGTTCTACAATAAGGCGGTAAACTGGTGCTACACGACCGAACCCAGCAAAGGCCTGGGCGGGCGTCCTGATTTCTGGCCGCGCGGGAAATTGCTGGGCGGATCCAGCTCGATCAACGCCATGGTCTATATCCGCGGCCAACAGCAAGATTTCGATGGCTGGGCAGAGGCTGGCAATCCCGGCTGGGATTGGGACAGTGTGCTGCCGATTTTCAAGGAAATGGAAACCTATGACGGCGGTGCCAATCACTATCGCGGGGGCAAAGGTCCTTTGCATGTGTCCCGCGCTGACCGCGATGCCCATCCCCTCTGTGCCGCGTATTTTGAAGCAGGACAGGCATTGGGCCTGCCGCTGAATGACGACTTTAATGGACCCAGCCAGGAAGGTGTTGGCTTCTATCAGGTGACCACCCGAAAGGGCCGCCGACATTCCTCAGCAAAGGCGTTCCTGCGTCCCGCTATGGGTCGCAAGAATCTGACTGTGCTGACCGGGGCACAGGCGAAGCGCATTCTGTTTGACGGCAAACGGGCGACTGGCGTCGTGTTTCAACAAGGTGGGCAGGAAAAAACCCTGTATGCCGGGCGGGAAATTATTGTTTCCGCAGGGGCGATCAACTCCCCCCAACTGCTGCAATTATCCGGTGTCGGACCGGCGGACCTGTTGCGCAAGCATGGCATAGACCCAGTGCTGGATCAGCCGCAGGTTGGGGCTAATCTGCAGGACCATCAGGGATTAAACATCACCTATAAGGCCCGCATCCCAACCCTGAACACAATTCTGCGCCCCTGGTGGGGCAAGCTGTGGGTCGGCATGCGCTACCTTTTGAACCGGTCCGGCCCGTTGAGCCGCAGCATCAATCAGGCCGGGGGATTCTTTCGTACCGATCCCAGCCGCAACCGACCGAATATGCAGCTCTATCTGCAAGCCTTCTCAACGCTTCAGCCCCGGCTGGGGGAGCGGCCATTGCTGACGCCAGATCCGTTTCCAGGATTTTCGTTGGGCCTTTCGAACTGTCATCCGCGCAGCCGGGGATATCTGGAAATCACCTCCAACGATCCCTTTGCCCCGCCCCGCATTGTCGCCAATCCCTTCGAGGACGAGGAAGATATGCAGGAAATGTTGCAGGGGGTGAAATTTGTGCGCCAACTGGCCCAACATCCCGCCTTGGCCGCCCTGATTGAGGAAGAAATCGTCCCCGGCCCGCAGTGCCAAACCGATGAGGACCTCATCGAAGACATCCGCCAGCGCGGCGGCACCGTCTTTCACCCCAGTGGCACCTGTCGCATGGGTCCCGACCCAGCCGCAGCCGTCGTCGATGCCAGACTGCGGGTACATGGGTTGCAAGGCCTGCGGGTCATCGACCTGTCAATCTATCCCACAATCGTGTCTGGCAACACCAATGCGTCAGCCATGATGATCGGTGCCAAAGGCGCCGCGATGATCCTGGAAGATGCGCAAGCGTGACGTCAGGGACGATCAGTCTTGGACCAGTGAACAGAAGGGATGGAATTCTCCCGTAAGTCCCTTGGGTTCTGTTTTCCGGATATCGCTGACAATCCCAATACTGGCTCGGGCGTCTTTCAAGGTGAAACCGTTCCCGGCAAAGACTTCTTCATAGCTTCTGGTATGCAAGTCGACGAAGCCTTCTGAAAATTCAATCTCTTCGCCTTCGAGGGTCAGGGATCTGTGGGTGGTTCGCCCCGCTGCCTTGGCAGTTTCAGGTAGATATTTGGAATTGATCGACAGGAACCACCGGACCCTCGCCCGTTCAAATTCCAGATAGCCTGCTGCGACATCGCCTGAATGGATATGCACGTCATTCTTCGTCACATCGCCAAACACCCAGGCCAGCATGTCAAAGAAATGAACGCCAATATTAGCCGCAATGCCGCCTGATTTATTGTCCTGACCCTTCCAGGAGGTAAAGTACCAATGCCCACGCGACGTGATGTAGCTGAGATCGACATCAAAAATCTGATCTTTTGGGGTCGCCGCAATTTGTGCTTTCAACGCCTGAATCTGCGGGTGCAGGCGCAGTTGTAAGATACAATTGGCCGTGCTGTTAAACTCACTTTCAATATCGATCAGCGCTTCCAGGTTCCAGGGATTCAGGACAACCGGCTTTTCACAGATTGCATTCGCCCCATTTCGCAGCGCGAATCGAATATGGGCGTCATGCAGATAGTTGGGTGAGCAAATTGAGACATATTCAATACGCTTGCCGTTACGGCGCAGCTTGTCAAAGCCCCGGTCGAACCGCTCAAACTCGACGAAGAAATCAGCGTTCGGGAAGTAGGAATCGATGACACCAACACTATCATTGGGATCCAGCGCAATCAGCAAGTTGTTCCCGGTATCCTTGATCGCGCGCATATGGCGGGGTGCCACATAGCCAGCCGCCCCAATCAACGCAAAATTCTTAGCCTCGGAACTCATTTAGGCCTACCCTTCCGCAAAATACTGACAATATCCAACGCTGCGACCATAGAGAGGGACTTCAAACATCCTCTCTAACCGGTCATAGGTTTCGATACGAGAAAATCCGTTGT
>JARGPE010000117.1:964-8369 GCA_029212835.1 Alphaproteobacteria bacterium | reverse complement strand
GCCCGACCCTGCTTTCATGCAAGAGTCAGATACTCCTATATCAAATCCTTAACCGGTAGCTCAAACCCTAAGCGTCGAGCGTAATCCAGCTTTGGCAAGATATCACGGTAAGAGAGATCGCCTTAAAAATTGCGGTTTGCGCTGCCGCCATCAATAGTAACGATGGTGCCACTGATATAGCTGGCCCGCGCGGAGGCCAGGAATGTCACAAGATCCGCGACTTCCTGGGGCTGGGCCATGCGCCCAAAGGGTAGGTTCATATCGGCCAGAACCTCTGCGCCCCGATCGGGCGTGCCAAATCGCGCCTCGCTCCACGACCGGATAAGGGTTTCCGCCCGTTCCGTCGCCGTGACACCAGGATTCACACCCAACACGCGCACCCCATATTCTGGCGACTTTGCCCCCAATGCCTTGGTCAGGGCCATCAGGGCCGCATTGCCGCTGCTGCCCATGATGTAATTCGGGTTCACGCGCTCGCCAGAATTGCCGATCACATTGACGATAACACCCGCCCCCTGACGCTGCATCTGTGTCAGATACAAACGACACAGGTTGATATAGCCATAGACCTTAAGATCCCAAGCACGCCGCCATTGGTCTTCATCCGCTGCATCCAATGCCCCTGCCGGGATCGCACCCGCATTATTGATCAGGATATCAATCTGAGCATGGGCGGCAAACAGAGCCTTCTGGTCTTTCGATTGGGACAGATCCCCCGAAAACACAGCCACGGGACAGGTAAATTCACGCAGCAAATCGGCCTTAACACTGTTCAGCACCGTTTCATTCCGCGACGCCAGAATCAGGGAACATCCTTCCTGTGCCAACCCCCAGGCAATGGCGCGTCCAATCCCCTGACTTGCCCCGGTAATCAAAGCAGTCTTGCCGGTAAGATTCAGGTCCATTGCGGTTCCTATCAAATAAAGGGAGTCAGCGTTCGATCATGCTTACTGAGACGCATTACAATCCAGCACGACCATGTCTTTAATCACCGGGGCCATAAAGGTTTTCATGGCGACATGGTTCGGATCAACCTGATAGGCATCGTGTTGCGCCTCGGTTTCAAAGCGCGCCAGGATGGCATAGTCATAGCCCTGAGACCGGGTCGCCTTGTTCGTTACATAGTCATAGGACAGAACACCCGCACAGGCCTTTTGGATGGCACGGCAATAATCCTGAACTTTCTCGTGGAATGCCGCATCGGCACCTTCGCCATATTTCATCATGACGACATGGTAAAAGACTGACATACGAACCCCTATCTCCAAAAACTTACTAGTTGAAGCCAATGCGATTCCGGATGCGCCCCAGAAGACCAACAATGCCATCCCGGAACACCAGAACACACAGAACAAAGACCACACCCTGGATAATGAAGACCCATGATCCAAATGGCGCCAGATAGTTCTGCAGCGCGGCATAGGTAAATGCCCCAACGACAGGCCCCATGGCCGTCCCTATACCGCCCAACAAGGTCATCAACACAACCTCTCCCGAGGCATGCCAATGCACGTCAGACAGGGAGGCAATCTGGAAGACGATGGCTTTTAACGCCCCGGCCAGGCCAGACAGGCCCGCCGACAGCGTGAAGGCGAGCAGCTTGTAATGATCAACCTGATAGCCCAGTGATACGGCGCGGGGTTCATTATCCCGAATGGCACGCAGAACCTCCCCAAAAGGCGAGGATACAATTCGCTGCATCATGAAGAAGCAGGCCAGGAAAATCGCCAGCACGACATAATACAGAACCATACTGTCGGATAGATCAAACAGACCAAACAGATAGCCGCGGGGAATGGCCTGCAAACCATCTTCGCCACCGGTCTGTGGTGCCTGTAACGCAACGAAATAAACCACCTGAGACAGCGCCAGGGTGATCATGGCAAAATAAATACCCTGCCGACGGATGGCGAGCCAACCAACAATTGTGCCCAAAAAGGCAGATGACAGCGTGGCGATCACCAGTGCCAATTCGACCGGCAATCCCCAAACCTTTAGGGCGTGTCCAACGATATAGGCTGCTGCCCCGAAAAAGGCCGCATGCCCAAAGGACAGCAATCCCACATAGCCAATCAAAAGATTGAAGGCCATGGCGAACAGGGCAAAACAAAGCCCCTTCATCAGGAAGGTCGGATACAGAACCGTCGGGGCCAAACAGGCCAACAGAATCAAGGCAACGGTCAACAATGTGCGCTGCAGGGACCCACGGCGCGGATTGGCGACCGGGGTGGATAGGTTGGCCTGGTTCATTGCTTCCTCCCAAACAGTCCAGCGGGCCGGATCAGCAAAATGGCCGCCATGAATATGAAGATCACCAGATGAGATGCCGGTGGGTAGAAGACCTTTGTCAGACCCTCAATAATGCCCAGCAGAAAACCGCTGAGAATGGCGCCCATGATGGATCCCATGCCCCCAATGACCACCACGGCAAACACCACGATAATCAGGTTAGACCCCATCAGCGGATTGACCTGATAGATCGGTGCGGCAAGCACCCCGGCAAAAGCCGCTAGTCCTACGCCCAATCCGTAAATCAGAGTGATCAACCGTGGCACATTGATGCCGAAAGATTTGGTCAAAGCCGGGTTTTCTGTCGCCGCCCGCAAGGTTGAGCCAAGCTTGGTGCGCTCAATTACATACCAGACCGAAAAGCAGACCAGGATCGAAACGACCACGACCCAGCCGCGATAAATCGGCAGATACATGAATCCCAGATTAACCCCACCGGACAGAGCCGCTGGCAGGTTATAGGGAATCCCGGACACGCCATAGACCTGCCGGAAACCGCCTTCAATAATCAGCGCCATGCCATAGGTCAGCAACAGGCCATACAGGTGATCCTGGCGATAAATCTGCGAGACCACGGTCTTTTCCAGGAATATCCCGATCAGGGCAATAATGCCCGGCGCAAACAGCAACGCGCCCCAATAACCAATGCCCAGATGCTCCAGCAACAGCCAGGCAACAAAGGCCCCTGCCGTATAAACTGCGCCATGGGCAAAGTTGATGATGTTCAGCAATCCGAAGATCAGTGCCAAACCGAGACTGAGGATCGCATAGAATCCCCCATTGATCAGGCCGATGAGAACTTGGCCCATCAAGGCCTGGATCGGCACACCGAAAATATCCATATCTGTGCCCCCCTCAAATGCCCAAATATTCGTGCAATCGGGCACTTTCACGCCCGATATCGGAATTGGCGATTTCATCGATCACCTGGCCATGCTCGACGACGTAATGACGGTCGGCCACGGTGGAGGCGAAACGGAAATTCTGTTCAACCAACAGGATTGTATAGCCCCGCGCCTTCAGCATTTTCAGAACACGCCCAATGGCCTGGACGATGACAGGGGCAAGACCTTCTGTCGGCTCATCTAGTAACAGCAGGCGACACCCAGTCCGCAAGATACGGGCGATGGCCAGCATCTGCTGTTCCCCACCGGACAAGTTACCACCGCCGCTGTTCAGCCGTTCCGCGATGTTTGGAAACAGATCGAAAATCTCATCCACACTCATACCGCCCGGTGCAATGACCGGCGGCAGCATCAGATTTTCGCGAACCGTCAGAGACTTGTAGATTCCTCGTTCTTCCGGGCAATAGGCAATGCCCAGGGGGCTGATTTTGTGGGCTGGCACCGACAACGCCGATTTGCCATTAATCTCAATCGTGCCGGTACGGGTTTCCACAATCCCCATTATGGATCGCAGCGTCGTTGTCTTGCCGGCACCATTGCGTCCCAGCAGTGTGACAACCTCGCCCTCGCGCACATCAAAACTCATCCCGTGCAGGATGTGAGATTCACCATACCAGGCTTCCAGATTTTCGACCTTCAAGACCGGGGTCTTTGTGGGAGAGATGTTATTCATAGTCGCCTCCCAAATAGGCTTCGATCACACGCTTGTCTGAGGAGACACTGGCGTAATCGCCTTCGGCCAGGATTTCTCCCCGTTGCAAAACCGTGATCGTGTCTGACAGGTCGGCAACGACCGACAGATTATGTTCCACCATGATCACCGTGCGATCGGCTTTCAATGCCTGGATCAACTTACTGATACCGGCAATATCCTCCTGCCCCAACCCCGCCATTGGTTCATCCAACAGCACCAGTTCCGGGTCCAGGGCCAAGGTCGTTGCCAATTCCAATGCGCGCTTGCGCCCATAGGCAAGGTCCGCGGCCCTGGTATCGCGAAACTCCGTCAGGCCCACCGCCTCGATCAGCTCGTTTGCCCGTGCATCGGTCGATTTCAAACTATCCAGGGACCGCCAGAATTTAAAGGACAAGCCCAAGGGTCGCGCCAAAGCAACACGCAGATTTTCAAATACCGTCAGACCAGAAAAGACCGCAGATATCTGAAAGGACCGAACCAGCCCCAGACGCGCAACCTGAACCGGCGTCATCTGGGTGATCTCTTTGCCCTTGAAATAGATATGCCCACTGGTCGGCGGCATAAATTTGGTTAGAAGGTTAAAAACAGTGGTCTTGCCTGCGCCATTAGGGCCGATCAGGGCATGGACCGTGTTGGGGCGAACCTTTAGGGCAACATCCTTGACTGCCATAAAGCCGCCGAAGGCCTTCCCGAGGCCCTGCGTTTCCAGAATATAATCTGACATGACAGCCTCAGAACTTTGCCAGAAGGCCGCCGTCGATTGTCAGCACCTCCCCATTCACAAAGTCACCGGCCTGGCTGGTCAGATAAATCACAGCCGGGCCAAGCTCTTCGGCCTTGCCCCACCGTCCCAGCGGTACGTCGCGTTTGATATAATCCTGAAACTCTTCATTGGACTGCAGCGCCGTCGTGAATTCTGTCTGCATGAAGCCTGGTGCCAGGGCGTTGACCGTGATGCCCTGACCCGCATACTCCACCGCCAGCGCCCGGGTCATTGAGGCCAAACCGCCCTTGACCGTTGCATAAAGCGAAATCGCGCCACGGGATGCACGGCTGGCAACGGACGACATCATGACAATGCGGCCAAAGCCATTCTTTTGCATCGATGGCAGAGCCGCGCGCAAAACATGAAAAGCCCCGTTGATGTGAACATCAAACAGCGAGTCCCATTCATCGCGCGTATAATCATGGAATGGCTTGCGGTTCTGATTGCCCGCATTGCTGACAACGATGTCCAGATGACCGTGTTTTTCGATAATTGTCTTCACACCGGCATCTGCCGCGGCCTCATCAGAAACACTGAACACAGCGGGTTCGGCGGAAAACCCTTTGGCGCGGAGAGACTCAACGGCTTCATCCGCTGCTTGGGCCCCGACATCGTTGATCACCACATGGGCACCAGCCTTGGCCAATGCCTCTGAAATCGCGAAACCCAATCCCCGTGCGGCGCCGGTTACAAGAGCAACACGCCCTTCCAACCCGAATGTGCGGCGCAAATAATCTGCGTCGATCATAATCTGGCGTTCCTTCCATATGTGCGGCGGGCATTCATGCCCATCCATCTTGGCAATATATTAAGTCTTTTGCCTTAATCTCACTATATAAGATTTTTATAGATTACCGCAATATGAAATTATTCGATTTATTTTGGAAAAATACGATCCATGAATAGGGATCAATGCGTGCCAGCAGCAAGCCGTCGTGTCGATCGAGAGGCTTGGTTTCCGCCATTCGTGACGGACATAACCAAATCCAATCTCTCTGAAATTTCAGCCGCAGCAACCTTCACAGCCGCGCGCAGTTCTTCAATGCGATCCTCTTTCAACCCGGCACGGGAAACAATGAAAGACAGGCTGCCCGTCACATCCCCCTGCCCCAGAAAAATCGGGGCGCCGATCCCAACAAGAGTCTTATCGATTTGCCCGAAAGAAACGCAACTGCCCTCCCGACGCATTGCCTTCAGGTTGCCCCGAAAAGCCTCCCAGGTATGACCCAGGCCAGACTCGGCAATTTCTTTTGCGTGATTGAGCCACAGATTCTTTTGCTGATAGGTCGGCAGATAGGCCAGGATCATTCGGGCCGTTGCACCCCGGAACAGGGGCATCGGGCGCCCCCGTTCATAACTGGACTGAACCTTTGCATCGATCCATTCCTGATGAACGCACATCACCTTTTCACCATAGAAGCTGCACAGCATAAGGTTGGCTTGAAAATCATCACAGACGCGCACCATCACATCCCGCGCCGCCGCCAACAGCGGGTCACACAGACGGATTTGCCGATCCAGCTCGATAATACGCGCGCCCAGAACATAGGCACCCCCGGCAGCGGGGGCCAATAATCCAGCATCCACCAAGGCCTTCACATAACGATAGGTAGTCGCGCGGGAACCGCCCATTTCTACCTGCAGGGCATCAACGGTCCAGGCCGGTGTTTCCGTCGTGAAATAATCGAGAATACCAAGCATGCGATCCGCACTGCTGCCGCGTCGCGATTGGGTATCATCGTTCATCTTCGTCACCAAAATGATAAATCCTTATAACTCAGATCTAGAAGGGCGCCGCCACCCAGAAGACCGAAACAATCAAATTTTCCATCATGAGAGTATTATTTAGCTGAACCGATACCACTGTCCACTCAATGCAAGAAATATCCACCATTCACATCCAATGTAACTCCTGTCATATAGCATGAAAGGTCACTGGCTAGAAACAAACATGCTTTCGCAATGTCTTCAGGACTTGCAAAACGCCCCAGGGGAATTTGATCCAACAGCATTTTTTCCCAGTCCGGCCCAAATTTTCCACGGGTCATACTGGTATCAACAATGCCAGGAGCCAAGGCATTCACGCGGATCTTTGCCGGCCCCAATTCTCGTGCGGCCCCTTTAACCAGGCCCAGGATTCCGGCCTTCGATGCTGCGTAATGACTGCTGCCCAGCAAGCCCCCGCCGCGCATTGCCGCCATGGATGATATCGCCACGAAACTGGCATTTATGCCCTTGGTCAGGGCAGGAATGGCGGCTTGAAGAAGATTGAAGGTTCCGCCCAGATTGACATCAATCATGCGATGCCAATCCGTATCGGTAATCTGGTGCAACCGTGCGGCATTCACGATGCCCGCACTATTGACGACGCAGTCCAGACCGCCCAGCAAGGCCTCTGCCTCGTCCACCGCATCACGCACTGCGGCTTGATCAGAAACATCACAGCCGATGCCAGCCAATGCACCGATCTCTATGGCTTCCCTGTGGACGCTGTCTTGATCCAGGTCGAGCAGGATGACCTGCGCGCCATTTTGTATGAAAAGTTGAGCGACCGCCCAACCGATGCCGTCCTTTCGGCCGGCACCGGTGACGATCGCTCTAGTTTGAGGCAAGAGGGTCATGAAGAAAGGAAACCCTTACTTCTTGACCAACGGGCACTCGCTTTCAGACAAAGGCCGGAAAGCTTGCTCACCCGGAATGGTGCGCACGACATTATAGTAATCCCAATCGCGCTTGGATTCTGACTTGTTC
>JARGPE010000117.1:0-954 GCA_029212835.1 Alphaproteobacteria bacterium | reverse complement strand
TACATGTCGCGGATCACACGGCCATCTTCACGGATATAGGCATCCTTGGTGAAGAAGTCATTGATCTTCGTGCTTTTCATTTTCTCCAGAACCGGGCCACTGGCATCGGTCCCAGCAGCCTCAACGGCCTTCAGGTAATGCATAACAGCAGCATAATCGCTGGCATGCAGCATGGTCGGCATCACGCCCGTGCGCTTATAGAAACGCTCGGACCAGGCACGGGTTTCGTCGGTTTGATCCCAATAGAAGGCTTCCACCAAGTTCACGCCTGCAGCCAGATCCAGCCCCAAGGAATGCACATCGGTCAGGAAGAACAACAGGGCGGCCAGTTTCTGGCCAGACTGGGTAATCCCGAACTCATTGGCCTGTTTGATTGAGTTCACAGTGTCGGCGCTGCCATTAGCAAGACCGATAACCTGAGCGCCCGAAGCCTGAGCCTGCAAGAGATAGGAGGCAAAGTCAGAAGTGTTCAGCGGGTGCTTCACTTCCCCAACGATGGTGCCGCCATTGTTTTCCACGACCTGCCCGGCATCTGCCCGCAGCGCGTGACCAAAGGCATAGTCACTGACCAGGAAGAACCAGCTTTTATCCCCATTTTCCAACATTGCCGTGGCAACACCGCGCGCCAGGGCATAGGTGTCATAGGTCCAGTGAATGCCATTTGGCGAGCATTTCGCGCCCGTCAGAGCCGACGAGCCAGCACTGGTGAAAATCGCAATCTTATCAAGATCACGAGTCAAATCGTTCACACCGATGGCAATTGCCGAATTCGGCACATCGATGATCAGGTCGACATTCTCGCTCTCATACCAGCGCCGTGCAATGTCCAGACCGATATCAACCTTGTTCTGGTGATCCGCGGAGACGACTTCAATTTTCTTACCCAGAACCGTACCGCCGAAATCTTCGACTGCCATTTCCGCAGCAATGACGCCATTGGGACCGGACAAATCT
>JARGPE010000116.1:8183-12912 GCA_029212835.1 Alphaproteobacteria bacterium | reverse complement strand
GGTTGTGGTCTGTCGCCCGACGCTTTCCGCCGTACGCTCGACTTTCAATCCCTCGTAGCACCCGACAATGGCGATGATATAGGCATGAACCGGAGCCTTGACCATCCCAACCAAAAAGTCGTTCAGATCCACCGCTTTTTTCAAAGCGTTCACGAATTGCTCCGGCGACAGGCCAAGGGACAAAACCGTCATAATACCGCCCCCCAATATGCCCATTACATCCGCAAAGAAGGTTAGAAAAGGCAGTGTTATCATCAAGGCAAGCACTCGGGGTTGCACCAGAACCTCAATCGGGTCCAGGCCCAGCGTGCCCATGGCATCAATTTCCTCGTTCACCTTCATGGTACCAATCTGTGCCGTAAAGGCAGAACCTGACCGACCAGCAATCATAATTGCCGTGATCAGCACCGCCACCTCCCGAAGCATCGATAGACCAACCAGATTGACCGTAAAAACCTCCGCCCCGAACTGGCGCAACTGATCTGACATTAGATAAGCCAGAACAACCCCAATCAGAAAAGATAACAGGCCGACAATCGGCAAAGCGTTCAATCCGGTTTGTTCAATCTGGGTCACCAAGGCCATTGGTCGCAATCGACGGGGTGAGACGATCGTTCGCCCTAAGGTAAGGGTAACGAGGCCGATGAAATTCAACAGCTCAACGCCCTTCATCACGGCCGCGATGAAACCGCGCCCGATCCGCTCCAGAAACTTAGCGAGACTGCTGCGGGTGTCTGAATTGGGCTCTGCCGCTGCCGCCTGGCTGGAAACCAGATCCAACATGGGGCGATGATTGCTGGATACACCGATGAAATCGACACTGACTCCCTCGCCCCGCAGCCGGGAGGCACAGCGGAACAACAACCATGCGCCCGCGCTGTCCAATCGCTCCAAATCAGATAGATCAAAAACAATGTTCTCTGCAGCACCAGCCTTCAGCGACGAAACCAGCTTGTCCAAGACAGACGCGCTGGAAATCGTCCATGCCCCACCGGCATTGACTGTCAGAAATGCCCCATCACTATGGGTGCGCATCCATCCTTCGGAATTCATGCGCTCACTGTCCTATCCCGCATTGCGGCATCCCGTATCGACCATTACACTCCGCGCTTTAAACGCTCCCTAGACCTTAGAGGTACAAATGGATCTTGCGCAACATATCCGAACCATTCCTGATTTTCCAAAGCCTGGAATTTTATTTTACGATATTTCCACTTTACTGGCCCATCCACAGGCTTGGAAGCATTGCGTTCTGGAATTGGCCGATATCTGTAAAGCATGGCAGCCAGATCTTTTGGTCGGAATTGAAAGCCGCGGGTTCCTGACCGCCGCCCCCCTGGCGTTGGAGTTGGAACTGGGATTTGCCATGGTGCGCAAGCAAGGCAAATTACCCGGAAAAACGGTCAGCCATGTTTATGAATTGGAATACGGTACGGACACTGTCGAAATCCAGGCAGACGCAATTAAGCCCGGTCAGCGTGTTGTCGTCCTGGATGATCTGATGGCCACTGGTGGCACCATGACGGCGGCCATCGAACTTATCCGCAAGGTCGGCGGTGACGTTGCGGGGGTTGCCTGCATTATAGAATTGGAAGGCCTTGGCGGACGCGATGAAATCGATGTCCCTTTCGAATCCTTGGTCCGTTTTGAAATCTAAAGGCCCTTGTGCCCAAGCTCTAATGCCACGGCTATAGCAGCGGGGCCAATCCATCAACAGCGGTTCCGCACAATTCCGTTGCCATTTTCAGCAAGATCTCGTCAGAACCGCGCGCGGCCATCAGGGACAAGGCAACCGGCAGACCTGTTACTTTCGCAACCGGCAACGACATCTGTGGCACACCCGATAACGGGGCGATGCCAGAGAGACGAATAATCTGAGCCCGTATTTCGTTGGAGGCAACAGCACTGCGCCCCGATTCAATCGCTGGTCCAGGGGCAGCCGGCAGGACCAGGACTGAACCGTCCTGGGTCACGTCCTGCAGCCGACTTGCGATCTCCTCGCGACGGCTCAAGGCATCGTCTTGCATGGCCTTTGTCAGCGATTTGCACCAGTCCAATCGTTCCTTGATTCCAGGGCCGATGCTTGGCTGCACGTCTTCAATCCAGGCCCCCAATGTCTGCCAAATTTCAGCCCCCTGTGCGACACGGAATGTTTCAAACCATTCTGCCAAATTACTGCCCTCTGCCAAAGTCATCCGCTCAACCGGGCCATAGAGCTCTTCAAGGCGAGAAACGCCGGGGTCCAGCGCCAGCGCAGTGTCAGAAGCAACATCCTGCCATACATCAACCGGATACAGCAGACGTGACGGAGATTTTGAGGCTGCAATAGGATTCTGCAGCAGCACTTGACCAATTTTCTGCATCAAGACGGGGTCACGGGCGAACCACCCGACCGTGTCAAAAGAGGCTGCTAAAGGAAAAACCCCCTTTAACGAGACACGACCATGGCTGGGACGAAGACCGAATATTCCACAAAAGCTGGACGGAATGCGAACGGAGCCACCCGTATCCGTGCCCAACGCAAAATCAACCAAGTTCCCGGCCACTGCCGCCGCCGACCCACTGGACGACCCACCGCAGACATGCCCAAGGGCATTGGGATTAATGGGAGTTCCATAGTGATGGTTCTCCCCAATGATGGAGAAAGCAAATTCATCGGTTATCGTTTTACCCCGAACGGAGGCCCCGGCCGCTAGCAAGGTCGATACAGCTTCAGCGTGAGCTTTTGCCGCGGAATGGGTGCGTGCCCAATCAGGATTTCCACAGGCAGCAACCGTGCCTGCAATATCGAACAAATCCTTTACGGCAAACGTTGTTCCCGCCAAAGGTCCAGATTTCGCGCCGTCCAGAGCCAGAGATTCATCCGTAAAAGCATTAAATTTACCAGGTTTGTGCATCAACGTTCCGTCATTGAATTGGTGAGGCCTTTTTCAATCGGCTTCAAGAGATACTGAAGGACCGTTTTATGGCCCGTAATAATGTCTACTGTTGCGGTCATACCAGGAATAATCGGCATATCCTTGCCCAGGCTGGTATCCGTCGTCGATAGGCGCACCCGGTAATAGGGTTTGCCTTCTTCATCCAGGATCGTATCGGGGGAGATATCGACCAATTTCGCATCCAGCCCCCCATGGATGGAAAAGTCATAGGCAGAGACTTTCACAACCGCAGACAAGCCAGGATAAAGCTGTGCACGGTCGGCGGGGCGAATGCGGGCTTCCACCAACAAGGAATCTTCCAATGGTACGATTTCAGCGACTGGATCCCCCGGCTTCACAACACCACCAATTGTATTGATCAGGATCTTATTCACGGTGCCACGCACGGGAGACCGAATATCCGTTCGTTTTTCACGGTCCTGACCCGCGGTCAGATCTTCGCGCAAGCGTTCCGCCTCGGTCCGGACCTTACTTAAATCCTGCTGTGCCTTGGCGCGGAAGGCAGAGAGTTCCTGTTCAATCGTGCTGGTTGATTCCTGAATTTGAGAGCGAATCCGCGGGATCGACAATTTGGTATCTTCCAGCTGAGACTCCAATTCCACAACGGAGCGCCTCAAAGTCAGCAATTCCTGTTGCGACGCGGCGCCGCTGGCGACCAGGGGCTGCACCAAATTCAATTCCTGGCGCGCCAACTCCAACTGGCTTTGAATTTGGGAGACCTGCGCGGTCTTCTGCCGTAATTCCTGCAGAGCCTGAGTTCGTTGAGTTTCGCGAATGCGGATTTTACCCTGCAATTCGGTAAGGTTGGTTTCGAACACATCGCGTTGGTCATTCGCACGATCTGGTGCGTTCTTCAAAATATCCTCAGAGAAATTGATCTCAGTCGCCCCGGTTGCTTCTGCTTGCAGCCGTGCCCCTTCCGCCCAAAGACTGCGATACTTGGTCGTTTTCTCGGCCAATTCAGCATCGGCCAAGCGGTTTTCGATGCGCATAATCACTTGGCCCGCGGCAACAATGTCCCCTTCGCGAACTGATATCTCCGAAACGATACCGCCTTCGAAATGCTGCACAATCTTGGTCTGACCAGAAGGGATGATTTTGCCTTCACCCCGGGTGATTTCATCCAAATCTGCGCTATGTGCCCAGACCAGAAATACGACAAAGAAAGCGGCAATCAAAAACAGCAGGACATGCGCCCATAAACGCGCACTGCGCCCAACGCCGGATTTGCTTTCGGCGTCGAATATTTCATCACCCCAATTGCCAGCAGACATACGCGCCATTCCGATCTTTTTGTCAGCCCTTCCCTAGGAAGAACGCTATCCGGTTAAACCTTCGCTGCTTGAATGCGCCCTGATGCCAGCGCTTCCATCACAATTTCCTTTGGACCATCTGCCACAATGCGCCCGCCATCCATAACGATCAGACGATCAACCAGCGTCAACAGCGAGCCACGGTGTGTCACAAGAATGAGTGTTTTATTGGTCAACACTGTGCCCAGGCGCGCCTTAAAGCGCCCTTCGGTGGTATTATCCATCGCGCTGGTGGGTTCATCCAGCAACAGGATCGGCGGATCCAGCAACAAGGCACGCGCAACGGCGATAGCCTGACGCTGCCCACCAGACAAGGACAGGCCGCGCTCTCCCACCGGCAAATCCAACCCCAGCGGATGTTTAGAGATGAATTCATCTACGCCAGAAATACGGGCTGCCCGCAAAATCGCGGAGTCATCCGCATAGGGTGCGCCAAGCGCGATGTTTTCTTTTACAGAGCCAAAGAACAGATAGACA
>JARGPE010000116.1:0-8173 GCA_029212835.1 Alphaproteobacteria bacterium | reverse complement strand
ACATCCTGCGGCACCACACCGACCGATCGGCGCAAATCAGCCGGGTCAATCTGACGTACATCGGTCCCGTCGACCAGAACAGATCCTTCATCTGGGTCGTAGAGTCCCAGCAACAGGCGTTCAATCGTTGATTTCCCTGAGCCAATGCGCCCGATAATTCCGACTTTTTCACCAGCCTCAATCTTAAAGGATACATCGCTCAAGGCGGTTGTCTTCGCTTCAGGATAGGCGAATTTCACATTTTTGAATTCCAGCATCCCGTTGAATTCTGGACGATGCACAAAAGAACGCCCTTCGGGACGCTCCACCGGGGTTTGCATCATCTTGTCCAGCGCGTTTAGCGATTCCCGCGCTTGGTTGAAGCGCGTTGCGATACCGGCAATTTGAGACAAGGGTGCCATCGCCCGTCCAGCCAGAATGGTACAGGCCACCAAAGCACCCGTTGTCATATGGCCTTCGTGGATTTGATAAACCCCGACCAGCACCACGGTAACGGTTACGAATTGGGTGAAAAATCCACTAAGGTTTAAGGCAAACTGTGACCAGCGTGTGGCTTTCATCGAAGAGGCCGCTGTCTTCGACACAAAGGTTTCCCAGGCACGTTGCATACGACCTTCCGAGGCGGTCGCCTTTATCGTTTCTGCGCCGGAAATCGCCTCAATCAGAATGGCATGCTTTTGTTGTGACTCACGGGTTGTTTCCTGCACAATTTTGCGCATTTGAATCTGTACGATAAAGCCACAGATAATCGCCAAAAAGACCATAAAGGCCGGGATCGCAACAATTGCCGGACTGCCAATAACGGCAATCACCCCCAGAAACAGGAAGATAAAGGGAAAGTCGACCAAGGCGGTCACGGTGGAGGAGGTGAAGAACTCGCGCAGACTTTCAAATTCGCGCATCGAGTTGGCCAAACCACCGGCAGATGGGGGGCGATTGGCCATTTTCATGCCCATAACCTGCTGGAACAAACGCGCCGCAATCTTTGTGTCGGCAGTCTTACCCGCGACATCAACTAGATAGCCACGGATCAATTTCAGCATGAAATCAAACCCGTAAACGATGGAAATACCAATCACGAGCACCCAAAGGGTCTCTTCCGCAAAGTTCGGCACCACGCGGTCATAGACATTCATTGTGAACAGCGGGCTGGCAATCGCAAAACAATTGACCATGATCGCGGCCACACCGACCTCGATATACAGCTTCCAGGAATTCATCAGGGTGCCCCAGAACCATCCCTTCGGATCGGCAATGCGGTCATCTTGCGCGCGCTTGTCATATTGAAATTCCGGGCGGGCAAATAATGCATACCCGACATATTCCTGCACCAGTTCATCATAGGCAACATCGCGAGTTCCAGCGCCCATTTCCGGCAGGATGATCGTGGCGCGCCCCTCATCCCGACGAATGTCGGTCAAAACGCAAGCCCGCTGACGACTGAGCAACAGCACACAGGGCAAAGACAGTTTCGAAACACTGTCCAAATTTCGGCGCTGAAGGCGAGAGGATATCCCGGCCCGTTCCGCAGCACGCACGAACAGTTCTGGCGTCAACATGCCGTCGACCAGTGGCAAGGCAGAAGTCAGCGCTTCGGAGGAAATATTACGCTCCAGCAAGGTGCACAAAATGGTCAAGCAACCAAGAAGCGGATCATCCTTGGTGCCCGGTGTAGGGCGGATTTGCCACCCTGTTGAGGCGCTGCGACGATCTTTACCCTCACGCGATCCTTCCCGCCGGTTTTTGCTTTTCCGACGTTCTGCCGCAGCATTGCGCGCAGCATCAGATTCCTTAGTGTCCGATTGCGGACTATCTGGATCGTGATCGCTGGAATCAGACGATGGGGGATCCTTTGGTTTGGTCGCCCCAACTGTTCTTGCGATATCATCCGCAGCATCATTCAGTGCAGCAGCAGTATCATTGGCGGCGCTTGCCCGCTCAAAATGACGATGAAGGGCCTCTGGTGACAGCAAATCCCGTTCTGCACGACCTGCATTTGGATCCGAACGACCATCATTTAAAGGATTTAGCAATCCGGCCGACTGCGCATCGTCGCCCGACCCAACTGCGTCCGGGGGCTGAGTCTCTGTTCCCTTCAAGGCATCCTTTGGCGCATAGGCGCGTGGCGGATCTATCCGCTTCGCCGACACAGCCTTTGAGTCGAAGTCCGGTTCACGCGCCATCGGGTACTACCAATGCTCCCAAAAAAGCCTACAGCTAAGGTATGTAAGCTGCAAAAGTCCAATTTACCAACACTTCTAACATGTAAGCACGATTCATACCAAACTGGATTACACATTGGGCATATATATATGAAAAAGCGGAGGACCATGAGGCACCTCCGCTTTTTCTCTCAAAACACCACGCCAATCAACAGTTAGGATGAGTTACCCGTTCTGAGGATCTTCATTCCCATTCTGATCGGTCAGGCCCGGGATCACCGGCGCGACCATGACAATACCTGCGTCATGCGCTGACGGAGGCGGAGTTGACCCACCACTGTCACCAACATGATTGCCCAGCACGTCATCCTTCATTTGCATCAATTCATCAATGTTCAACGAACCATTGTGATCCGTATCGGCATCGTAAGAAGCAATGTTGTCTTCAGCACCGAAGACAGAGGCGTCAACACCAACCAGTTTGATCGCACCGCCATCGCCAAGGCTGATAATTGTGTCACTGCCATCCTGCAGAATGGTCATGTCATCCCGCTCGTAGCCACTGATGAACAGCTGATCCGTGCCAACTTCGAAGTCGTTGATGGTATCAACCCCATCACCGCGGGCGTAGAAGAAGGCATCCTGCTCCCCATCGCCTGTGCCACCAACTTCGCCACCCCAGAGCTGATCGCCATGCTGGAAGTCTGCTGCGGATGGCACCGGTTTCACAGACAGGATAGCGTCATTGTAGTCATGATCGCCCCCGTTCAGAAGGTCTTCAAACCCGATCAAGGTTTCGCCGGAACCACCTGTGATCACCTCTGGATCGCTAGATGGGGTAAAGCCAGACACTGTGTGATAGGTCAAGTCATTGCCGTTCCCGGATACATCTTCAACCGTATGGTTCCCGGCATTGTAGTTGCCGAAGTGATAATCCGCGACAACATTGGTCGTATCATTCGGCAAAGGCTCACCCGCGTTCTGGGCAATCTCTACCGGGTCACGAACCTCGTCAAAGATGCGTGCCTGGGTCAGTGTTCCAGAGAAGGTCTGGTTCGGATCAAACCCACCCCCATTGCTGTCCTGCTCCTGCCCAAAGACCAAAGTACCACCACCCTGGAGACTTTCACCCGTGGCGACGTTGGTCGCTGCGAAGCCTTGAACACCGTCGACATAGACCTTCAGATCGCCGGTTGAGCCGTCCCATGTGGCAGAAATCATATGTTCCTGACCATCGAACAGACCAGACGCCAGGATCGTGGTCACCACCGCGACACCTGCGACCAGCACCTGCATGGTTCCATTCTGCGCACCAATGGTGAATTCATTCCCATTGTTACGACCCGCAGAATAGGACACCAGCGGCGTAAAGCTCGACCCCAACTCGGTTGACTTGAACCCGACTTCCACAGTCACCTGCTGACCAGAAATCACGTCGCCGCCCTGCAGATAGCCATCATTCCCATCTGCGTTGATGGTCAGACCCACCCCGTCCGTAATTTCAGTGACTTGGGTATGGTCTTGTCCATCGGTGTTCAGGCTGGATGGGTTTGAGAAATATGCCTTGGCATCCTGACCCTGCAATTCATGGCCATCCGCAAAGATTGTGATCTCACCCGTCGCACTTTCACCGAAGGTAACGACTGTGCCGTCCGCCAGGCCCTGGTTGATGTCGCCACCATCCGGGATCAGGAAGAAGCCAATGTCTTCTTGGTCGAAACCATCCAGCAGGATCGTATGGGTGGATCCAACATCGGTTTGATGCAGATTTGCCCAAATCACCTGGCCCGTTTCCGGTGTGCCTTCATCATCCAGGACATAGTAACCAACCGAGTTGGAATAGGAAGCATCCGTCCCTTGGAAGGTTACTGTGATGGATTGAGGTCCAACATCCACAGAACCATTATCCGATCCACCCATGATCCAATCACGACCGGTGCCGCCCGAAACGATGTCATCGCCCGAACCGCCCTGCAGGAAGTCATTGCCGTGTTGGCCGTAGACTTGATCGTCACCACTGCCACCGTGAATGGTGTCATTGCTGGAAGTATCAAGCGCAGGGGCGTCATAAGGCTCCGCTGAAACTGATTTCAACAGGAAGTCTGAATTGTTGCCACTGTTGCCAGCCCCATCATTCACCGGTGCCAATTCAATATAGGCAATCGCGAAGCCTGTAGAGATTGTCGCCGTCGCCAATCCATTGACGGTTCCATCGATGACACCAGTCGCCTGCTCTCCATTCTCTCCATAAGCTGTCCAGCGCGCTTGCTCCAGATAGCCAGGATCGAATGGCGCATGATCTGCGGTGATTTGAGTTTCGCCATCAAACAAGGCCGAAACCGTAAGTGTGACATCACCCATCGGTTGGTCGAAGGTTAAGCGCATAACCTCCGTTCCGCTGTCTGTGCTGCCATCGACCGTATCGATTTCGCCACCATCAATGCCACCACCGACTGAGATACCAGCGTAGTTGTAACTGCCATGCAGGCTGGTATCGCTGGTATTGCTGCTGTTGATGGTGAAGCTGATATCTTTGGTCGAGAAGTTACGATCAATATAGCTGTCCGTCGACGCATCATACCGCAAGGCTTGCAGTGTCACGCCAGCATCGTGCCATGTCGAAACCACGTCAGAGACATCAATATGCGTGCCCGTGATATCGACTGACAAGGATTCCGCGGTATCGACTGGCTCAACGCCGCCAACCATGGCGGTGATTTCCAGGTTATCGAACCGAATTTCGATGCTCTCGCTCTCTGTGGTCTTGGCGTTGTTATAGCCGCCCAATGTGATTTCATGAGCACCCGGAGGCAGATCACCAACATTCAGTGTAACGGTCTGCCAACCGGTGTCGCTATCGCTGCCGCCATTGCCATTACCAAACACGCGGGTAACGAAATCATCGCCGCCAATGTTCACCCGTTGACCATCGATTGCGACCCAGACTTCACCGAACTCGTTCGATTCATAATCTCTGTCGACAACCATCCGATAGCTGAAGGTGATCGTGGTTTCCGTAGCGGCCGCATCCACTGAGAAGCTGGATGTAAAACCACCGGCCATATCACAGATGTTACAATCATCCTTGCCGCCCAGCTTAACGACCATCTGATCATTGTCCATATACCCCTTGGCATAATGATCACCGCTGCTGCCATACTGGTTCAGCGGATCGTCGCCATAGCTTGGGTTAGACAAATCGAACTGTACCTCTACCGGCTCTGGTGCGGGCTGTTCAACCGGTGCGCCGGTATCATTCGGACCACCATCACCATACAGAACATCATTTCCAGCCCCACCAATGATGGTATCGGCCCCCTGCTCACCATAGACCGTATCGTTACCGTCACCAGCGTCGATATAGTCGTCATAGGTCAACGTAGCGTTGTTACCACCGGTCGAGCCGCCATCGGTGCTGTCTGTATAAGACGCATCGGTCCAGGTCGTTGCGACAGAGGTGTAATCAATCGACGGATAGCTGGAGATTTCTTCGATAAAGCTATAGGTCTCTCCCGCCACCAGCGGCTGATCGGTCACGAAGCCAACTGTGTGATTGCCGTCCAATTCAACAGCGTAAACATTCACCACAGTTCCATCCGATGCCTGCACCGAATAAGCATATTCCGGCGTCAGACGGTCGCCTGCAGAACCAGTATCCCCATTCAGGGTCACACCAGCCGCCAGGACCTGATTTGAATCTCCGTCATTGAAATGGGCGTCATTGTCGGCCATCCCGACGCCAACAGGATTGGTGCCATTCGGTCTCGTGAAGGTGGCTCCCGTCACATTGCAGCTACCCGACGTCGCATCCCTGAATGGATTTTGTCCGGATGCACCGTTTGTCACCGTAACAGTCGACAGATCCCAGACCGCAATTGTGAAGTCCGCGTTACCGACATTTTCAACAGAATGTTCTGTTGAGCCAGTTTCTCCGCCGCCAGTATTACCTGACCCAACGTTGCCGTTATCGCCATAGATCACGTCATCGCCTTGCTGGCCATAGATCGTGTCGTTGCCCGATCCACCGGTGATCGTGTCGTCGTAAGACGCATTGCTGTCCGATGTAACCGGTTCTGGGATATCAATCGCCAGAGTCGTGCTGCGCGTGCCGGTATCTGTGCCGCCATGGTCTGGATCTGTATCCAGAACCGTAACTTCAATCGACAGGGAGAAATCACCCGTACCATTCGGCACTTCGATTTGCAGCCCAGCCAGTTGATCTGGCGTCAGAACATGAACCTGCGATCCAGTAAAGACATCGCCCGCCGTGTTGGTCAGGGTCGCGCCATCTGGAATATTGCCGATTTCAATCGTCAGGACCTCTTCCGATCCATCCGTATCCGTCGCCGCCGCAGTGATTTCAATCGGTGCTACGAAAGTGCCATCAGCCAATGTGCCTGCCGGATCATCGCCATAGATCACATCATCGCCCTGCTGACCGAAGATCGTGTCATCGCCCGCATTGCCATAGATCGTGTCATTGAAGCTGTCGCCCTCCTGGCCAACAACTTCCATGGTTCCGGTATCCACCAATGTGATGTCATCCAGCGACATGCCGCGACCGTCATGTTGGTCATTGGTTGAATTTTCCGCGAACACGATCCGCATCGGCTCACCCGTCCCGACGAAGCGAACCGTAACGGTCTGCCAGTCGTGCTGGGTCTGGTTGGACATATCCTGGCTGTAGCTGCCCAGTTGTTCCCCATCGACCGTAATTTCCATGGAATTTACGGTTTCATCATATCCAGGGCGGCCTGAGTAGCTGAAGGTCAGTTCATACACTTCACCCACAACGGTTTGAACATCGCGATAGATCCCATCAGCATCCGCAAAGGTGTTGCCAGGAACATTGTTCAACTCAACAAAGTTGTCTCCATCTGCTGCCTGGTTGGTACCGTCAGGTTGGTCGCCCAAGTCACGGACATCTTCATCGGTCCAGATTTCAACCTTATCAGCAGTCGACGCCCAACCATCAATGGAGGTCGCAAATGTCGAGGGATTGCTATGCTCAGCATCGCTTGGAATGTCTTCAAACGAGGATGAGAAAATGACGGACGGTTCGCCCACTGTGATAATGCTGACAGTATCCTCTGCAGCGCCATCACCATAGATGGTGTCGTTGCCCGTTCCGCCGGTGATCGTGTCATCACCCCCCAGGCCTGTGATCGTGTCGTCACCAGCACCACCATCCAGAACATCGTCCTGTGGCGTACCGACCAAGACATCGTTTTCACTGGTGTCGACAGGCAGGTCATACCGGACGACATTCATGTTAACGTCGTTGAAGTCCATATCACCACCGCTGGCGATATCTTCCCAATTCTGATTGCCGACGACTTGATTATCCGTCGTGTAATCAAAATTGTTCTCGTTCAACGCCGGGTTGGAGAAGATCACCGGATCACCCTGACCAGACAGTGGTCCATTGGTGGTCGAGGCAACCCAATTGCCCTGCGCATTCTGAGAGAAGGTGACTTCGGTGCCACTGGTCAGACCTGGATTCAGGCTTGCCCCATTGGAGATCACGAAGAACTCAACCGAGTCAGGATCGACGCCTGTGATTTCCTTCGTAACGTTGATTTCATCCTTGGTATTGCTGAACAGGATTTCACCAACCGTGGGCACTCCCGCAACCATGATGACATAGCCGAAGGTGTTGTTATAGCTGGCGCTTTCATGACCCATATTGGTCACACGCAAGCCTTCGCCTGGTGTTGACGTGCCGCCACCAGGATTACCCGGCACAAAGGTTGCGGTTTCAGATTCTGCCGTCAGTTCGATAGCATCCACAATAGGAGCTACATAGACGGTGAAATCCTGGCTGTCGGTGGCAACATCACCATCAACATCCGTCACGCTGGCCGTTAGGGTCAGATTGATATCGCCGGAGAAGTCATGCGGCGGGTTCAATCCAGCCGTTTCCAACTCTGCTGCGGTCAAGGACCACACACCCGGTGACGTCTGTGTCCCCACTGTCAGGCTGGCCCCTTCCGGCACACCGGAAATCGTGA
>JARGPE010000115.1:12829-13108 GCA_029212835.1 Alphaproteobacteria bacterium | reverse complement strand
CTTCCTGGGAGAGAACATTCCGCAATTGCCCGATATACTAACTGCCGTAGATTGGTTTCTGTTCACGATACTGATTGATCAAGGCGGAAAAGTGGGGTACGCGGGGGCTTCAGTCGGTTCTTACCGTCAATATGCATCAAATACGCTAGGTGCTGGGCAAGGGCGTTCGATCCCTGATTTGTCACGCAGAGTGCAGATTGCTCTTCGACATTTTGAAGCCTTGCCGGGTACCGCCGAACGGCAAAGAGCAACTAGCATGTTACAGGCGCTTAAGGCCTT
>JARGPE010000115.1:0-12792 GCA_029212835.1 Alphaproteobacteria bacterium | reverse complement strand
AAACCTCGCCAGAAAAAGTGGCGGAATGGCTGCTTGAGCCGGTGCCGCCTGGATTTTGGTTTGAGGACGTTTTTCTCCTCGCGGCATGGGCGGAAGCGGAATGATTTTTTGAAATTGACCCGTTCGATGGCGGCTATGGAAAAGATTAGCGATATCACCCCCTATATCTATGACAGCGGCACACCAATTCGGGATGTGCTGCAGCGTTTTGATTCTGCGATGATGCAAGTTGGATGCGTTGTGGGTGACCAACAGCGTTTGATTGGTACAGTGACGGACGGCGATATTCGACGCGGCATGCTGCGTGGTGTTGGTCTGAATGATACTGTGGATTTGTGCATGAACCCGAAACCGTATGTTCTGACGGAGGGGGGAGAGTTTCTGCCGGAATCGCTGCGCTATGAGTTTCTGCCGATAGTGGACGCGGAGCAGCGTTTGATAGACCTTTTTGTTGCGAAAATTCCGGTTTTGCGCCAAGGGACATGCTTGGTGATGGCGGGTGGCTTTGGTTCGCGTATGGGGGACCTCACACGCTCAATCCCTAAGCCATTGCTGCCGCTGGATGACCAACCGATCTTGCATCATGTCCTGCGCCGATTGGAAGATACCGGTTATCGGCAGATTTTCGTTTCAACGTACCACCTGTCGGAACAGGTTGAAGCCTTTATAGATAGCCGTAACAATTTGGCAGATATCCAGGTTCTAAAGGAAGAGTTCAAATTAGGAACCGCCGGTGCGATTTCGCTGATTCCAAAATGGACAGATGAGCCACTTATTGTGTTAAACGGTGATGTCGTGACAAAGATAGATCTTCGGGCCTTCACCGAGTTTCATAACAGCAATCAGCTTCATGCAACGATTGCGGTTGCCCGATATGAACATGACGTTCCTTATGGCGTGGTACGTCAGAATGATGACGGGCTATTCGCTGGGATTGAGGAAAAGCCAAAGCTTAGATACTTCGTATCGGGGGGAATATATTGTTTTGGCAGAGAGATTCTATCGCTGGTGCCGAAAAACGTTCCTATGGATATGCCGGAACTATTGAATGAGGCGCGAGAACTGGGAATGAAGGTCGGCCTGTTTCCTATACATGAATACTGGAAGGACGTTGGGCGCCCCAGCGACCTAAGCCGAGTTCAAGCGGATCATGAGGCGTTGGATAGAAAATAGGGGTAAGGCCAGTGAAGTGTTTTGATGTTTCGAAAACCGATTTGAATGGCAAAGACATCCTCGTTACCGGCGGGACAGGGTCTTTTGGCCGAGCGTTTTGTCGATTCGTTTTGGATAACTTTAAGCCACGCCGCCTGATCGTCTTCTCGCGGGATGAAGACAAGCAGTACTTAATGGCGAATGACTTCGGCTTCAATTATACGGGCACGCATAATACCCCATTGCGCTTTTTCATTGGTGACGTTCGGGACAGGGAGCGCCTGGAAATCGCAATGCGGGATGTTGACTGTGTTGTGCACGCAGCAGCGTTGAAACATGTGCCAACGGCCGAATACAATCCAATGGAATGCATTCGAACTAACGTCAATGGCGCAGAAAATGTTGTAAACGCAGCAATTGCCAATAATGTGGAAACCGTTGTTGCCCTTTCAACAGATAAGGCAGTTAATCCGATCAATTTGTATGGTGCCAGCAAGCTGGCGGCGGACAAAATTTTCATCGCAGCCAATAATCTGTCTGGTCGTCGCCGGACGCGTTTCTCTGTCGTGCGTTATGGAAATGTCCTAGGGTCACGAGGCAGTGTCATACCATTCTTTCGTAAACTGCAAAGTGATGGCGCGGACTTTTTGCCGATCACTGATGACCGTATGACCCGCTTCTGGATATCACTGGAACAGGGGGTGTCTTTCGTCCTTTCTTGTCTGTCTGAAACCCATGGCGGTGAGATATTTGTTCCTAAGCTGCCCAGCATGAAAGTGATCGATATCGCAAAAGGTGTGGCCCCCGAAATCCCGACCAAAGTGGTTGGTATCCGGCCCGGCGAGAAACTGCACGAAATGATGTTGTCGGAGGAGGAGTCCCGTTTCACCTATGATATGGGAGATCGTTACATGATCGTTCCGGAGATATCGTTCTCCTCTCGCCTAAAGGAAGTGGCTCAGCGAGGAACGCCTGTTGAAGAAGGGTTCCAATACGCGAGTCACAAGAATGAACGCTGGATAACCTCCGAAGAATTCAAGGACATGCTGTGCCTGATCTAATTCTGAGACGGTTTGGCAGCAAGCATCGCACAAAATGACACGGTCAGATTTTTTACCTTATGGGCGGCAGTCGATTGACGACGACGATATATCCGCCGTTGTGTCGGCATTGCGCGCTGATATGTTGACCACGGGTCCCTTGGTGGATGCATTTGAGATGGCGCTTGCTAGGGCAACGGGCGCCGCTCATGCGGTGGCGTGCAACAATGGAACTTCCGCCCTGTATTTGGCAGCAAAGGCGCTGGATATTGGTGTGGGCGATGTGGTCATCGTGCCCAGTATGACCTTCCTTGCGACAGCCAGTGCGCCGCATTTGGCCGGGGCAGAAATTGTATTTTCTGACGTTGATCCAGATACTGGGCTGATGCGACCTGAGGATCTGGAAACGGCTCTAAAATTTGCAGCCAAGCACCGTTCTGAACGCGATGTAAAGGCGGCCTTTGTTGTTCATCTGAATGGTCAGACGGCAGATATGCCAGCGCTGAAGGCGATTGCCGACAGATCCAATGTCGCACTTGTTGAAGATGCCTGCCATGCCTTAGGCGGACTCGCACGAACCGCGAACGATCAGGGGGCTGATGGGCTCGACAGTGTGGTGGGTGACTGTCGATGGTCTTCGATGGCAATCTTTTCATTCCACCCGGTGAAGTCGGTTGCGATGGGAGAAGGCGGTGCCGTGACAACCGGGGACGCCGCATATGCGGAGAAATTGCGCCTTCTACGAAACCATGGTATGTCGCGATTGCCTGCGGACTGGGAAAACCAAGGTATGGCTGTATCCGCCTTGGGTGAAACCAATCCTTGGTATTATGAGCTGGTTGCAGCTGGATTTAACTTTCGAGTTCCAGACATCCTATGCGCCCTGGGGATCAGTCAGATGCGCAAATTGGATCGCTGGAGTGAGCGCCGTCGGTTGCTGCATCAGGAATATTGTACGCTCTTGGATGTCGCGGGGCTTCCAGATATCGCGCCAGCACGGGTCTCGTGGGGGCGTCCGGCGTGGCATCTATGCGCTGTACGAATTCCATTTGCTGAGCGGGGTCTCGACCGTGCAAGCGTGATGTTGCGCCTGCGATCGGAATTTGGAGTGGGCAGCCAAGTTCATTATATCCCGGTGCATCGCCAAACCTATTGGCGTCATCGATACGGCGTCTTCGGCCTGCCGGGCGCGGACCATTATTATTCCAGCGCATTATCTCTGCCGCTGTATCCGTCACTGACCGACGCTGATGTAAACCGCGTGGTCGATGCGTTAGCAAGAACGATTTCCTGAAAAGGTGCTAAATAGTGGATTCTAAAAACCGCCAGAAACTCTATGCGGTGGTCGAAAGTCTCGGTGCGATGGAGCTAGCTTTTCAGAAATGCTGTAATATGCAGGATTTAGTTATCGCGACGACGAGCCCCTATGTGATTGAAATTTGTGCCCGCCGTGATATTCCGGTTTATCGGATGGATGGTGACATTACTCAGCGTCAAGCGGATAGCGTCGGATATGCATGTATAGACGCGACTATCGCCATTGCTCAAAGTCTCGACTCTGCACGTGGTAGCGGAGAACCACCTTTGGGATGGGCTTTGGTCTTTGGGCTGCAACGCGCAATGTCGTCTTATATGTATAAGGCATATCTTCTTGGGAGAATGATTGAAAAGGCGCAATTGGAAAACGCTGACATCAAGGTTTTTGGTTCTACAGAAGATGAACCGGTGCAAGGATTTCGCGTTATTGCGGATCGCTTTGATACATTGTTTTCTGTTATTGGTAATAAGGTTGGACTGAAAAGCATTCCCTTTTCAGCGCCCCGACCGACCGGTGCAATGGAAACGGGCGACTTCATGCGCCCAACGATCTGGTCCCGACTAACAACATTGTTGAATGCGCCGTTGACTAGTATCGCATTCAGACTGGGGCGCCGATTGGGACACGATAGGCAGATCAGCCTCAACCCTTTTTCTCGGCGGGGCCCGGTCATTGCACTCAATCAAAGTAACGAATTGATGGAAGAAGTATTCTTGGCCCTGATGTCTCGGGGTAAAACGGTTCGGTTTCTGAACATGCGGTTGAAGGGTAGAGAAGCTTCGACAGAAATCGACCCTGTGGTCGTTAGTGTTGTTATGTCAGAAATGAATGGCGCCTGGGCTGAAAAGAATCTTCCACGCGATGAAGCGTTCACGCTTGCAGCCCGGCATCTTGGTGAGCGTGTTTCGCGCGCCATTGGTTATGGAAAATCCATTTCTACCGAAATAGAAAAACAGTTATTGGCCTTCGTTCGTAACGACGTTGGACGGCGACCGTTTTGTTTGCTTAATGCGATGAATGGCCCATATGAACGTCTCCTTAGACACTTCTGTGCTAAGCATCAAATTGGCTCTTTGGTTGTAGAGCATGGCGTTGCTCCAGGCTTGAGTCCGCTTCATGAAGCCTTTTGCTCGATGGACACAGAGTTAGGGCTTCGTGGTATGTTGCTGTATACCCCAGCGCAGCAGGAATTGTTTCGGCGATTATCGAACGATGAAGTCGCAGCCTCATGTGTAGTGGCTGGTGTGCCGCGCATTGTTCGCAGCATACGGATGCGCTGGCTTCAACGGTTTCTTCAACGAACAGCTTTGGGAATTGAAGGGCGGGTTACTGTTTGGTGTACGGGACTTTATCCAAACAATTTCCAGTTCTTGCCACACTATTGGCGCGATACTCACTATCATGAAATCCGAAAACAAGTTGTTTACGGCGCCTTGGCGAGTGCCAAGGGCAGCGCAATTCTGAAGCTCTATCCAACGTTCCGCTATACTGATCCAGACCCATTAGCCGGTCTTCTGGAACTTCCAAAAAATTGTAGCATTCAGCAGTTTACTGATTTTCGAAATATGCGCGCGGCCGCTGATGTTTTGATCGTTGACGGGCCAGGCAGCATTCTTTCTTGGGCTTGGAGTTCCGGCGTGCCGCTGATCTATCTGGAAACGGGAATGTATACGGTGTCCGATGCTTTCGCGAGCGCTTTGCAGTCAGGAGCATTCTTCATCGATTGCCGAAAGGAAGGGTGGCTTGATCAACTCCGCGAACTGCTGATGTTGGAACAATCGGCATTAGAAAAGATATACAAAGACAAGGCAGGAAAGCGTCGAGAGACCGAAGATTTCTTTATTTTTGGACCAACATCGGGTCGATTTCGGAAAATTAATAGTTTTGTTGAGCAGGGCCTTGGTCCTAGCGGAACATCATTTGCGCGGGATCAAATATCCGAGACAGGCAGGAGAGTGGCATGAGCGATTTTTTCCGTGATTTGCGTCTGGGCCTTCGGACCGCAAAGGGTTTTTTGGCCCAGGCTGGATCGGACAAACGGTTTGAGCATGTCGATTCCAAAAAATACTTTGATTCTCGGTACAACCTTATGCCGGACTATGACAATCGTCGAACATTGAGCGCGGAAACGACGCCACTTTATAGTGCGATGCATTACAATATTATTGAGGGCAATATTCTGGCATTGTTAAACCGGTTCCATCCGGAACTGATGAACCCTAAAGTGATGGATATTGGGTCTGGAAACGGGCATTGGATCGATTTTTATCGAAATGGGTTGGGCGCACGCGCGGTAACCGGAGTGGATATCGCAGCGCCGGCCGTCGAGAACTTGAGTGACAAATATGCCGATGACAAGGATATCTCCATCTTTGAACTGGATTTTTCCAGCAACGACGTTGGTGCAGTCGGTCGAGATTACGATATTATCAACAGTATTGGCACCATTCATCATATTACCGACGAAGAGAAATGGCAGGCATGTGTCCACAATATCGCATCCTGTCTTGCACCGGGCGGGGTTTGTATCGTCAGTGACCGGTTCGGCTTTATGTCGATCAATGATATGTTCACATCTAGCGACAGCATGACGGGATGGAGTCGTCAGAAGATTCGTCGGGGTGCCCCTGGCGACGGATGTAATTTTCTTTTGATGAGGGGGCGATCTCGCAAAGCTTGGACTGAGGCTGCAAAGGCTGCCGGGTGTCGAGTTCTTGCAGTCCGGCCCTATAGGGCATTCATGCTGTTTCCAGGATTGTCTAGCCGCTTTAACATCATGATGTTTCAGAAAGTCAGATGATTATATGGGGAATACAGTAAAGCTTGGCTATGCTGAACGGTTAGAGGAAGGGGCCGTTGTGCTGAAGCGCCTTACACCGCAAGACGTTGGTGAAGACTATTTGCGCTGGATGAACGACCCCGATGTCACTCACTATCTTCAGGCAAGGTTTGAGACGCATACGCTGGACACGCTAAAAGCATTTATTGCGGGTTTTGACCATGTTGACCGGTTTGCGTTTGGGATCCATGACAGGGAAAGCGATCTTAGGATAGGAACCTTTACTCTGCGGGTTAATCCCAATCATCGGTTTTCCAGCATTGGTTATTTGATTGGTGAAAAAGACTATTGGCGAGGCAGCTACGCTATAGATGCCTGCCGTGCTGGGTTGGACTTTATCTTCTTCGAGCGACTGGTGCGTCGAGTGACAGAGCCAACAACAGAAAATCATCTGGCGTCCAATTTCAATTTTAAGCGTCTAGGCTTTCAGCTTGTGGCGCAAATTCCAGATATGTTTTGGGGCGAGGGTCGATATCAAGCAGCCACTTACTGGTCCATTGGGATTGAGGATTGGGCTGCCAAACGAAGTCGGTTGGTTCCAGAAATTCCTTATCCTGACCGGGATTAACCCAAAGGAGAGTGGCAAAGCATGGGTGCCCTTCCAGAAATTGGTCGGAGTCACGAACTTCACATCGAAATCACGGCAGATTTGCTGACACGGTTCGCAGATTATTCCGGCGATGTGAACCCGATGCATTTTGATGATGCCTATGCCAAAGCGCGCGGTCTCAAGGCGCGCGCGGCGCATGGTCTCAGTTATGCCAGTTTTGTGTCGACTCTTATTGGCATGCATTTGCCCGGCCCCGGTGCGCTTTGGTCGCATCAAACGTTGCGCTTTATCGCACCTGCCTATGTTGGAGACATAGTTATCTTGCGGGGGGAAGTCACACGGGCCTCATCAAGTAATCGGTCTGTCAATATCGCGATTAGTGCAGTGACGGCGGAAGGAACCCTGCTTCTACAGGGGGACGCCGGTGTCCTGATGCCAAAGGACAAGGCAGAAAGTACCGCGAACCCGGTGCAGACGCAGACAGAGACAATTTCAGGTGAAGGACCTGTTGCCTTCATTTTCGGTGCGACAGGTGCGGTCGGTTCAGCGACGGCGGCTTTGTTCTCGCGGCAGGGCTATCGGATAGGTTTGTTCGGACGTCGTGGGCAATCATTGGAGCAACTGGCAACTGAACTGGCGTCACCCTCCGCCACATTCGTTTGTGATGTTGTACAGCAGGAAAGTGTGGCCAAGGCAGTTCACGCCGCAATTGGCGTTCTTGGCGTGCCGGATTCAGTTGTTCATGCAATCAGCGCACCCTTGGGACCGCGCCCAATACTGGATCTGACCGCAGACGATTTCCATTCACACGGGGCGGTTCAATTAGGCGGTTTGATTAACATTGGATCGGCCTGCCTGCCGGAAATGGTGAGGCGAGGCGCTGGCAGTCTTACCTTTGTTGGCACAGTGGCAACGCATGGAGCACCGCCTTCTGGGCTTGCCGCCTATACTGCGGCGAAGGCTGCCGCTGCTTCCTATATTCGCTCCGTTGCTCAGGAGTTAGGACCCCAAGGTATCCGTGCCAATATCGTTTCACCGGATTTACTGGAAACTGATTTGACCAATCACATTTCGGATCGGTCGCGTAAATTGGTA
Organism: Alphaproteobacteria bacterium; assembly: GCA_029212835.1. Classification (GTDB taxonomy): domain Bacteria; phylum Pseudomonadota; class Alphaproteobacteria; order UBA8366; family Aestuariispiraceae; genus Pacificispira. Next base: position 4,798 of record JARGPE010000115.1, on the reverse strand, counting down.
GCGGCACGGAGCCCTCTGCGGCGTCTGGCAAATGTTGAGGAAGTGGCTGAGGTGATTAGGTTCGTTGCCAGTACCCAAGCCAGTTATGTTAGTGGCCAAGACATGCGTGTCGATGGTGGCGCGGGGATGAACTAGAAACTATGAAAGTCAATCAATCGGTTCTTTCAATACCAGAGATTCGGGCGGAGCTTCAGGATTCCCCGAAACTTATGACCTATCTAAAGGCGGGGCGCGCTCTCAAAAATATTGGGGGGACATTGCGTCGGGTTCGGATTGTGTCGAGCTTTACCGCCCGTGGATTGGAACCATATCTTCGGGTTGAGGCGGCCTTGTCAAATTGGGCAATCGAACCAGCTTTTTATGAATATGGGCTTTGGCAACAGGCCCTATTGGATGACCCAGTTGATCCTGCCCCTGATGCTTATGTTTTGTTGTTGCATGCAGAGGAATTCAGTCCGGTTAGCCGGAGTATGCTATCGACTTTAGAGGCAACGAAGACGGGCATTGTGTCTTTGTTGCGGAGTTTTAGAACTCGAACGGACACGCCGATCATCATCCCGGCCTTGCCCGAACAAAGAGCAATTTCCGCGCTGGGTTTTGGGCTAGGGGGACGACTGCCAAGCGCCCGGTTTGCGCATGAGGTGAATGCATGCCTGCGGGATCTCGCCGCTTCCGTTCCGGGGATTTACGTCGTTGAATTACCCCCTGCCGTGGAAATCTATCCAGATGGAATGGATCAAGCGGCACTCTATACCACGATGTCTCCGATATCGTCCAAACATGCGGCGCAATTTTCAGAGATGATTGTGCGGGCCTTATCTGGATTTTTCCGCCCCAGAAAAAAGGTCCTAGTTACCGATCTGGACAATACCATTTGGGGCGGTGTGGTCGGCGAGGCCGGCGCTGCTTGTGTTGCCATAGGCCCCGAATGGCCAGGACAGGCACATAAACTGTTGCAACGTGCGATGCTAGATCTTTCCGAAACAGGGATCTTGTTGGCGATCAATAGCAAGAACAATGAAGCGGATGCCCGTGAAGTTTTTGAAACACGGTCGGACATGGTGTTGCAATGGGGAGACTTTGTGGCGCGGCGCATCAACTGGACCGATAAGGCGGATAATATACTCTCAATAGCGAAGGAATTGTCGCTTGGCATTGATAGCTTTGTCTTTATTGATGATAGTCCTGTCGAATGCGCTCGGGTACGAGAGGCCTTGCCCGCCGTAGACGTGATCCAACTCCCAGAGAACCCAGCACACTATGTCCAAGCGCTGCTAGACTGTCGCGGGTTTGACACGCTGACTGTTTCGGCAGAAGACCGAAACAGAGTGGAAAGTTACAAAGCCGAGGGAAAGCGGCGAGAGGCTCTTGAAAATGTTGGCATGGAACTATCCGATTTCTTGGCGTCCTTGGAGTTATCAATTTGTATTCAAACTCTGTCTGATCAGGATGCAGCACAGAGCTTGTTCGACAGGGTGCATCAACTCTTTCAGAAGACAAACCAGTTTCACCTGACTCTGGATCGTTTAACGCCTGGGAAAATTGGCGCTCGCCGCGCCAATCTTTACGCCGTGTCTCTAACCGACAAGTTTGGAGATTATGGTGTAATTGGTGCCTTCGAAGTGGTTCACGGCCAACAGTCCCTGATGTTGTCGAATTTTCTCTTGAGTTGCCGGGCCCTTGGGCGGCGGGTCGAGGAAACGATCATTGGGTTTTTGGCGGAAAAAGCGCGGCATTATGAATTGGATTCTGTTTCGGCGGTGTTCCGAAAAGGCCCTCGAAACCAGCCGGCTTTGACTTTTCTGCAGGATTTCGGCTTTGAGGAGCGCAATGGTGACCCTGGCACGGATAAAAAAACATTCGATCTGGCTATCTCTGCAGAAACCCCGTGTTACCCGAAACATGTGAAGATCAATACACCTGGTTGTGTAAATACTGCAAAAAAGGAATAAGTTTTCGATGTCGAAGGCCAAAAAGGAAGATATCCGCGCAGAGTTGGTAGAAATTTTTTCTACCGTTCTGGAAATTGATCCATCAGAGGTGAACGAGGCGCTGTCGCCGGATAACTGTGAAAATTGGGATTCCCTGCGCCATATGCAACTGTGTACGGCCATTGATGAGTCGTTCGGAATTGCACTTAGTATGAAGAAGCAGATTGAAATTCTGAACTTTGACCTGGCGATTGAAACGGTTCTGGAAGAAGTGTGTGGAAAAGGCTGATCGTCTCTCATGTCTAAACGACTCATCTCCGTATTCGGATGTGGCTCCATGGGGCGGCGCCATGCCGCGAATGCCCGTGATCTGGGATATGCCGTATTAGCCTACGACCCTGATGAAGGCAGTCGCGCTGCTGTCTCTGCAGGTGGCATTGATGTGACAGACAGGTTAGCGGATGCTTTTGCCGGCGATATCGCCATCATCGCAACGCCGGCTTCAACGCATTCCGACTATCTGGCACAGGCCATTGATGCGGATATGCATACATTTGTCGAAAAGCCCTTTTCCGACAGCATACAGAATCTGGGCGAGCTCCTGGAGCGTGCAAGGTCAAAGGGATTGAATGTTGGTGTCGCGCAAAACCTGCGGCATCACCCGGCCGTGGAAGCGGCAGCAAGTTTGTTACGGGCAGCCGCACTTGGGCAGGTTATGGGGGCAGTGTCTGTCGGCGCCAGCTACTTACCGGATTGGCGACCGGGAAAGAATTATCGCGACAATTATGCCGCCGATCCAATGGCGGGGGGCGTCATTTTTGATTGGGTTCATGAAATCGACCTGCTCGTTCATTTGTTGGGCCCCGCAAAGGTCGCAGGGGCAGCGGCGGTGATCGGGCGTCATCTGGACATGGCGTCGGATGAAAGCGCAGGCATTGTCCTAGATCATGTCGACGGAGTATTATCGACGCTATATCTTACATACGCTTCGCGTCCAAGTCTGCGGCAGACAATGCTGTTTGGATTAGACGGGCGTTTGGAAATTGATATTCCTGCGCGGCAGCTTCGACTTTTTAGCAAAGATGGGGCGATTGTCGAGGATACGGTGTTTGGGGGCACGCATGCAGATGATTACAAGAGCGAGCTTGCAGATTTCATCGAATCCATAAACGGAAACACATCGCCCCGCTGTTCAGGCCGTGAGGCGTTGGATATCTTAAAGATCGTCACAGATGCCCGCGCTATGGCAGGATTGCCATCTCGGGATCAGGTAAGACGGTAAACACCGTCAGGAGACCAGCTATGAGTTCTAGATCCTCCAATGCAGACACGCAGATGTGGGAGGTGTTCAACAAGTTCCATTACCTTTGCGATACGCATCGCTATCAAAAGATGTTGGCGCGCGCGGACATCGTTCGCCAGATCCGGGACGTACCCGGTGATATCGTCGATTGCGGTACATTCAAGGGGGTCAGCACACTGCAATTTGCCCATTTCCTGAAAATATATCGGCCCCACGGTGCCGGAAAGGTCGTCAGTTTCGATACATTCGAAGCGATGTTCCCGAAGGTGCGTGCTGACGAAATGGAAAGTGCCAAGGCCCATATGGAGGATCTATATGAGGAAAGCGCCTTTGCACAATTGACCGATGCTGTTGAGAAGCTGCAACTTGCCGATATCGTGACCATCGTGCAGGGCGATATTACTGAAACCCTGCCAGCATATATAGCCAGCCGACCAGGTTTTCGAATATCGCTGCTGCATTGTGATCTGGACGTCTATCCAGCGACCAAGTCTATCCTGGAATTGGCATGGCCACGGATTGTGCCGGGCGGGATCGTTCTGTTTGATCAATACGCTGTTGAAAACTGGGGCGAAGCCGATGCTGCGGACGAATTTTTTGCCACGTTTGACAATCCGCCACGAGTTAAAATCCTTGAAGGAACACCCACACCGACAGCATATGCCATTAAGGAACGATATTAAGCTGTCGGGTCCTTCCCATCCTGAGATGGGCACACGGAGAAGATAGAATTATGTAGGTTCAAAAGATGCCTTTGTACAAACAGGTCATCGTTCTAATAGTGTCGCAGGCAGCCCAAAATGGGCGGGAAGGTTCAGCATGAAGAAGTTACATGACGTTGAAAAAACACGGCGAGCTTATCATCAGGATAGGATGAAAAACTCGACCCATCGTGCTTCTTTGATGGTCCCTGAATTGGCTGACTGCCGGGCAGAAATCAGCTTTCTGAACCATTTCCTATTAAAGCGTGGGTATAAGAATATCGGCTGTCGTATTACAGCGATTGATCCTGAAGGTGCACGCATCGAATCCCGCCTTGTGCCGATTGTCGAGCCGAAGGTTTACAGCATCCCTCTTTCAGGCATGGTCTCAGATGTCGTGGACAGCTATCTGGTGGAATTTTTTTCGGCGGAAAATCTATTTATTCCCTTTCCAGCGGTGATGATCAACCATGTCGGTGACGGCTTTTTGAACAGCGTGCATGCCTATAACCGTGTCCTAAACGACGTTTTTGAAAATGATGAAATAAATCAAATTCATCAACGTGAGGCAGCAATAGACGTCCGTTGTGACAATGAGGCAGAAACCTTCCTGGTTTTCCAAGCAGGCCCACAGGCGGTTGATGGCGTGTTGGAAGGAGAATTAATTCTGCGGGATGGGCGTACCTTGACCAGTGAATTTGCGCTTAAAGTGCCAAAGCTCTGTCACAAACGGATATCGATTAAAGACCTATTTCCAGATATCCCCCTTCCGCTGCTGGGCGGGACCTTGAAGGTTCGGCAGCCAGCTCAGTTCATGTTCTATGGTCGTTTGGTTGTGGGCCCACAGAAAGGTGGTGGTGGTG
>JARGPE010000114.1 GCA_029212835.1 Alphaproteobacteria bacterium | reverse complement strand
AGCATTGTGGCGCGATTGTCTTCAACCCGATTTGATATCAATGATGTCAATCCACCCGCCAAGGGCGGTTCGAAAGGCTCGACCTCAGGTGGCGCGACAGGCGGGGCCACGTCTACGGCTTCCTCCGACGGGCGGTTGATCCCGAATGATCCGTTGCCGCTGGATGTCATGAAGTCTGTGAATGCGGATATCGAATATAATGCGGCAACCTTTGTTGCGGCTGTCGCCGAACTCACAGATTTTGAAATCAAGATCGTCCTGAAAGATGGCAAGCTGGATATCAGTCCCTTTAAGGCTGGCGTTGGAGAAGGGTCCGTTGATGGCGCAATATCGATGGATGGCAGTCAGGCCAATCCGCCGGTATCTGTTTCCATCAAGGGCCAAAAAATGGGTCTGGAATCGCTTCTGGCTGGGGCAGGCATGCGCGACAAGATTGTTGGCCCGCTGGATGTGAATATTGATCTGAAAGGCGCGGGTTCTTCACCTCGGGCGATTGCAGGATCAATGACCGGCAATACCTTGGTCAGCTTGTATGATAGCCGTGTTTTGAAGAAAGCGTTTGAGGATGCGATGGGTGATACCCTTGCGGGTCTTCTGGCATCTGAGAATGGTTGGATCGTGATCGATTGTGCCGTTCTGGATTATGATCTGAAGGATGGTCTGATGGAAACTAAGGCCGGGTATACCGCATCGGGTCCCATCACGGTGATTACTGAAGGCACGATCAATCTGAAGACAGAAGAACTGGACTTGAATGCCAAACCAGCGGGCGGTGGTCTTACCAGCTTGCCACTGGTTATTCGCGGGACATTTGCCAATCCGTCAATCATTCCGGATCCACAGGCAATTGGGCTGGGCATTGTTACCGGCCTGTTGACCGGTGGTATTGCCCCAGCACTGTTGGCCGTGGTGGGCGACCTTCCTGCGGGCCATCCTTGCAAGAAAGAAGTTGAGGAAAGCAAAGAGCAGGTTGAGAACGCGCCGGCGCAACAGAATGCGCCTGCTGACGTCCTCAAAGACCCGGGCAAAGCCATTGAAGAAGGCGTTGGCGGGGCCTTGAAAGGTCTGTTTGGCAACTAAGCCAATAAGCCCTTAACGGGTGACAGGCATTAATTGGAGATGGGCGCAGCTGCACGAACGCAGTTGCGCCCATCGTTTTTGGCCTTATACAGCGCCGTATCAGCACGATCGACCAGCCCCTCAGGCTGTTCATTATCTCGTAATGTTGCGACACCAAAACTGGCAGTCTGCTTGAGTGAAGGTAGGCTATCAACCGGGGTGATCTCGCTGAGTTTCCTGCGCAGCCCTTCCGCCGAGTCCAATGCAGCCTTTTGATCACAATTTTCCATCAGAAGCGCGAATTCTTCGCCGCCCCAGCGCGCCAGAATATCGGATTTCCGCACGGCATCTCGCAACAGGGTTGCGACTGATTTCAGAACTTCATCACCAGTCAAATGCCCATGGCGATCATTGACCAATTTGAAGTGATCAAGATCGATCATAACGATAGACATAGGCTGCTTAGATCGACGGGACCGCTCGACTGCTTGCCGTAGAGTGATATCGAAAACTTGTCGGTTGTTCAGGCCGGTCAACGGGTCTGTCGTTGCCATTTCTTCCAATCGATGTTGGAAGCGCGCAATTGCCAAGAAAATTGCCAGCCCGGTTAAGACAATCGCGATCAATCCGATGATGATGTTCAGGAAAATGCCGCGCCCCGCCGCTTCCGTAGCGTCGGATTCAGATTGTTCCACCATCAGAACCCATTCAAGTTCCGGGATATATCGGGTGTTCAACAGGATCGTATCGCCGTCGCGCTGATATTCAAAACTCCTACCGGGATGCTCCAGAATGGTGGCAGAAATATCAGCCAGTCCCGGTGTTGATTTGATATTTTTGTTATAACTGATCGAACGATCAGGATGCAGGGTGATTTTTCCCGTTTGATCAATGAAATAGACCGTGCGGCTGAAATCACTGCGATAGCGATTGATAATCTGCGCCATTGTGTCCAGGTCCATCCCCACACCCGTTACACCAATGAAGCGATTTTGATAGTCATAGACCCGATGGTTTATGAAAATTGTCGTCTTGTCATTTTCCTGCTGATTGGGATCTACGTTAATTTCGTATTCTTGCGTCATGGATCGGACACGGAAGAACCATTCATCCCGTGGATCATTCTTGTCGATTAGTTTGGCGACACCACTGAAGTGATAGTAATGCCGCGTGAGGTCGGAAACGAAGAAGACGGTAAAGAAGCCATATTTTTCCCGGACGGAGTCGAGATATCGTGTGATGGCGTCGGAGTCTTGCTCACCCGACAGAACCCAGTCCCGCAGGAAGGTATCATTCGCCATTTGTGATGATATGAAGATCGGCTGAACCAGATCTGCCTGAATTTCGGAATAGATCGTATTTCCGGTTAAGGGCAGTTCTGTCTCAACGACACTTAGTTTTAGGGCATCACGGGTGACATGATAACTTGAGACTGTCGTCCCGATAAAGGCAACTGCCAGAACCAAAGCCACAATCGAGAGCAAACGCCCCCGCATCGTTCCAAATCCCATAACCTTCTTAAACCCTATACCATTTACTTAGTCGACCCTATCTGGCATGCACACTAGCGATATTACCCAGAAAAACCATAGTGAAATACCAAGTGCTGGAGCGAGCATGAAGCGATTTTATAAAACCGCAGCGGCGACGCAAACCGAAAGCGGTGTGATGGTCAATCTGGACGGTCGCGCAGTGCGCACGCCTGCGCGCGCACCGCTGGTCCTTCCAACAGTGGCTTTGGGCGAGGCTGTGGCGGCAGAATGGGATGCTCAGGGCGATAAGATTATTCCTGATACGATGCCTTTGATGTCTTTTGCCTCCACCGCGATTGACCGCGTTGCCGGCAACTTGGAAGCCGTTGCGACGGAGGCATCAGGCTATGCAGCGTCAGACCTGCTGTGTTATCGCGCCGATCAACCAATCGAATTGGCTCAACGTCAGGCGGAGGCTTGGGACCCGATATTGGATTGGGCGCGGACCCGGTATGATGTTACCTTTGCCATCACAATCGGGATCATGCCGGTTGAACAGCCTGCGGAGAACAGAACACGGTTCATGTCGGTTGCCCAGGCGTTTGATGCCCACACCCTGACGGCGCTGCATGTCATGACAACAGCCTTCGGCTCATTCCTCTTGGCCCTTGCTGTGGTGGAAGGACGATTGACCGCAGAAGAGGCACTGGCGACCTCTCGCGTGGATGAGACATATCAGGCGGAATTGTGGGGCGTTGATGAGGATGCGCAGAAACGTCACCAGCGCTTGATGCGCGAAGTGACGTCTGCCCATAGATTTATTGAATTATTGCGCTTAGGCTGAGGCGGCGAGCTTCGCCGAATCAGCAACCAAAGGCACCTGGACGCCGGACTGCAGCACGGCTGGATCCCAAGGTTTTCTGGCAAAGACTTCGCGCACCATTGGTTCAAAATGCGAAAGCGGCGCATTCTTGTAGCTTGGGTCAAAGCAATTCTCGTCCCATCGCTCACAGAAAGTCACGCAGGAGTCATAATTCGGATCATCAATAAATTTCGCGCGGCTTTCCGGATCGGCCCCGATTTTTGCGCCATAGTATTTCAATTGAAAAATCCCATGATGTTTCAGAACCCAAGTGCATTCCTCCCGAACATAGGGGGCCAGAATGGCTGCGGCCATTGAATCATGGTTCATCGGGGCCAGTGTATCACCCATATCGTGCAACAGCGCGGTGACAATCCAGTCAATATCCGCGCCGTCTGCTTCTGCGCGTGTTGCTGATTGCAGGGAGTGTTCGAAACGGCTGATCTGGTATCCCCCCAAAGAGTCATCCAGCATCTTTAAATGGGCCAGGACGCGGTCCGTCAGGCCGTTGCAGAATTCCTGCTCAAGATGGTGCAGCAGGTCATAATCTGCCTGGGTTCCGTCTCTCATACGGGTGAAGGAAACCGTGTTCATCACTTTTCTCCTCAGTCTATATCTTACCCGATAGATCGGGATTGTGTGCGACAACCAGATTATGCAGCAACCGTTTGGGCGCTTTGCATTTTACGCAGTTGCCGGTTCAGTGTCCGGTATTGGCTTTCCGGCCCATCATGGTCGATATAACTGCCTTGAAGAAAGCGAAAACCGTCTTCTGCGAAGGCTGTCCTGCCATGCAGGGTGCGGTGATTGTCCATCATCAAGCAATCCCCTTCCTGCAATTTGAAGGAAAAGACAAACCGGGGTTCCGCGGCCAGACGGGCCAAGTGGCGGCGAGCGGTATAGAATTTCTTCAATATCTCTGGGGCGACGGCGGGTGGGAAATCCAGCCGGGTGGACAGGCGCAACTGACGCAAATTGCCATTATGGTCCAACCGGATCATTGGCGCTGTTTCCCGATCATTCACATCGCTGGACAGATAGCGAAAAGAGACTGGAAGTTTGGTCAAAATATCATATTCATCCGGGGCTTCTGCCTTCAGTGCATTGCAGATCGACAGACCGTCTACAATCGTGCTCTCCCCACCAGTCGCGTTATTGGCCAGGCAGTGCAGGAACTGAATGCCCGGCACAGATCGGCGATAGGGATTGTCGGTATGGGCGGTCAGGGCCAGCCCGGTATAGGCTAGGTCGGTCGCCACGGCCTCTGTCCGGACATTGAACAGGCGTCCCCAATTCGTTTCACGGATGGGTCCGAAAACCTGTGCAATATCCAGCAAGCTGTCTTCGACGCTGGGCGTGTTGCGCAACAGGGCAAAGCCGAATTTGAAGAACCCTTCCAAAACATTATGCCGTGCCCAGGAATCCTTGCGCTGGTCCCATTGCAGGGTTGGCGGGGTCAGGGTATCGATGGTCCAGGGCATAGGCTGCGGGACATCATCAGGATCTGCCTGCAGGCTAGCCTCTATCATCAGGCGCTGATAGGGATAATAATGCCGGTGTCCGTCTGAGAATAACAGAGTGATCCCCTCCGCATCTGGCTGGGCCTCCACAATTGCCAAATCCAAAGGCAACAGGGTGGGGTCATAGAACCGTTGCTGGCTATTGGGGTCCATCTGGTCCGGGGCATCACTTAATTCCCGCAACCATTCTGCCATCAGGGGCACCGAACGGTCCTCTGCTTGCAGGTCCAAAAAACCCGACTCCCAATTCATCTGACAGGAAACCACGATATTCCCTTTCGCATCTGTTTATCGCTGTGCAAATTTCTATATTTCGTGTCGCAAAAAAACCCATAAAATACCAATGCTTGTCATAACATTAAGTTATGAAACAAATTCGCCACAGCCTACCGTCTCTGAACGCCCTTGCGGTTTTTGAAGCTGCGGGGCGTCTGGGTGGATTTACGAAGGCAGCCGAAGAGTTGCGGATCAGCCAGCCCGCTGTGACCCGCCATATCCGGGGCTTGGAAGCCTCCTTGGATCGCCCCTTGTTTCAGCGCAGTCATAACAAGATCACGCTGACGGAGGGAGGATTGCGCCTTTGGCATGCAGTTAATACGGGCTTTGGGGATATCGCCCAGGTGGTGGAGGCCTTGCGTCGTCAGGATGAACCTCATGCATTGACCTTCGCAACACATTCGGGGTTTGGTCAGGAATGGCTGATGCCGCGCCTGAATAAATTACGGGCGGATCTGGGCGGTCGCACCATCAATCTGGCCATTGTGGACAGCTCCAAAGATTTTGATCGGACTGATTTTGATATTGCCGTGCGCCATGGGCGCGGCGATTGGCCGGGGATGGAAGGGGTCTTGTTGCGTCCCGAAACCGTCTTGCCGCTGATCAGTGCCGGGCTGGCCGCCCAACGGCCGGAGCTTTTGACAGCCACCCCGGAAGATTTGATGAAAGAACGCCTGATCCATATGGATGAAGGCGACCGCCCCTGGATGAGCTGGGCCGTCTGGTTCCGGCTGGCCGGGGTTCATCGCACGCCACCGCCCGCCAATATCCGGTTGAACAATTATCCGCTGGTCATTCGGGAAATCCTGGTTGGCAATGGGGTCGGCCTGGGGTGGCGGCCCCTGGTTGACGAAATGATCCTGTCTGGCACCTTGGTTCCGGTTGGGCCGGAGGTTGTGCGCGCGGAATATGGCTGGTGGCTGGTCTGGCGCGATACGCTCAGTGATCCCAGCTTTGACCAAATCCGACGCTGGATACAAGATCAATTGAGCCCGTAGCCATAAGGTCCTATGCGCCGGGTGCTTTTCGTCGCTGGTAAAGCATAAAATCACGCGCTAAAACTGGCATAAGAGACAATAAACAGAGGGAAGCCCATGCAAGACATTCTTCAACGCCTGGAAGATATGCGCGAATCCGCGCGCCAAGGCGGCGGTGCGAAGCGTATCGAGGCTCAGCACAGTAAGGGCAAGCTGACCGCGCGGGAACGATTGGACCTGCTGCTGGATCCGGGCTCTTTTGAAGAATGGGACATGTTTGTCGAACATGACTGCACCGATTTTGGAATGCAGGATCAGAAAATCCGGGGCGACGGCGTTGTCACGGGGCATGGTCTGGTCAATGGACGACGGGTTTTCGTCTTTTCTCAGGATTTCACCGTGTTTGGCGGGTCCTTGTCTGCCGCCCATGCGCGCAAGATCTGTAAGATCATGGATCAAGCGATGAAGGTCGGTGTGCCGGTGATCGGCCTTAACGATTCCGGGGGCGCGCGTATCCAGGAAGGCGTTGCGTCTCTGGCGGGCTATGCCGATGTGTTTCAGCGCAATGTGATGGCGTCTGGCGTGGTGCCACAGATTTCCATGATCATGGGCCCCTGTGCCGGGGGGGCGGTCTATTCGCCCGCCATGACTGACTTCATTTTCATGGTCAAAGACTCCTCCTATATGTTCGTTACCGGGCCGGAAGTGGTGAAAACCGTCACCAATGAGACGGTAACCGCCGAAGAATTAGGCGGCGCGACAAGCCATACCAGCAAATCAGGCGTTGCTGATCTGGCCTTTGAAAATGATGTGGAGGCGCTGCTGCAACTGCGCCGCTTCCTGGGATTCCTGCCGCTGAACAATAAGGAACAGCCGCCGCATCGGCCGACGGATGATCCCCATGACCGGCTGGATATGTCGTTGGACACCTTGGTCCCGCCCAATCCCAACAAGCCTTATGATATCAAGGAATTGATCCACAAGATCGCCGATGAGGAAGATTTCTTTGAAATCCAGCCGAACAATGCGGGCAATATCGTTGTTGGATTCGCGCGGATCGAAGGTCATCCGGTCGGCATCGTCGCCAACCAGCCGATGGTGCTGGCGGGCTGTCTGGATATTGCCAGTTCGATCAAGGCCGGTCGTTTTGTGCGCTTCTGTGATGCCTTCAACATCCCCATTGTAACCCTGGTGGATGTCCCAGGATTTCTGCCCGGCACGGCCCAGGAATATGGCGGCATTATCAAGCATGGTGCGAAACTGCTCTATGCCTATGCCGAAGCAACGGTGCCCAAGGTTACGGTGATCACCCGCAAGGCCTATGGTGGGGCCTATGACGTGATGTCCTCTAAGCATCTGCGCGGCGATGTGAATTATGCCTGGCCGTCAGCGGAAATTGCCGTGATGGGGCCAAAGGGTGCGGTGGAAATTATCTTCCGCGCAGACCGCGATGACCCTGCGAAGTTAGCCGAGAAGGAAGCGGAATATCGCGATAAATTCGCCAATCCCTTCGTGGCGGGTCAATACGGGTTTATCGACGATGTCATCATGCCCCACAGCACCCGCCGCCGTATCTCCCGCGCGCTCAGCATGTTGCGCACGAAAGACATCAAGAACCCGTGGAAAAAACACGGCAATATTCCGCTGTAAGAGGTCGATCCTATGTTCAAGAAAATCCTAATTGCCAATCGCGGGGAAATTGCCTGTCGGGTGATGCGCACGGCCCATAAGATGGGGATCGTGCCGGTTGCAGTGTATTCTGAGGCGGATACGCAGGCACTGCATGTGAAGACGGCCCTGGCGCTGGGCGGGGAAGCGGTGTTGGTCGGGCCGGCAGCGTCTTCTGAAAGTTATCTGGTCATCGATAACATCGTTAAGGCCTGCAAGGATACGGGCGCAGAGGCTGTGCATCCCGGTTATGGCTTCCTGTCGGAAAACAAGCGCTTTGCAGAGCGGCTGGAGAAAGAGGGCATTGCCTTTATCGGCCCGCCGGTGGGCGCGATTGAGGCGATGGGCGACAAGATCGAATCCAAGAAACTGGCTTTGGCTGCGGGCGTCAGCACCGTGCCGGGATTCCTGGAGGCAATTACCGATCCTGAAGAGGCAGTGCGGATTTCCAACGACATCGGCTATCCGGTTATGCTGAAGGCATCCGCTGGTGGGGGCGGTAAGGGTATGCGTCTGGCCTGGAATGATAAAGAGGCCCGCGAAGGCCTGGTGTCGGCCATGAATGAAGGGCGCAGCAGCTTTGGCGACGACCGCGTCTTCATCGAAAAATTCATCGAAGAACCCCGCCATATTGAAATTCAGATTCTGGCTGATGGTCAGGGTACCTGTCTGTATCTGGGGGAGCGGGAATGTTCCATCCAGCGCCGCCATCAGAAGGTGATTGAGGAAGCCCCATCACCTTTCCTGGATGAGGCGACCCGCAAGGCGATGGGCGAACAGGCGGTCGCGCTGGCCGAACAGGTGAACTATCGTACCGCCGGGACGGTGGAATTTATCGTCGATAAGGATCGCAATTTTTACTTTCTGGAAATGAATACCCGCCTCCAGGTGGAGCATCCGGTGACAGAATTGGTGACCGGTTATGATCTGGTTGAATGGATGATCCGCGTTGCCTATGGCGAGAAGCTGCCGATGAAACAGTCGGATATCAAGCTGACCGGCTGGGCGATTGAGGCCCGGCTGTATGCAGAAGATGCAGAGCGCGGTTTCCTGCCCTCCACGGGCCGTTTGAGCCGCTATATTGAGCCTCAGGCGGTGGAAGGAAAGGTGCGGGTCGATAGCGGTTGCTATGATGGTGCCGAAATCTCCATGTTCTATGATCCGATGATTTCCAAGCTGGTTGTCGGGGGTAAGGACCGGGCCTCGGCCATCGCAGAAATGCGTCGGGCGATTGATGGCTATGTCGTGCGTGGCTTGAGCCATAACATGCCGTTCCTGGCCAATCTGACGAAGCATCCCCGCTTTGCCGAAGGTCGGATCACGACCAGTTTCATCGCTGAAGAATATCCAGAGGGCCTGACAGAAGCGCATTTGAAACCCGATGATCCAGAATTGTTTGCGGCGATTGCGGCCATTGTTCAGGATCGTATCGAACAGCGGGAACGCCGGATCTCTGGTCAGGAAGAGGGCCGCGCCCCGGACCTTCCATCCGATTATGCAGTGTTTCTGGGCGATAAGGATGCACAGGAAATTTCCCTACATCTGGATCGCGGGGCGGATGGTGATCGGTTGACCCTAGGGGATCGGACGCTGTTTATTGAAAGCGGCTGGCGACCGGGAATGATCATTTTCCGCGCCACTGTTGATGATGAATTGCGTCTGTTCCAGGTGGATCGGGATGGGGCCGGGTTTGTGTTGAGCCATGATGGCGCGCGGATCCGGGCACTGGTGTTGGAGGCCCGCCATGCTGGTCTGCGCCGCTTGATGCCCTATAAGCCGCCACCAGACATGTCGAAATTTCTGTTATCGCCGATGCCAGGCCTGTTGGTCCGTGTCAGTGTTGCGCCCGGCGATGTGGTGGAGGCTGGTCAAGAGCTGGCCGTGGTTGAGGCGATGAAGATGGAAAACGTCTTGCGCGCTGTCAGCAACGGCACCGTCAAGGCCGCCCATGCAAATCAAGGGGACAGTCTGGCGGTTGATCAGATGATCCTGGAATTCGAATGATTTTATCCCCATGAGCGATTGACGCGGAACAGGGCGTGGGGTCTAAACCACGATCATGAGCCGCGCGATCTATTACGACAGTCGGATATGGTGCCTTGGGCTTGCCGAGACCCTGGTCTGGGCGGGAATGTATTATTTATTCCCTGCATTGTTGGTGCATTGGGAAACTGATTTGGGTTGGTCGAAAACCGAACTGACTTTGGCAGCAACCTGTGCGCTCTTAACCTCTGCTTTTGTTGCCCCAAAAATCGGCGGTTTGATTGACCGCGATGCGGGCCGTTGGATTTTGACAGGGTGTGCGGGTTTGGGGGGGCTGTTACTGCTGCTTTTGACGCAGGTTGAAACCTATCCTTTATTCTTTGCGATTTGGATCGGGATCGGGATCGCCATGGGGGGCTGTTTGTATGAACCCTGCTTTGCCTTCCTGACACATCGGCGCGGCGCGAACGCGCGCAGTGCGATCACGATGATCACCCTGATGGCGGGGTTTGCGGGAACAGTTTCCTTTCCATTATGCAATTGGATTGCCGCCTCAACGGATTGGCAGACTGCGACGACAACCATGGCGGTTTTGATCTTAGTCATCGCGGTGCCGTTGTTCTGGTTTGGAACCAGATTGCGCGCGGGGGAGGCTGCTTCTGACAGCGTTGCGGAGGGGTCAATTCTGGTAGTCGTTGAAATACGCAAGGCAGCCCTGCGCCGGACTTTGACACGACCTGTCTACTGGTTGTTGGCGGGAAGTTTCGCTTTGCTGGGCCTGAACCATGCCATTGTCGTGACGCATCTTTTGCCCTTACTGAATGAACGTGGCATTCCTTTGGCTTCAGCGGTTCTGGCCATATCTTTGCTGGGGCCAATGCAGGTTGCCGGACGGATTGTGATGTTGCTGACAGAGCGTTGGATCGGCGTGATCCTTCTGTGTGGGGCCGTCTTTGTCATGGTTGCGGCAGGCGGAGTCTTTTTGGGTCTGGCGGCGGCAGTTCCACTGCTGATCTATCTGTTCGTTTCGTTACAAGGGGCAGGTCATGGCGTGGTCAGCATTTTGCGACCGCTTGTGACTGCGCAATTGTTGGGGCGTACCGGGTTTGGTGCAATTTCTGGTGCCGTGGCTGTCCCTTATGTCGCCGCCACGGCTTTGGGGCCAAGTATTGGCAGTTTGATTTGGCGCTGGGGTGGTTATGACCTGGTGATTCAGGCATTGATCGCGCTGGCTGTTGTCGGTTTATGTAGTTTTGGTTTGGCGGTCAAAATGGCGGCGCGCCATCCGGTTTAGACCTGGTTTGAAGGATTCTTGTATGCCAATAGAGTTTGATTTTGCGTTTTTGTTGCCCTTCGCTTTGGCCTTATTGGCGACGGGTGCCTGTGCTGGAACACTGGCGGGATTGCTGGGGGTCGGCGGAGGGATCGTGATTGTGCCGATCCTCTATATGCTGCTGCCAGCCTTTGGCGTGCCAGAGGATCTGCGCATGCATCTGGCGGTTGGAACATCACTGGCAACCATTGTACCGACTGGCCTGGTTTCCGCCCAATCCCATTGGAAGCGGGGCGGTGTAGATGTCGATCTGTTAAAGAAACTGGGTCCATTTGTGGTGCTGGGCGTGGCGGTCGGGATTTTCATTGGAACTCGGGCCGGCGGTGAGACCTTGAAGATTATTTTCGCCTCTGTCGCCTTTCTTGTCGCCTTGCATATGGGGTTGGGCAAGGCAGAATGGAGCCTGAGCAAGAGCCTGCCGTCCTGGCCCGGTCGCGCCTTGATTGGCCTGTTTATTGGGGGATTCAGTGTTGTTATGGGCATCGGCGGTGGAACGCTGGGTGTCCCGACGCTCAGTCTGGTCAATGTCCCAATCCGTCGGGCGGTCGGAACGGCGGCAGCATTGGGACCTGTCATCGCGCTGCCGGGTGTCATTGGGTTTATCATCAGTGGCTTTGGAGAGCCGGGCCTGCCACCCTTCAGCCTGGGTTATGCCAATCTGTTGGCATTTGCGGTGATTGTGCCGTCCACCATTGCCTTTGCCCCCTTGGGTGCGAAGCTGGCCCATACCATCTCACCGGCCTTGTTGCGTAAGGCCTTTGCAGTGTTTTTGCTGATCACAGCGGGCCGAATGGCCTGGGCGGTCGTAGCATCGTAAGGGACGCGCCTATTCGATCGGTCCCTGCCCGACGCGGCTGTTATCTGGCAGGAATGCCGCGTTGGCTTCTGTGTGACGGATTGCGCGTTCGATAAGGGCGATAATGGTGTGAATTGGCACTGCTGTATTGGTCACTGTCCCATCGGTTAAGGGGACATTGGTCGCGCTGTTCAGGCCGATAACCTGTAGGCCGGTTGCGGTTCGAATTGCGATGGGCGCACCGGAGTCGCCACTGACGATCTCGCAACTATGGCTCAACAACTCTCCATGGCCTAAAAAGCCCATGATATGGCAGGCGCTGTCGACGGATATCGCATGGGCACGGTCATGGGGATAACCCGCCAAGGAGAAAAACTGTTTGGTATCATTCACGCGCTTTAGGGTTTCGGCGTCCAGTGTTTGAAACCCTAGATATCCTGTCTTTCGACCGATTGGGTCCTTTAAGATTATGATCGCCCAATCATGTTCCATATTGGACGGCGCGGCCCATAGCTCGCCATCGAAATCGGGTGATGGGATGATTTGTATTGCGGTGGAATGCGCAACGAATTCGCCGCGCTGGTAACCGGCAACAAAATGAACGAGCTCCGGTTCTGAATATCTTTTAGTTGGGCGAAAATACAGGCAATGAGCGGCCGTCAGAACAATCCGTTCCCCGATTAGGGACCCTGTGCAATGGGACCTGGTGCTGACGCCGCTGATATTCACACGCCCCACGGCGCTCCAAGGATATTCGGATGCATCCACCAAAGTTCGAGACAAGGTAGACGGTGCGTTGGCGATCGACTCCGCATTGCCGGTTTGGAACGGCAGGCCAATAGCAAACAAAATTCCAAAAACGGCCAACCATGCGCGACACTGACAAATAGTCGATGAGGTTAACAGTGTTGCAGACATATACATTTTATCGGTACCTACTGATCTTATATTCGAATTTACTATACAGTATGGAGATTGCGGTCACATGTCTCTGAAATCTTTGTTTGCAATTCTAGTACTTGAAGATATCGCTTGGATTCGAAGAAAGGAAGGTCGCGTCGTTGGAAGCATTGTCTAGGGTTTTTAGGTCCGGCATGACTGGTGCGATATCGTTTTTGTCCATCGTAGCGGCAAGTTCTGTCGCTGTCGTGTGTTTAGTCTTGTCTGGCTTATGGGCCTTTGGCAATCCTCAAGGGTATTTTCTG
>JARGPE010000113.1:11573-13189 GCA_029212835.1 Alphaproteobacteria bacterium | reverse complement strand
TGGACAGTCTGTCAGTCTGCGCGGCGTTATTCGCTCCTCCACGCTATCGGCATTGCCGAAAGTGGGTTCCCCGATAAAACTGTATCTGGAACGCGAAGACACCATCCTAATCTCCGCAGCGGAGACATGAGATGACAGTCATTTCTTCCGATACAGTACAGGCAAATCAGCCCTTAAATGCGCGAGTCCTGAAACGGAATGCCTGGTGGGAGCAATTCGCTCAATTCGGGTTATGCTCGCCCGCATTGCTATTGGTTCTGGTCATCCTGGTCATCCCTGTGGGCTGGCTTTTCTCGGTCTCGTTTGTGGGGGCAAATGGTGATTTCTCGCTAGAGAATTATTCGCGCATGGTGGAGAGTAAATCCTACTATCGCATTTTCATCACCACATTCGAGGTCAGCCTGCTGAGCACCGGGCTGTGCATTTTAATTGGCTATCCGTTTTCATATTTTCTCTCTCAATTACCAAACCGTATTGCCTCCTTTTGCTTAATCACGGTTTTGCTGCCGTTCTGGACATCCCTTTTGGTGCGGACCTATGCCTGGCTTGTCTTGTTACAGCGCAAGGGTTTGATCAACGATTGGGGCATTCAAATGGGGCTTTGGGACGAGCCGATTAAGCTTGTGCATAATATGACAGGAACGTTGATCGGCATGGTCCATATCATGCTGCCCTTCCTGGTTCTGCCCTTATACAATTCAATGAAGGCGATTGATCGCAGCTATTTGAACGCAGCGTCCAATCTGGGGGCTTCTCCCGTTCGGATCTTCTGGACAGTCTTCTTTCCACTCTCGACACCAGGCCTCTTTGCCGGCGCGTTGATTGTTTTTGTTCTGTGCCTTGGATTCTTTGTCACACCCGCTGTCTTGGGGGGCGGGAAGGTGATCATGGTATCCATGAAAATCGCCTCGAATATTGAGCTCTTTGTCAATTGGGGGGCGGCAAGTGCGCTGGGGGTCATCTTATTGCTGATGACAATGCTGATCCTTTGGTTTGCAGGCCGGTTCCTTGGGTTTGATCGTCTGGCAGGGAGTGGTGTGGGATGAGCAACTGGCTAAACCGATCAGTTTCAGACACACAGATCACGGTCCGGCAACGGTTGTGGCTCTATGTCTTCTCTATCATAATTATGATCCTGTTGGTCGCACCGACATTGATCGTCATTCCAATGTCGTTTTCAGACTCTCAATATCTGGAATTTCCGCCAAAGGTCCTATCAACACGCTGGTACGATAATTACTTTGGGTCGTCGGAATGGATGTCGGCAACCGTTACATCCCTGCTGACAGCATTTCTGACAATGTTGGTGGCAACACCAATCGGGGTTCTGGCAGCCTATGGCCTGCATAATTCCAGCAAGAACGTCAGCAAGATTGTTTTTATCCTGCTGATCACACCGATGATGGTGCCGCTGATCCTGATCGCCATTGGTGCCTTCTATATCTATGTGAAGCTGCAGATACTGTATACCCTAACAGGACTTGTATTAGCGCATTCCTTGCTGGCACTGCCCTTGGTTCTGATTGTCACAGCATCAGCCTTAAAAAGTTATGATATGAATTTGGAAATGGCGGCGCGCAGCCTGGGGGCGGCGCGTTGGTGGGCCTTTCTGACCA
>JARGPE010000113.1:3538-11563 GCA_029212835.1 Alphaproteobacteria bacterium | reverse complement strand
GCCTCAAATTCGGTTTGCCGTAATTACATCGGCCCTGCTGTCCTTCCTGTCATCCTTTGATGAGGTGGTGATCGCAATGTTCATCTCCGGTGGGGACAATGCGACCCTGACCCGCAACATGTTTAACGCCTTACGCGATCAGATTGACCCGACAATCGCGTCGATCTCTACAATCATGATCGTCGTGACATCGCTTCTAATGACCTTGGCGTTGCTTTTCGGAAAAACTGATACAAAGAGCCAAAAGTGACCCCTGATACAGTTACGCCGGACTATGATTTTATCATCGTTGGGGCTGGATCTGCTGGCTGTGTGCTTGCAGATCGTCTCTCAGAGAATGGCCAATACAGCGTTTGCGTTTTGGAAGCCGGTGGCACAGATCGGCGGTTTTGGGTCGCCGTTCCGTTGGGCTATGGCAAACTGTTCTATGATCCTGCTGTAAACTGGTGCTATCGCACGGAACCCAGCAATGGATTTGCCGGGCGAACAGATTATTGGCCCCGTGGCAAGCTGTTGGGTGGGTCCAGTTCGATCAATGCGATGGTCTTCATCAGGGGACAAAAGGAAGATTATGATGACTGGGCGGCGGCTGGAAATCCTGGTTGGGATTGGGACGCCGTGCTGCCTTTCTTTAAAGGGCTTGAGACTTATGCGATAGGAGAGGATGCCTATCGCGGCAACAAAGGCCCCTTGTCTGTTTCAAAAGCAGACGAAAATGCACATCCGCTCTGTGCCGCCTATTTTGAAGCCGCCAAAGGTGTTGGGCTGCCCTTCAATCCAGATTTCAATGGGGCGAGCCAAGAAGGCGTCGGCTACTACCAGGTGACAACCAAGAAAGGCCGTCGTCATTCCGCAGCAAAGGCATTTCTGCGTCCCGCCATGGACCGAAAGAACCTGACCGTCGTGACAGGGGCACAAGCCACGCGCATAGACTTTGACGGCACACGGGCCGTTGGCGTTGCCTATCGCAAGGGCGGGAAAGAAAAGACGCTGCGAGCCCGCCAATCCATTGTCCTGTCCGCGGGTGCCATCAACTCCCCCCAATTACTGCAATTGTCAGGCATCGGTCCGGCAGATCTGTTGCGCCAACATGGCATTACGCCTGTCCTAAACCAGCCGCATGTCGGTGCAAATTTGATGGACCATGTCGGTATAAACTATACCTATAGGGCCCGCATCCCGACCTTGAACACGATCTTGAGGCCCTGGTGGGGCAAGCTATGGGTTGGGATGCAATATCTGCTCACCCGCTCTGGACCGCTCAGCCGCAGCATCAATCAGGCGGGGGGATTCTTTAAAACAGATATCACCAATGAACGTCCTAATATGCAGCTTTATCTGCAGGCACTGTCGACATTGAAACCGAAAGCGGGGGAGCGCCCCTTGCTGACCCCGGACCCCTATCCAGGGTTTTCAATCGGCCTGTCGAATTGTCACCCCTACAGCCGGGGCTATCTGGAAATAACCTCTGCTGATCCCTTTGCGCCACCCCGCATTGTTGCGCATCCCTATGAGGATGAGCGCGATGTTCTAGAGATGTTGAAGGCCGTTAAACTTGTTCGGAAAATTGCCGCAGAACCCGCGATGGCGGCCTTGATCGAAGAAGAGCTGTTGCCGGGACCAGACTGTCAAAGCGATGAAGAAATGATCGCGGATATCAGAAAACGCAGTGGTACCGTTTATCATCCCAGCGGCACCTGTCGCATGGGGCCAGACCCCGCCAATGCCGTTGTAGATGCCAGATTGCGCGTACATGGCCTGACAGGCTTGCACGTTGTTGATACATCAATTTTCCCCAACATAGTCTCTGGCAATACCAATGCCGCCGCCATGATGATTGGCGCGAAAGGGGCTGCGATGATCTTAGAGGATGCCCAATTATGAAAATCACGAAACTGGAAACCTTCAGCATGCCCGCCGTCGCCTTCACGCGGGTAACCACTGAAGACGGCGCGACAGGATGGGGACAGGTATCGACCTATAATTCCGACATCACAGCCCAGGTCTTTCACCGCCAGGTCGCCCGATGGGCCATCGGTCGTGACACCGGGGATCTGGGCGTGCTGGTGTCAGAAATTCCAGAGCGGGAACATAAATTTCCGGGTTCCTATCTCTATCGCGCGATCGGTGGGCTTGATACCGCAATCTGGGACTGGCGCGGCAAGCAGGCGGGTAAACCGGTGGCAGAGCTTCTGGGCGGCAGCGCAGGGACAATCCGTGCCTATGCCTCTTCCATGAAACGAGACATCACGCCGAAAGATGAAGCAGCACGCCTCAAGCGACTGCAGGACGCCCATGGCTTTGATGCATTCAAATTCCGGGTCGGGTCCGAATGCGGTCACGACAAGGATGAATGGCCGGGACGCACTGAAGAAATCGTACCCACCGTTCGCAAGGCACTGGGCGACTCAGCCACTTTACTGGTTGATGCTAATTCCTGCTACTCCCCGGCACGCGCAATTGAGGTCGGCGCAATTCTGATCGACAATGGTGTTAGCCATTTTGAGGAACCCTGCCCCTATTGGGAAATGGAACAGACGGCAGAAGTCACCAAGGCCCTGTCTATTGATGTGACCGGTGGAGAGCAAGATTGGGACTTGCACCATTGGAAGCGTATGATTGCGATGCGCGCGGTCGATATCATCCAGCCAGACGTAATGTATATGGGCGGCATGGAACGCATTCTGAAGGTTGCGGCCATGGGGGCAGAGGCTGGATTGCCCTGCACTCCCCATTGCGCCAACCTGTCCCTTGTGACGCTGTTTACGATGCATCTGTTGCGCGCCATTCCCAATGCCGGAAAATATCTGGAATTCTCAATTGAGGAAGCGGATTACTACCCGTGGCAATACGACCTGTTCGTAGAGTCGCCCTACACCATCACTGATGGCAAGGCGACGGTGACCGACGCACCAGGCTGGGGTGTGGAAATCAACCCAGACTGGCTCGCCCGAGCGGCCTATCAGAAAACTGAACTGTCAAAGTAGGGTCGATCCGAGCACAGAAAGGGCTTGGGGCTCGACCCGCGATCCTAGTCCTCTCAATTCCCAGGCTGAGGGCCCGGGTTGATTGTTGGCAAATTGCTTATAGGATAAATATTCATCCAAGGCATGTCCCAGATTTGCCAAACAGTCCAAAGGATACGTCACTATTTACAGCCAAAGGGCCGTGGGGATGCGGACGGGATATATAGATGTCTCAATCCGATAAACCCGCTGAAATCAAATCCACAACGAACAAACCGCCTTGGGCTGAAAGAGCCAAGGAGAGGATATTGCTTGTCGAGGACGACGATAGTGTCCGGTCGATCCCCATTATCATTCTGCAATTCGATGGTTATGATGTGGTAGACGTAACATGCGGAGAAGAGGCGATCCATGCGCTGGAAACCCAGAGTTTTGATCTGTTATTCACGGACGTTAATCTTCCCGGGGATATGACCGGCATTGATGTGGCCTGCCGAGCGAGGAAGCTGAACCCAAAGATCAAGGTTCTTTTCACGACCGGCTATATGTCAAATGACATCCTCCAAAATGATGAGTTCGACGCGAAGGTTGATTTGATCAATAAGCCGTACCGAAAAGCCGAGTTACTTGCCAAAGTTCACGCCTTATTAGAAGGCGATTCTTGATCTGTCTGACCAAATGGAAACCGGTTCATTTTGAACCAATGGCTAATTTCATCTCCCATTCTGGTTCAAACATTCCGACACGGGCGCCTTACTTACAAAATATTACAATTCCCCAATCCGGACACATAGTGAGGTTACACTGGGATGCCATCATAAGTCGGCGATAAGGTGGTGCTATGCCTGCTCCGTAAGGAAATGTGTTATGCGCATTAAATCAACCGATTCAACATGTTTGGCATTTACCCATAAGGCCCAATACCGATTGACATGATATGCGCACCCCATCCGCAACACAGTCAGAAAAGGCAGAGATATCAGTTCGGCTTTTCAGACTTGCCGAGGCAATTATCGCCCCAACCGTAATGGATGCGCCAAAGAAGGATTCAAAAGTGCCCCTACCCGCTCTTCTGAATGCCGTGTAGAGAGCTTGATGACTGGTTCTAAGTATGAAGAGTATGACTTGATCCTGAGCACCCTTTTTGGGGATAGCTGGGTAAACGCCCCTGCGGGCCTTGGCGATATTATGTCCAATAGGACCGTGAGTGAGGAATATTGATGGAAAGCAAACTCAGCGACGTCTTTAACTGCATTGCAAATGCCATTCTGGTGATCGATCAAAATGGCCAGATTGAGTTTGTGAATTCCATTGCGGTGACACTTTTTGGATACCCAGCGACAGCATTCCAAGCCAAACAGTTAAGTGATTTCATAACGACCGATAACAGCATCAATATCACTCAACTTAGCCAAGAGCCTCCTCTGTTGGGTACCGGTGCGGGCACTAATGGCGGCGTTGAGGGCTGTGCCGTCCGTGCGGACGGTTCCCAGATCCCCATATCCATAGTCGTCGCAACGGCCCCCCAAATAATCTTGCCGTTGAAGAAGCAGGCCCAGCCTGAGCAAACTTACTTTGTTCTGACAGTGCAAGAATTGACTCAGCAGAAGTCCTCCCAAATGGCGATTGAAAGCCTGCAGAGAATGAATGCAATTGGTCAACTTTCCGGAGGCTTGGCACACGATTTCAACAATTTGCTGGCCATTATTATTGGTAATCTGGATCTGATCGCCGAAGAATTTGAACAAGCGTCGCCTGGATCCAATTACGTTAGTACGGCCTTAAGGGCCGCTTTACGGGGTGCAGAACTGACCAGCACTTTACTGACATTTGCGAGAAGTGCACCGGGAAGTATTGAGAAGATAAACGCCAACACTTTGATCAACCTACTGGCTCCTATTATAGATGCCGCGCTGACCAAACGAATAAAGTTATCTTATATATTGGCTGAAGATCTTTGGTTTATATCCCTGAATCGGACTGAATTTTTCCTAGCTCTAATGAATCTGTCTATTAACAGTTGGGATGCGATGCCGGATGGTGGAAATCTCGAATTCAAAACGGCCAACCTCCACCTTAAGGAGCCAATAGCGGGCGCTGTCGGCACCTGTGTCCCAGGTGATTATGTGGTCATTACCGTAACCGACACCGGTCATGGGATGGACAGCGATCTTTTGATCAAGGTTTTTGAACCTTTCTTCACAACAAAGCCTCAGGGTAAAAATGCAGGGCTTGGACTGAACAGCGTATTTAAGATAGTCAGCCGTGCTCAAGGATTTATTGATGTTAAATCCGTTCCTGGTCAAGGAACCTCAGTTAGCCTCTATCTGCCGCATGCGCGAAACGATCACTGAAATTGGATTGGCACAGACTGTTCGTGTCTATGTGTCAGAATGGTTGCGGCACATGGATGGGATTCTAAAGCATAGCGTTTAAGTCACCATCCGATTGATTTCTAGACTGTGAGAAATACTTTGATGCAGCAGCCATTCTACTTAATTTTTGTTTCCGGCAAGCCTTTCTGACCAGGCCCTCTCTTCGAAACGACCTGGGGTGGGAGCCTCACCACTCCACAGCCATCGTCATTCCCAGGGTGTTTTTTATCCTGCGGGCCTCACCAAAAGTCGATTACAAAAATTTACATTTCCACTTTTTTCACAAATTGCTCACTTACATACCAATGCTATCTTTTTTACATCGAGGGAACATTGGGTTGTTAACCTATTCTTTGGAACATGCCCTCGACCGTTAATGAATTCAGATGGCGTAAGTAATTTTTATACGAGCGCTTACCAACCAGCGTGATCCTAACAGGGGATATAAGATGGACGATTTACTTCAAGAATTCATTGCAGAGGCATCGGAAAGCCTATCAGTGATTGATCAGGAACTCGTTCGCCTGGAGCAATGCCCGAATGATGCTGGAATTCTTGGTAACATTTTTAGGCTTGTTCACACGGTCAAGGGAACCTGCGGTTTCCTCGGTCTTCCTCGATTGGAAAAAGTCGCGCATTCCGGCGAAAATGTTCTCGGAAAATTTCGTGACGGCGAACTGGATGTGAATTCAGAGGCGGTAACCGTCATTCTGGAGTGTATTGATTGTATCCGCGATATCCTGGCGACCCTGGAACAAACTGGTGAGGAACCGGAAGGTGACGATTCAGGCCTCATTGGCCGTCTTAATGGCCTTTTGAATGACGATCCCAATGCTTCCCAGACAGCCGCACCTCCTGCCGGTGCCAAAAAAGTGGCCACACCGTCAGAGATGCCGACCAATGAATTTGGTGCACCGGTTGCCCCTGAACTGCTGGCCGAACTCGGATTGATGCCCGAAGCGAGCTCCGAGGCTGAGTCCGACGCGAACACCGGATCGCAGAACGAGGACGATGATTCAGAGGATGGACAAGCGTCCAACGAAACCTCATCCAACGAAACCTCCCTGGCCAATTCCTCCCGCAATGTCGCTGTTGTTCCGCCTTCTGAAGGCGAGAAAGCCTCTGCTGGCGCGGACCTTGCCAAACAAGATGGCGGGAACCAAAAACGAGACTCTGCCGGAGCAGCATCAAGCCTCCGCATCAATGTGGATGTGCTCGAAGATCTCATGACGCTGGTCTCAGAACTTGTTCTGGCGCGAAACCAGTTGATGCAGATGGTTCGTGGTGCTGACAATCACGAATTTGCGGCTCCTTTAGAATCATTGAGCCATATTACGTCAGACCTGCAAGAGCGTGTCATGCAGACGCGGATGCAGCCGATCGGCAATGCGTGGTCTAAATTACCCCGAATTATCCGCGATCTATCGGTCGCATCAGGTAAGAAAATTGACCTGGTCATGGTTGGGGCCGAGACCGAACTGGACCGTCAGATTCTTGATCTTATCAAAGATCCGCTGACGCATATGATCCGAAACTCTGCAGATCACGGCCTTGAAAGCCCAGAAGAGCGTCTTGCCGCTGGAAAGCTGGAAAGTGGCACGATCAAATTGAACGCTTTCCATGAAGGCGGTCATATAATTATCGAAATTGCAGATGATGGACGTGGCCTGAACACAGACCGTATTCGCCAGAAGATTGTTGAAAAGGAAATCATGGCCGAAGCAGCCGCTACGGCGCTGTCGGACCAACAAGTCCACCAATATATCTTCCATCCAGGCTTTTCGACCGCCGAGAAAATCACCAATGTTTCAGGGCGTGGCGTCGGCATGGATGTCGTTCGCACCAATATCGAGCAGATCAATGGATCCATTGATCTGCGGTCGGTAAAGGGTCAAGGCACGACAATTACCATTAAAATCCCGCTCACCCTTGCGATCATTTCGGCGCTTCTGGTCAAATGTGGCAGCGAACGGTTTGCGATCCCTCAATTCAGTGTTGTTGAACTCGTAAGGGCGACGCCTGACTCTGAACATAAGATCGAATACATTCATCAAGTGCCTGTTCTGCACCTCAGAAAGCGGCTGCTGCCCCTTATCCGATTGGATCGCCTGCTTGGACTCGAAGGGTCAGAGGCGATCGTCAATGAGAAATTTGTCGAAGACAAATTTGTCGTGGTGACAAAAACTGGCAACTCTAGTTTTGGCATTGTTGTCGACAAAGTCTTCGACACCGAAGAAATCGTCGTTAAGCCGTCATCCCCCATTTTACGCGGCATCAAACAGTTCTCAGGGAATACGATCCTTGGTGACGGTAGCGTCATCATGATCCTCGATCCGAATGGCATTGCTGCTGAGATTGGCGACATCCAGTCCCAACTGGAAGCACGTGACCAAGGGAAGAGTAATGCTCTGGTCGATGACAAGAAAGTCCCGCTTCTGCTGTTCCGCGTTGGTAAAGGTGAACCAATGGCTGTGCCGCTGGCCCTGGTTGCACGATTGGAAGACTTCACCAATGACGAAATTGAACGAGCCGGTGGCTATGATATGGTTCAGTATCGTGACAAACTGATGCCGCTGATTAGCCTGCAGCAGGACGGTATGCTGCCAGATCGCGAAAAGTATTCGGTACTTGTCTTTGCAGATCGCGGACGGCAGTTCGGCCTAGTGGTTGATGAGGTCATAGAC
>JARGPE010000113.1:1920-3525 GCA_029212835.1 Alphaproteobacteria bacterium | reverse complement strand
TATCCAGATGCCTGGCAAGAGAAATGGTACGCTTGGCAGCGCCGTAATCAATGGCCGTGCAACCGATGTCTTGGACTCACACTTCTATATCAATCAGGCGACAGGTAACTGGCTTGACGCGAATGGCAACTCAGACACAAGCCATGACGGTGAAAAGCCAAAGACACTGCTGGTTGATGACAGCGCCTTTTTCAGAAGCCTGATCTCTCCGCTGTTGTCGGTAGAAGGATGGGAGGTCACTGCGGTTTCCTCTGCCAAGGACGCCTTGGCACTCCGCGATAGCGGCGCAACTTTTGAGCTCATCATCAGCGACATCGACATGCCTGAAATTGACGGGTTTGATTTTGCCGCAAATATCCGCAGCGACGATCGCTGGAGCAACACCCCTCTGATCGCCCTGTCGGCCAGAACATCTGAAAAGAACATCGACCGTGCACACCAACTTGGGTTTACGGATTACGTCGCAAAAAGGGACCGCGAAGGTCTTATCCGATCGATACGCAGTATTATCGGTAAAGCAGCAGCGTAATCTCAAACCTTAAGGCGAGAAAAAAATGAGCAATATCAGAAAACAAGACAGCCAAATCGCGAAAACAAAGGTAATCACAGGACAACAGATCCTAACGACTTTTGTTGGAGACCAAAAGTTCGGTGTACCGGTGCTGACCGTACAGGACATCTTGCGCCCCAGAAACGTGGCAGCTGTGCCGAAGGCACCGCCCGATGTGGCTGGTCTGATTAACCTTCGTGGCCGCATCGTAACCGTCGTTGATCTGCGCCAATGGCTTGGTTTTGGCAAAGCTGTTTCAAATGAGCAGATGCATGTCGTCATCGAGTGCGAGGGGGAACATTATAGCTTTCTCGTCGACTCCGTCGGCGATGTTGTGACAGTTGATACCGCGAAAGTAGAGGCGGTACCGCCCAGTCTCCCATCTTCATGGAAGACCATAGCAAATAGTGTCGTTCGGCACGAAGATGAACTGATCCTTATTATTGATGTTTCAGTTCTGATTTCCACCCTGGCGACCGTGTAACTTAAGTGTAAGGAGAATAAGAATGGCTGTTGATTTATCAATGCGAGTATTGGCTGTTGATGACTATCAGACAATGCTCAGAATTGTATCGAGTTTACTTCGGCAGATTGGTTTCACCAATGTCGACACGGCATCGAGTGGTCCTGAAGCAATGTCTAAGATCAAATGGGCAGAATATGGACTGATCATTTCGGATTGGAACATGGAACCCATGACAGGCCTTCAATTGCTTCAGGAAGTCCGAAGCAGCGAAGCGACAAAGGCCATTCCGTTCATCATGATCACGGCTGAAAGCAAGACCGAAAACGTTGTCGCCGCGAAACAAGCCGGTGTTAGCAACTACATCGTCAAACCTTTTAACGCAGTTACCTTAAAGCAGAAAATTTCATCTGTTTTGGGTGAATTCTAATTGCGATTTGACGGATTGAAAGGGCGATCAAAATGACGAAAAAGAGACGCTTCACAATCGAGAACAGTCAATCTGGATCAATTGAGGACGCCGGCACCGATAGCACCTCTATCAATAATACGGGAACTTCAGCTCATTTTCCATCTGGCAATCTGGCCATTG
>JARGPE010000113.1:0-1910 GCA_029212835.1 Alphaproteobacteria bacterium | reverse complement strand
CTCGGGAGGCCATCGCGCGTGCACTAGCCGTCGCTGAGGAAGCCGGCACCGCCGGCAACTCTGTCAATACTTCCGGATCGGCCGATCATGTTCCATCGGGCAATCTGGCCCTTGAAAAAATCCAGGAAGCAGTAGCCGTCGTTGTGCGAGACGAATTGAACAATTGGTCAAAGTCTCAAGCGACCCCTTCCTTGAGTGACGAAGAATCTCCAGCTTCCGCTGTTTCAGAAAATCAATCTGATACGACGCAAGACATTATGCGGGAACTGGCAGAAATCCAAAGCTACATTGCAACGACAAAAGTTGAGATCGCTGCCTTAAAACCTTCAGAAGAGGGCGTCTCTCAGTTGTCCTCCGCGAAGCAGGAACTTCAGGGTATCGTTGAAGAGACGGCCCGAGCGACCAATGAGATTCTAAGCCACTCTGAGCGTGTCATGGAGATATCCGGAACGCTTGCAGGACTGCTGACAGACAACCAGCCTGAGGCTATTGGCCAAGAGTTAGACGCCTTAAATAATATTGGCACGGAAATCATGATAGCATGCGGCTTTCAGGATCTGACGGGTCAGAGGGTTACCAAGGTCGTCAATACGCTGATTTTTATTGAAGAACGTATAAACTCGCTTTTGGAATTGTGGAAGGTAGAGTCTGGTACGGGGCAATCCGAGTTGCTGGTGACTCGAGAAGATGATGCTCGTCCAGATAAGGAGTTGCTGAATGGCCCGCAAAGCGATGGCCAGGGTATCTCGCAAGAAGACATTGATGCAATGTTTAGCTAAATACGGCCTAGGCCCTGTTTGGCCTAACTATCTTATAGTCAGGAATTTGGCATGAACAAACGGTCCCTATCTTCAGACGACGTCAAACGATTGCTCGAGGCGCCCAGTGAAGGGGTGCGGGTCGAGACTGCGACAAAAATCTATCAGGCATACGGTTCAGATGAGCTCGACCCGAAACAGCGAGCAATTGCCGAAGAGATCATTCGGCTTCTAATTGCAGATGAATCCGTACGAGTTCGACAGGCCATTGCAGAAGGTTTGAAGGAGTGTGCTGACCTTCCCCATGACATGACATTGTCTCTGGCGAAAGATTTGGAAGACGTTGTCGCATTGCCTATTCTCAGCAGTTCACAGATTCTAACAAATGAAGATCTAATCGCAATTGTGGAGTCGCGGGCCGTTACACGACAGGAGGCAATTGCTGGTCGCTCGTCGGTAAATGAAAGCGTCGCCAGCGCCCTTGTTGCGATTGGTGAACAGCCAGTCGTGGTTAAATTGTTTCAGAATGAAGGCGCGGATATCTCTGCTGCCTCTTTTGAAAATGCACAGGCACGCTTTCCCAATGCCGATAAATTGGACGAGGTAATCCTGCGGCGAGAAAGAGTACCACTGACAATCCGTGAAAAAATAATCGGCGCTCTGACCGATCAATTTGCCGACATTTTATCAAGCGATGTTCGGGTATCATCATCGCTTATTTGCGATATCGTCTTCCGGGCACGAGACCAACTGGTGACGCGGCTTTCCGAGAAGTCATCAGATGAAAGTGTGCTGGACCTGGTCAAAAGCCTCGACAAACAAGGTCGGCTGACCACCCAGCTATTGATCCGTGCACTCTGCCAAGGAGACATAACGTTCTTTGAAGCGGCCCTCGCTCAGCTTGCGAAAGTGCCCCTGATGAATGCACGCTACTTGATCCACGATCAAGGCGGCACAGGCCTGAAGGCAATTTATCAACGTGCAGGGCTGCCGGATTCCTACCTCTGGTTCTTCGCAAAAGCAATGGAAACGTGCCTGGAACTTTTTGAAAGCGGCGAAGATTTTGACCACCGGGATTTCCGCAGGAAGAACATTGAGCGTTTTCGGACCGGCGATAGCGAATTCAAGGGCGATATCGAAAGCAACGACGTT
>JARGPE010000112.1 GCA_029212835.1 Alphaproteobacteria bacterium | reverse complement strand
GAGGGACAGGCTGGCCATCATCACGCCAGAGCCGATGCAGCCCCAGATCGTCCAGCCGCGTAGCGAGCCAATCCAGCGACGCAAGGGGCCGCTCCCTGCCAGTGCGACGAGGATCATGCCCAGGAAGACACCTCCATGCTGCACACCGGTCAATTTTGTGGATTCGCCGGGGGTCATGCCAAACACCAAGCCTGCGAAGGGCTCCAGGATCAGATCCTGTGTGTTATAGGCCAGCATGGAGACGAAGACGAAAATTGAAAACCGGCGTGATTCTGGCTCTGCCCAGACCTCTGCAAAGACCTCACGGAAAGGCGGTTTTTCTGTGGGGGGCGTCGTGTTGGTTTGGGACGGTTGATTGGGCCGCTCCAGCCGCCAGGTTGCAACCAGGGTTACCAGAAAGGCAATCCCTGCCACACCGGTTGCGACAGAAACCAAGCGTTCCGGGCTGAATGGATCCAGCATTTTCCCTGCAATTGTCGCGGTTACCGCGATGCCCAGGATCATCATCATCCAGGTAATCGTCGCGGCAGCGGCTCGTCTTGCCGGTTCAACCTGTGTCGCTAACAACGCCAGCAGGGAGGTTCCGGCTGCGCCGACGCCAGCCCCAATCAAAATGAAACTGAACACCGCCAGGACCATGCCTGCGGTTTGTGCGGTTTGCATCCAGGCCGTTGCGATGGATGCCAGCACCGCACCAATGGCCAAGACAGCAACGCCCCCGACTATCCAGGTCGTGCGCTTGCTGCCCATATCCGATCCATAGCCCCAGCGGGGACGCGACAATTGTATCGCATAATGCAGCGCGACCAGGGCCCCTGGCACCATGGCGGGCAGCGCCAATTCGACCACCATCACCCGGTTATAAGTGGAGGTCGTTAAGACAACGATGGCCCCAAGTGCGGTCTGCACAAGGCCACAGCGCAGAATATCGATCCATCCCATGCCTGCTGAGCGCGCGCGGTTCATCTACAACGCCCCTTCCAGCAGGCTTTGCAACGCGAAGGCCGATGCCATCATGCCGGAGACATAAAGGCTGATCCCGGTTGCATTATACCAGGGGGCTTTTTCCCGGGGAGATTCCAGTAATTGGAACATCAGATAGATTTGCACGGTCAGAACGCTGGCAACGATTGCGCCATAGACCGGCACACCCCAATAGATCAGAAGGCCGATGACAAAGACTTGCGGAATGCCCATGACCCAACAGGCCAGCCGTGCGGCGCGTTCCGTACCCAGCATCGCGGGCAAAGATTTCAGACCCATCTGGCGATCGCCGTCGATGGATTTGAAATCATTTAAGGTCATGATGCCATGGGCCCCGATGCTGTAGAGGGCGGCAATTACAATGATTTTGGTGTCTGGCAGGGTGGCGGCCATGACCGCAGCACCGGTGAACCAGGGCAGTCCCTCATAGCAGGCACCAACCGCAGAATTGCCCCACCAACCATTGCGCTTCAGTCGGAAAGGGGGCGCGCTATAGGCCCAGGCCAATGCCATCCCAATACAGCCAGCAGAAAACACCCAGATACCCAAGGTCCATGCGACGGCAAGCGAGAGGAGTGTCCAGACAAGGGCCATATAAAGGCCCCAACGGCCTGGTACGCGCCCTGAGGGGATCGGACGATTGGGTTCGTTGATGGCGTCAACATGACGATCAAACCAATCATTTACGACCTGACTGGTGCCGCAAACCAGGGGGCCTGCCAGCAATACGCCCAACAGGATGACATCCCAGCGATCCATGAAGGGAACCGGCGAAGAAACCGCCCCACAGGCAAAGGCCCACATCGGGGGAAACCATGTAATTGGCTTCAACAACTCCAGCAACGCCGAGGGCGCTGGCAAGGAGGTTGGAGCTTTCAAGGCGATCTGTTCTGTCATGCATTCAGCCTACGGCTGAGACAGAATCATGTCAATCTAAGTTGACAATATTTTGTAAATTAAAAGTGACAGTTTTCGTAAAGATCAACGCAGAGGATGCGTTGACAAGCAACCGCCTAATCTCGCTGTGCCAATCCGTGCCGACGTAGTTTCACATACAGGCTTTGGCGGCTCAGCCCCAGCATTTCCGCAGCAGAGGCACGGTTGTCGCCGGTTAGTTCCAAGGCGGCCTCAATGCACATGCTTTCGATGATGTCGGTTGATTCCTGAACCAAGTCCTTCAACGGTACGCGCCCGACCAGCTTGGACAACTGCTCGACAGAGCGCGGTGCCTTTCCGCCACTTTTTTCGGGCAGGGTCACACGCCCGTCCAGATTGCGGATGATAAAGCCAATACAGGGAATTTCGCCCTCATTCACCGATACAGCAGAAATCTCTATATCAACAGTGCTGCCAAATTCGTTTCGGAGAACGGTGGCAAAGAAGCGCACGGAACCATGCTCTTTCAAATTTGCCATCAGGACATTCAGATCGACAGGAGATCGACCAATCCAGCGATTGATAGCGCGTCCCTTGATTTGCTCTTCAGAGCCGACCTGAGTCATGTCCAGAAACGCGTCATTTGCCTTCAGAATTTCGCCATGCAAATCGGTGACAACAAAGCCTTCCGGCAGCGTTTCCATCACATTCTGAACAACATTAGAGGTGTGGGACTGTACCCCATCTGCCAGATCATTTTCGTCGGCGACAAGGCGGATCAGGAAGAAAGTATTGCCGTCCTGGCGAAAGAAGGATCCCGTTAAATCCAGCTTAAGGCCGCTTTCCGCCGTATTGGCCGATACTGTTTCACCCGTCGCGCCGTCGCGAATTTTTGCAATCAAATCCTGAACTTTGCTTCGGCTGTCAGAATCAAAGGCTGATGAAACAGAGTTGCCAATCAAACGCTTTTCGTCACGCAACAGCAATTTACAGGCGGCAGGATTGGCTTCGACAACTTTGCTGGAGGCCGCATCCAGAATGAGAATGGCTTCCGAGGCCAGCTGGAACAGCAGTCGATAGCGGGTTTCAGCCCGCCGCATACGTGCATATTCGCGTTCCATCGACATCTGGGCTTCGACCAGACGTTGTTGCATCTCTGCTAAGGCCTGCATATTGCGGCCAATAGCCAGAACACGGCCATCCCCCAAGGAAATGGTCGCATAACGCACAGGAATTTCTGTGCCATTGTTCGTTTTATGGGTGATCTGGCGCCATTTTAGCGCGGCGGCGCTGGCGGCCGTTTCTAGCATGGCCTTCAGCTTGGGCCTGCTTTCCGTCGTGACAACATCAAACCAGGATTTGCCCAGCCATTGGTCAATTTCGAATTGAGATAGGTCTTCGGCGCCACTGGCGGTGTCGCGGATCGTGCCATCACTATCCACCACCAATGTTATATCTGCCGCAGCGGCGACCACGGACCCTGCTTGCTGCGGGTCAAGGCTTAGCAGCATGGGTTTGGCGGATTTCGCCCCGCCATTCATGCTGCTGTCTGCTCTCGTGTCCATCCTTAACCCTTTTTCTAGCAGTGGCTTTTGCCACCTTTACCCTCGCAATGCTACGCCACACAGCGTATTTGCGACGGACACGGCCTCTAGACCGTTAGAAGCAGTTCCATCTGCCCCGATTTTCTGCAACAAACCCGGGTCGTCGAGAAAACAACGGCCCCCTACAAGTATTCTAACATCCTTATTTTTGGAAACCCTATAAAGACTGCGGACATCGGATGCAAGTTGATCCAATAAATCGTCACGTCCGGTGGAAAAACCGATGATGGAGAATTCTTCAATCGCCGCTAATTCCAACAGTTCTTCCGAGGACTCCAAAACACATGTTACAACATCCCAGCCACCGCGCCGGAAGAACTCTTCAACCATAAACACACCGAATGTATGCTGATCTCCGGGGACTGACGCCAACAAGGCACGATGTCCGACGGCGATTTCATCCATCGTGGTATCCGTATTTGGGCTTAATTCCCGCAAAATCTGTTGCAGGCGAGAAAGCCCAACCGTCACATCAGCAAAACTGACTGTATCTTCGTCCCACATCGTTCCCAGACTTCTGGCAGCCGGGGCGAGGAGATCCAGAAAAACAGATTCAAGCTTCATACCCTGAATCTGTATCGCTTCAATATAAGAGAAGGCTACGGGAACCTCCTGTTTCAAGATTAATTGGCAAAAATCGTCAATATCTGTTTCGTCCAACGTGGTCGCGACCGGTGGATCTTGATAGGCTTCTACGCCGACGGAAACGCTGTGCGCAACCATTAGGCGTGGTATGATTTCTGCTTCAATGACAAGATCCAGGCGTGATTTTTGTGCACCATGATTTGATGTCGTCACGAAATTTCCATCGCGATAAATCGCGATCCCCCCCGGGTCATGTGGACCCACTACTCGACCGTCTTGTGCGATCGCGTTACGCAGCATTAGACTCGCCATCTCTGACCTCCCGAACAGTTGAAATCGCGCCCCGGGAGAGGGAGCATAGTCTTCTAATCGCTGCTGTTTGGATTGGCTGGGTTGTATTTTCCCGAGGTCGGTCCATTATTTTGGCCGTTTTTCGGGATTTGCCTGTCTCAGGCAGCCTCTTTTCCAATCCGCTTTTTAATCGAGCAATTAGTTAACCACACTTTATGGTGAATGCAGAAGCAGGATTTTTCCTGAATCGTCATCCTTGGCGATAAAATTTGTTGGGGTACAATTTTTTGGCTTATGACAAGCCAGCTTTCAGAGCCCCTTGGCCAAATTCCAGAACCGCCAGCTATACCAAAACACGATACAAACACCTCCCTTTGGTGCCGTAGTCACGACTGTACACCATAAAAATAAAGAATGTAAGTTTTCTTTTACGTCAACTTTGATTGACACTTAAGCGTTTTCCGATTTAGACTGTTCGGTAATAAGGCGTCATGCAGGAGAAGCAGGCCAATGAGAACAGGCTATAAGCCAAATAGGGTGGTGCGGGAACTTTATACACCGGAACAGCGCAAGCGCCGCGACGACTCCGTCTGGACGTTGATTCAGGGTGTTTTGGCGCCAATTCAGTTCCTTATTTTTCTGGTTAGCCTGTATTTGGTTCTCGATTATCTGATCACTGGGCAGGG
Organism: Alphaproteobacteria bacterium; assembly: GCA_029212835.1. Classification (GTDB taxonomy): domain Bacteria; phylum Pseudomonadota; class Alphaproteobacteria; order UBA8366; family Aestuariispiraceae; genus Pacificispira. The sequence goes on along the minus strand of JARGPE010000112.1, from coordinate 8,406 downwards.
CTACGAGCTCGCCACCGCCTCGGTCGTGATCAAGACATTGGCTCTTTACACAATCATGATTACCGGATCGATCTGGGAAAAAGTCGTCTTCGGAAAATGGCTATTTGTTGAGGCTTTCTTCTGGGAAGACGTGTTCAGCATGTTGGTCCTGGCCCTGCATACCGCCTATTTGGGGATGGTCTTTTTGGGGCTTGGAACGCCGGTTGAACTGATGCTCCTGGCGCTGGCCGCCTATACAACCTATGTGATTAATGCCGCGCAATTTATATGGAAATTGCGGGCCGCACGGCTGCAGCATGCCCGTCTTCAACATGCCCGTCTTCAAGCAGAAAAAACACAGCCCTCCCAATCGTCCAATGCGGCGTTCCCCGATCAATTGAGGATCGCCCTATGACAAGTTCCGTTCTGACCCAACCCGTGGCTTGCGCGACACCACCCGTTCAGCGGCATGAGTCGGAAAAGCCGGTGATCCGGGAACGGGGTCAGCGGGAGGTCTTTTGCGGCCTGACCGGGATTGTTTGGCTGCACCGTAAAATCCAGGACGCGTTCTTCCTGGTAGTGGGCTCTCGGACTTGCGCGCATTTGATCCAGTCGGCGGCCGGTGTGATGATCTTTGCCGAGCCGCGCTTTGGCACCGCAATCATTGACGAGCGCGATTTGGCCGGTCTGGCCGATATGAACGAGGAACTGGATCGCGTTGTAACCCGCCTGTTGCAGCGCCGCCCGGATATCAAGCTGCTGTTCCTTGTTGGGTCTTGCCCGTCAGAAGTGATTAAGCTGGACCTGTCGCGCGCGGCGCAGCGGTTGTCCCGTCAATATATGCCCGATGTACGCATCCTGAATTATTCCGGCAGTGGGATTGAAACCACCTTCACTCAAGGCGAAGACGCCTGTCTTGCCTCCCTGGTGCCAGAACTGCCAGTGGAAGCTGAGGAGGCGCCGGCGTCGCTGATGGTTGTTGGCTCGCTGGCGGATGTGGTGGAGGATCAATTCCGCCGTTTATTCGACGAATTGGGCATAGGCCCTGTGCATTTTCTGCCGCCGCGCAACAGCCGCTCGCTGCCGCCGGTTGGCCCCAATACCCGTTATCTCCTGGCACAGCCGTTTTTGGGCGATACCGGACGGATCTTGGAAGATCGTGGCGCGAAACGCCTGTCCGCGCCGTTCCCCCTTGGGGCGGAGGGTACAACACTTTGGCTGAAGGCCGCTGCTGATGCCGTTGGCGTCGATCCAAAGCATTTTGAGAAAGTGGTCGCCCCCGGCCAGGAGCGGGCCAGAGTCGCGGTTGAACGACAGAAGGAAGTGTTGGGCGGTAAGAGCATTTTCTTTTTTCCGGACTCTCAATTGGAACCACCGTTGGCCCGTTTCCTGGCCCGCGAGCTGGATATGAAATTGATTGAAGTCGGTACGCCCTTCCTGCATCGCCAGCATCTGGAGCGGGAACTCGACCTACTGCCCCGGGATGTGCAGTTGAGCGAAGGTCAGGATGTTGAGAAACAGTTGGATCGTTGCCGTGACAGCAATCCAGACCTGATCGTCTGTGGCCTGGGTCTCGCTAATCCGCTGGAGGCTGAAGGCCGGGCTACGAAATGGTCCATCGAATTGGTCTTCACGCCTATCCAAGGCTTTGAGCAGGCGGGCGACCTGGCTGAACTTTTCGCGCGCCCCTTGGTGCGCCGCACCCGGTTGGAGGTCTGAGGCGATGCAACTGACCGTCTGGACATATGAAGGCCCGCCCCATGTTGGCGCGATGCGCATCGCAACCGCAATGCAGGATGTCCATTATGTCTTGCACGCGCCGCAGGGTGATACCTATGCGGATCTGCTGTTTACGATGATTGAGCGTCGGCAGAAACGCCCACCGGTCACGTACACAACCTTCCAGGCCCGCGATCTGGGGACTGACACGGCGGAATTATTCAAGTCTGCAATGGCGGAAGCCTATGAGCGGTTCAAGCCGGCGGCCATGCTGGTCGGGTCTTCCTGCACGGCAGAACTGATTCAGGACGACCCCGCCGGACTTGCCAAGGCGCTGAACCTGCCGATCCCGGTTGTCCCGTTGGAACTGCCATCTTATCAGCGCAAGGAAAATTGGGGCGCGTCAGAGACTTTCTATCATCTGGTTCGCGGGCTTGCAGGGGCGAAGGCACCAGAGGCAGGCTGGAAACGGCCCGCCCGTCCTGAGGGTCAACGCCCACGCTGCAATCTGTTGGGTCCGACGGCTTTGGGGTTCCGTCATCGCGATGACATTACCGAAATCACCCGTCTGCTGACCTCGTTGGGTGTGGATGTTGCCAGTGTCGCACCGATGGATGCGACCGCGGCGGATATCCAGAATCTGGGTGATGCAGATTTCAACGTCGTGCTGTATCCAGAAATTGCCGATACAGCGGCGAAATGGCTGCAGCGCACCTTTGCTCAGCCCTATACCAAGACTGTGCCGATCGGTGTTGGCGCGACGCGGGATTTCATTGCAGAAGTTGCAGAAATCACGGGTATCGACCCCGCCGCAGTCTTAGCACAGGCTCCCTCGCGGTTGCCTTGGTATTCCCGCTCTGTCGATTCAAATTATCTGACCGGCAAGCGGGTTTTCATCTTTGGTGATGCGACCCATGCCATTGCGGCTGCCCGGATCGCGGATAAGGAATTCGGCTTCAAAGTAGTCGGCCTTGGTACATACAGCCGGGAACAGGCCCGTGATGTGCGCGATGCCGCCAAGCTCTATGGCTTGGAAGCCCTGATTAGTGACGATTACCTGGAAGTTGAAGCCGCCATTGAAGCGCTGGAGCCAGAAATGGTTCTGGGCTCGCAGATGGAGCGGCATATCGCCAAGCGATTGGGCATTGGCTGTGCGGTGATATCTGCACCCGTTCATGTCCAGGACTTCCCCGCGCGTTATTCCCCTCAAATGGGGTTCGAAGGCGCCAATGTTATTTTCGATACCTGGGTTCATCCGCTGATGATGGGCCTGGAAGAGCATTTGTTGGGCATGTTCCGGGAAGATTTCGAATTTCACGGCGATGCCCAGGCGTCGCATCTTGGCCACGGTGCTGTGAAGGAACGCTCCGACAGCCCGGAACAGGCATTCCCGGGCGAGGCGGCCGTCGAGACAAAAACCACAACGACAACCACGGAATGGACCGCAGTCTGGGTTTCAGATGCGGAAGCGGAGCTGAAGAAAATTCCCTTCTTCGTGCGGGGCAAGGCACGGAAGAACACCGAACTTTACGCGCGGGAGAACGGCATTTCTCCGATCACTCTAGAGACATTGTACGATGCAAAAGCGCATTTCGGACGGTAACGCCGTCCCGATCAATGTTGTGATTATTGGCCTCGACAGCGTGCTGCGCGGGGCGATTGACCGCGCCCGTCCGGCACTGCAGCGGGAATTGCCTGGCCTGCGCCTGTCTTTTCATGCGGCGGTTGATTGGGACAAATCGATCAAGGCCCTGGAGTCCTGCCGTGCGGATATCGCCACCGGTGATATCATTCTGGTGGCGATGCTGTTTGTGGAGAATCAGATTCAAGCGGTTCTGCCAGACCTGCTGGCGCGTCGCGAAAACTGCGATGCGATGATCGCCTGCATGTCGGCGGGTGAGGTTGTGAAGCTGACCCGCCTGGGTCGGTTCGATATGCAGGCCAAGCCTTCTGCGGCGATCAATCTGTTAAAAAAACTGAAGGGTTCTGGCGCTCAAAAGGACCGGAAATGTAACCAGCCGATCCCGTGCAAGTCGCAACAAGCTTGCCGAGGGCTGTGCAACTCTGGTGAGAACCGGATGGCCATGCTGCGCCGCCTGCCGGCCATTCTGAAATACATTCCGGGTTCTGCACAGGATGTGCGCGCTTACTTCCTGGTTATGCAATATTGGCTGGCTTGCAGTGATGTGAACCTGGCCAGCCTGGTGCGGTTTATGATCCAGACCTGTGCTTCAGGTGACCGCGCTGCCTTGCGGGGCATGGTTCAGGCAGATCCGCCGGTCGATTATCCAGATGTTGGTTTGTATCACCCCCGTTTGGGCCAGCGCACCGTGACCGAAATCGCTGATTTGCCAGAGATGGCTGTGCCAGAAAAAGGCCGCATCGGATTGGTCTTGCTGCGATCTTATGTGCTGGCGGGTGATGCGGGTCATTATGATGGCGTGATCACAGCACTGGAACGGCGCGGCCTGCGGGCAATCCCTGCTTTCGCCAACGGCCTGGATTCCCGCCCGGCGGTAGAGAAATTCTTTCAGAAAGATGGCAAGGCAACTGTGGATGCCATGGTCTGCCTGACCGGGTTCTCGCTGGTCGGCGGCCCCGCTTACAATGACTCGGTTGCGGCGTCGAAGATGCTGGACGGGTTGAATGTGCCTTGCCTGTCGGGTCATGCGTTGGAATTCCAAACGCTGGATCAATGGCGTGGCTCGGACCAGGGATTGATGCCGTTTGAGGCGACAATCATGGTGGCGATCCCCGAATTGGACGGTGTTATTGCGCCCAGTGTTTACGGCGGGCGTCGGGGGGGAGAAGTTGAGGGCGGCAGTTCCATGGTCGCCGATCCGGTGCAGGTTGAGGTAATGGCCCGCCGGGTTGAGAAGATCGTCACGCTACGCCAGACCGAACGCGCCAATAAGAAAATCGCTGTCGTGCTGTTTAACTTCCCACCCAATGCAGGCGCAACGGGAACCGCAGCTTTCTTGTCTGTCTTCGAGTCGCTGTTCAACACGCTGACGGAAATGAAGGCGCAAGGCTATACGATCGGCGACCTGCCAGAAGACGCCGCTGCCTTGCGCGAGAAGGTTCTGACTGGCAACAGCGACCGATATGGCACCGATGCCAATGTCCATGCGACGATCTCGGTTGACGATCATGTGCGCAATGAACCTTATCTGAAACAGATTGAGGCCTGCTGGGGGCCCGCACCGGGCCGTCAATTGACCGATGGTCGCTCGTATTGGGAATGCAGTTTGGCAATGTCCTGATCGCGATCCAACCGGGCTTTGGTTACGAAGGGGATCCAATGCGGATGCTCTTTGAAAAAGACTTCGCCCCGACCCATGCATTCTCTGCCTTTTATCGCTATCTGCGTGAAGAATTTCAGGCTGATGCCGCGCTGCATTTCGGCACTCATGGTGCCCTGGAATTCATGCCGGGCAAGCAGGCTGGGATGTCCGACACCTGCTGGCCTGAACGTCTGATCGGATCCCTGCCGAATTTCTATCTCTATGCCGCGAACAATCCATCGGAAGGCACGATTGCCAAGCGCCGTTCCGCCGCGACCCTGATCAGCTATATGACCCCGCCGGTGCATAAGGCTGGGCTGTATAAGGGCCTGATCGATTTAAAGGCTTCGCTGGATCGCTGGCGGTCGTCACATCCAGACGATATTGAGTCGCGCTTGGGTCTGGCGGAAATTATCCAAAGTCAGGCTGTGGCGCTGGACCTTGCGGAAGAAGAGCCGCAATGGGGTGTATCCTCTGAACCGGAAATCTTTGAATTGCAGACCCGGTTGCGGGAATTGGAAGCAACCTTGATTCCAGATGGTCTGCATATTGTCGGCCAGGGCATGTCACAAGACGCCCGAACCGATCTGTTGGAATTGATGAGCCAATCAGCCTATGACCATGCGCTGCCGCGCAGTGCTGTGGAGGCAATTGCCGCCGGGGCAGATGCAAAAGCGGCAGCGAACATGGCGGGGCTTTCTGGATCCGCTGCTGAAATGGAGGCGTTGGCCGGTCTGGTGCGCTCCAACGCGCTTCTGGCAAAAGACCATGAATTGGGCGCGCTGATCCATGCTTTGGATGGCGGTTATGTCCGCCCTGTTCCCGGCGGTGATATTCTTCGCACGCCAGAAATTGCGCCAACGGGCCGTAATCTGCATGGCTTTGACCCGTTCCGCCTGCCCAGTGCCTTTGCAGTGGAAGATGGCGCGCGGCAGGCGACACGGCTGATCGAGCGTCACATCGCCGATGGCAATGGTTTCCCGGAATCGGTCGCCATGGTCCTGTGGGGTACGGATAACCTGAAAAGCGAAGGAGGGCCTATTGGTCAGGCCCTGGCGCTGTTTGGGGCCAAGCCGCGCTTTGACAGTTTCGGGCGCTTGGTCGGGGCTTCCCTGATTCCCTTGGAAGAATTGGGTCGCCCGCGCATTGACGTTGTGATGACCCTGTCAGGCATTTTCCGTGATCTTCTGCCGCTGCAGACCAAGCTGCTGGCGCAGGCCGCCCTGATGGCCTCCAAAGCGGATGAGCCGTTGGACATGAATTTCGTGCGCAAACATTCGCTGGCCTATCAGCGAGAAAAAGGCTGCGACATGGATACCGCCGCCTTGCGGGTGTTCAGCAATTCCGATGGGAATTACGGCTCTAACGTCAACGGCCTGATCGGCAGCGGACAATGGGAAGACGAGGGCGAGTTGGGCGCAATGTTCACCGAGAACAAGAGCTTCGCCTATGGCGTGAATGGCAGCCCACAGCCGCAAAAGGCACTAATGAATTCCATGCTGGCCGGTGTTCAACTGGCCTATCAGAACCTTGAATCGGTGGAAGTAGGTGTGACCACCATTGATCATTACTTCGATACGCTGGGCGGCATTGCCCGCGCGGCGAAGACCGCCTCGGGCGGGGTCGGCATTCCCGTCTATATCGGGGATCAGACCAGTAGCGACGGGAAAATCCGTACGCTGACGGAGCAGGTCTCGCTGGAGGCCCGGACCCGGATGCTGAACCCGACCTGGTATGAAGGCATGCTGAAGCATGGTTATGAGGGTGTGCGGGAAATCGAAGCCTGCGTCACCAACACATTGGGCTGGTCGGCGACGACCGGTCAGGTCACCCCCTGGGTGTTTAAGCAGATCACAGAAACATACGTCCTGGATCCAGAAATGCGTCGCCGGATGGCGGAGCTAAATCCAAAGGCATCGGCGCGTGTCGCCAATCGCCTGCTGGAAGCGCATGAGCGCAATTACTGGACACCAGATCCCGAAACACTCGCTGCCCTTCAGGCTGCGGGAGACGAGTTGGAAGACCGGCTCGAAGGCATTAACGCGGAGGCAGCGGCATGAGTTTTGTACTCGACACAATGAAGCGCGACGGATCCACCCTAGCGAAATCTACGGTGGCCAAGCCTCAGGGATTGCGTCGCGGCATGGACGGTGATGGCAGCGTTCAGGTTCATCTGGACCCGGCCATGCAGATCGACACGGCAAAGGTTTTCTCCGTCTATGGCAAAGGGGGGATCGGGAAATCGACAACCTCCTCCAACCTGTCGGTGGCCTTTTCCAAGCTGGGCCTGCGGGTGCTACAGATCGGCTGCGATCCCAAGCACGACTCCACCTTCACCTTGACCAAAAAACTGCAGCCCACCGTGATTGATGCGCTGGAGCAGGTCGATTTCCATGCTGAAGAGCTGCGCATCGAGGATTTTGTCTTCGAAGGCTATAACGGCGTGATGTGTGTGGAAGCAGGCGGTCCACCCGCTGGAACGGGCTGTGGCGGCTATGTCGTCGGTCAGACTGTGAAATTACTGAAGGAACATCACCTGCTGGAAGACACCGATGTGGTGATTTTCGACGTGTTGGGCGATGTCGTTTGCGGTGGCTTCGCAGCCCCGCTGCAGCATGCCGAACGCGCGGTGATCGTGACCGCCAATGACTTCGACTCAATCTTTGCCATGAACCGCATCGTCCAGGCGATCAATGCCAAGGCAAAGAACTACGACGTTCGCGTCGGCGGCGTGATCGCCAATCGCAGCGATGCCACCGATGAGATCGATCGTTTCAATGCGGCGGTTGGTCTTAAGACCCTGGCACATTTTCCACAATTGGATGTGATCCGTCGCAGCCGCTTGAAAAAAAGCGTGCTGTTCGAAATGGAACCGTCGCCTGAATTGGAAAAGGTTCAGAACGAATACATGAAACTGGCCGCCACGCTGTATGCCGGGGTGGAGCCATTGGATGCGCTCCCGATGAAGGACCGCGATATCTTTGATTTCCTAGGCTTTGATTGAGAAAGGCCGGACCGATGGAAACCGGAACCTATATTGCACGCCGAGGTCAGTTAGAGACCTATTTTGATCGTACCGCGGTTGAGGCTTGGGCGAAGCTGACGACCGATGCACCGGTCAGCAAGATCCGCGCAACCGTGCGGGCGGGGCGCGATCAGATTCGCAATGCGCTGCTGTCCTGGTTGCCAGAAGATTTGACCGGCATGACGATCCTGGATGCAGGATGTGGCACCGGTGCGCTGTCGATTGAGGCTGCAAGACGCGGTGCTGTCGTGACGGCAATTGATCTATCCCCGACCCTGGTGGAATTGGCGCGAGAACGGGCACCGACGGATTTGGCGGGCACTGTGACGTGGCTGTCTGGCGATATGTTGTCACCCGATTTAGGGTCATTTGATCATGTCATCGGTATGGACAGCATGA
>JARGPE010000111.1 GCA_029212835.1 Alphaproteobacteria bacterium | reverse complement strand
TGTGTGGAAAGATGCGTGATGTTGGATTTGAGAACGTCACCTATCGCAATCTATCCGGCGGCATTGCGGCTATTCACCAGGGATGGCGTATTTAGACGATGTTGACGGGTCTTTTTCACCTTGCTCGTTTGGTCGCGATTGCGCGCAGCTTGGCCCGGCATGATGCCCTATGGCCACTGGAACAGGTCAGCCGTCGCATGGCGCCATTGCGGGCCTGTGTCTGGTTGTTGCGTGTTCTGTTCAGGCGCAAGCGCCCTGGTCGCCCGGGCGAGCGCCTGGCTGCTGCCTTTGCGGATTTGGGTCCAAGCTATGTTAAATTGGGTCAGGCCCTGTCGGTGCGGGCAGATCTGGTTGGCGATGAGGTAGCCCATGATTTGGAACTGCTGCAGGATGGGTTGGATCCCTTTCCAACCGATCTAGCTATTCAAACGATTGAAGAAACGCTTGCCATGCCGCTGATGGAGGCTTTTGCACAGTTTGACCGCGACCCGGTTGCGGCGGCCTCTATCGCGCAGGTTCATTTTGCAGTCACGCCCGATGGCCGGGATGTCGCGGTTAAGGTGTTGCGGCCCGGCATCGTCGACAAATTGGACCGCGATGTTGGCTTGTTTCGCTTTTTGGCAAGATTCGCAGAGCGGGTTTATCCGCCGATCCGTCGTCTGAAGCCCGTTGCCGTTGTGAACACATTCGAAGAATGGATCCGGGTAGAACTGGACTTGCGTCTTGAAGGGGCGGCTGCGGCGGAACTGAAAGAAAACTGTGAAGGCGATGAAGGGTTCCATGTCGTCGATGTGGATTGGGAACGCACCGGCCAGCGCGTGCTGACCACGGAACGCATTCGCGGCATCAATATTGATGATGTCGATGCCCTGCGCGCCGCCGGTCATGATGTCGACGATATCCTGGCCCGGTCATCGCGGATTTTCTTTTTACAGGTTTTCCGGGATGGGTATTTCCATGCGGATATGCATCCAGGAAATATGTTCATCGATGAAACAGGGCGGCTCTGCCCCGTAGATTTTGGGATTATGGGGCGCGTTACCCGGCGGCAGCGGATTTTTATGGCGGATACGCTGGTTGGGTTCCTCAGCCGTGATTATCGCCGCGTTGCCGATGCTCATTTTGAAATTGGCTATATCCCCCCGACGCAATCGCGCGACCTGTTTACTCAGGCGTTGCGTGCGATTGGGGAGCCGGTGCTGGATAAATCCCTGAATGAAATTTCCGTTGGGCGGTTGTTGGAACAATTGTTCCGCACGACGGAGCGGTTTGATATGCCAACCCAGCCCGATCTTTTGCTTTTACAGAAAACCATGCTGGTCGCCGAAGGGGTTGGGCGCACCCTGAATCCCAATTTGAACATGTGGTTGTTGGCCAGGCCCTTGATTGAAGAATGGATGATCGTCAACCGCGGCCCCGAAGCCCGGATCACCGATACCCTGCGCGATACGATGGATACGCTGGAACGCTTGCCTCGAACCTTGCAAAAGGCGGAAGAGACCCTGGATCGTCTGGCCAAAAATGGCATGAATCCTGATGGCAGCCTGCGGGAGCCTGAAGGCATGGCGGAGAATGTGAAACTGTGGGCACCGGTTGTGATAATTGCCCTTTTGGCAGTAATTGCGGCGAATTTGGCGGGTTAGGCGGTTTTATACTGTAGAACTTTGGTGACCTGCATGCTCTTGTGGCGAGGCGAAGATTAATCTACATAGAGATTCTGTTTTTTAACCGTTTCGGGAAAAATCGATGGCGGCGCAACACCGCATTGTCTTGATCATATCAGGGGGTATCGCAGCGTATAAATCGCTGGAACTGATACGACGTCTGAAAGAAAAGGGCATCGCTGTACGGTGTGTTTTGACTAAGGGCGGCGCGCAGTTCGTCACCCCGCTATCTTTGGCGGCACTCAGTGAGGAGAAGGTCTATCAGGACCTGTTCTCCCTGACCGATGAACAGGAAATGGGTCATATACAGCTATCACGGCAGGCAGACCTGATTATCGTCGCGCCAGCCAGTGCCGATATTCTGGCCAAAATGACGGCGGGTCTGGCGGATGATCTGGCAACTACCGTTCTGTTGGCAACCGACAAGCCTGTCATGGTCGCACCCGCGATGAATGTGCGCATGTGGGACCATCCAGCAACGCAAGCCAATCTGGCAATTCTGAAAGACAGAGGCGTATCGGTGATTGGCCCGAATGAGGGCCCCATGGCCTGTGGCGAATTCGGGCTTGGACGGCTGTCAGAGCCCGCGGAAATTGTCAGCGCCATTCAGGCGGCCCTTTCAGACTCTTCAGCCCCTTCAGAAAAACCCTTGAATGGGCGCAAGGTGCTGGTCACTTCCGGCCCAACGCATGAGCCGATTGATCCTGTTCGCTATATTGCCAACCGATCCTCTGGTAAACAGGGGCACGCGATTGCCGTCGCCCTGGCTGCACAGGGTGCATCTGTGACATTTGTCAGTGGCCCAACGAATCTGCCTGATCCAACGGGTGTCACGACTGTGCGGGTTGAAACGGCGCAGGATATGCTGACGGCCTGTCAGGCAGCCCAGCCCGTCGATGTGGCGATCTTTGCCGCCGCGGTAGCTGACTGGCGCATTGCATCCCAATCGGACCTGAAATTAAAGAAACAGGATGGCGCGGAGTGCCCGACGCTGACGCTGACAGAAAATCCAGATATTTTGAAAACCATTGCGGCGCCGTCGCCTGATCGACCCGCCTTGGTCATTGGCTTTGCGGCGGAGACCGGATCGGTCATTGAAAAAGCCATCGCTAAGCGCGCGCGCAAGGGATGCGACTGGATTCTGGCCAATGACGTTTCCCTAGGAACAGGTACGTTCGGGGGCGACAACAACACTATCCATTTCATCACACAGACGGGGGCGGAAGACTGGCCCGCCCAGAGCAAGGCCGCTGTTGCAGCAACCCTTGCAGACCGTATCGTCGTGTATTTTAAGGCGGATGCCGGATCAAAAAGTAAAAAGTGAGACTGATTGTATGACCACAAAGATCGACGTTCGGGTTCAACGCCTGGCCCATGGGGCAGATTTACCACTGCCCGCCTATGGCAGTGTGGAGGCAGCGGGCTGTGACCTATTGGCGGCGATTGAGGAAACCAAAATCCTGGCCCCCGGCGACAGTGCGATCATTCCAACCGGTTTGAAAATCGCTCTACCACCGGGCTATGAGGCGCAGGTTCGGCCCCGTTCTGGATTGGCGGCCAAGTTTGGCGTTACGGTTTTGAACACGCCCGGCACAGTCGATAGTGATTATCGGGGAGAAGTCGGGGTCATTCTTATCAATCACGGACAGTCTGACTTTGCGATAGAGCGCGGCATGCGGATCGCCCAGATGGTGATTGCGCCAGTGGTAACGCTGATTTGGAACGAAACCCAGGATTTGGACGAAACACAGCGCGGCGATGGTGGCTTCGGCTCCACCGGCATACGATAGAGGGAAGGGGACCTATGCGGCTGACCAAGAAATTGATGTTCGCGATTGAGGCTGTGTTGGATATTGCTTATCACGCCTCTGACCTGCCAGTTCAGTCCAAGGAGATTGCAGACCGCCAGGGCATTCCTCGCCGCTATCTGGAGCAGGTTCTGCAGCAATTGGTGCATGCGGAGATTCTGCGTGGTGTGCGCGGCCCCAGGGGTGGGTATCGCTTGGCCAAAGAGCGCCGTCGCATCTCCGTCGCGGATATTGTTGCTGTGGTACATGACATGGAAGGCGGACGCGACCCCCTGACCGATCCCGCCGGCAGCGAGCTGGGCCACACCGTCCTGCGCCCAATTTGGCAGGAGATCGAAGATTACGCGATGGAAAGCCTGTCTAAGAAAACCGTCGAAGATCTGTGCGTTGCCGCTCAGCGGGCTGGTATTGAAAGCCAGTCCCAGAACCAGTTCGATTTCATGATTTAGGGGACAAGAATCCTGCTGAGAGTGGTTTGCGCATGCGCCATCGTAGGTTAAGGTCGAGCCAGATAAATCTTAGAAATTAACAAGGGACGAAAATCATGACAGACGCGAAAAACAATCCTCTTTCCTCGACGGGTGAATTCCGGGGCAAGGTCTATGACAGCATTCTGGATACGATTGGCGCGACCCCGTTGGTTCGGTTATCGCGACTGACAAAAGCCCATGGTGTGGATGTCGAAATCCTGGCGAAATTGGAATATTTCAATCCCCTGTCCAGCGTAAAGGATCGCATCGGTTATGCCATGATCCAGTCACTGGAGGCACAGGGTGTTGCAACGCCGGGTAAGACCGTGCTGATCGAACCAACATCCGGCAATACCGGGATCGCGCTGGCCTTTGTTGCTGCAGCAAAGGGCTATCGCCTGATCCTGACGATGCCGGAAAGCATGTCAGTGGAACGCCGCCGGATGCTGAAGCTTTTGGGTGCAGAGCTGGATCTGACACCTGCTGAATTGGGCATGAAGGGCGCGATCGCGCGGGCCGAAGAACTGCAAAAGACGATGCCCGATGCGATTATTCCCCAGCAGTTCGCCAATCCGGCCAATCCTCAGATTCATCGGGAAACCACAGCCCAGGAGCTGCTGAAAGATACCGGCGGCAAAATTGACTATTTCGTGGCGGGCGTGGGCACGGGTGGAACCGTTACCGGTGTCGGGGAAGTCCTGAAACAGCATAACCCGAATGTGAAAATCATCGCGGTGGAACCGGAAGACAGCCCGGTTATTTCAGGCGGCAAGCCCGGCCCACATAAAATTCAGGGCATTGGCGCTGGCTTCATTCCGGACAATCTGAATACCAAAATCATTGATGATGTAATCCGCATCGCGAATGAAACTGCCTTCGCCACGGCGCGCGAAGCGGCGAAACTTGAAGGGGTCGCTTGTGGGATTTCTTCGGGGGCTGCGATTGCCGCTGCGCTGGAACTGGCAGAACGGCCAGATATGAAGGGCAAGACCATCGTTGTGCTGCTGGCCAGCTTTGCAGAACGCTATCTGTCCACCAGTTTGTTCGACGGCCTCTAAAGCTTCAATACTTCCTTTGCGGTGTCGATAAAGGCGCGCAGCTTCGGCGTGCGCCCGGCACTGCGGGTGAAGTACAGAAACAGCCCGGATTCGAGAGAGTTTGCACCCGGCAAAACCTCCACCAGACTGCCATTGTCCAATAGATCTTGTACCGTTGGTTTTGGCACATAGGTCATGCCAATGCCCGCCAGGACGACCTCGATCGCCAGTTGACCTGAATTGACGACGACATTTCCTTCGGTTTCAAGGGTGACCTCAATGCCGTCCTGCATCACTTCCCATTGATAGATTCGCCCAGAACTCGTCATGCGATAGCTGATGCAATTGTGGTGCTTTAAATCATTGATGGATTGGGGTGTGCCATGGCTGGCCAAATAGTCGGGTGACGCAACGATGATCCAATGAAAGGGCGGCGCAAGCCGAATGGCAACCATGTCTTGCGCCAGCATACCGCCAACGCGAATTCCCGCATCGAACCGCGTCGCAACAATATCGGTCATCGCGTTGTCCGCAAAAATCTCTACCGTCAATTTTGGATGCCGTATGGATAGTGCCTGAATCACCGGCAAAATCGTTTTGTTCAGAGACATATGCGGAATATTTATCCGCAACAGCCCCGACACTTGCCCTTTGGCGGCTTGAACCCGCTCCATGGCCTCCGAAATTTCGGAAAAAGCAGGGGCAACAGTCTTGATGAAATCGACACCCCAATCGGTCAATGAGACGGTGCGGGTCGTGCGCGCAAAAAGGGGCAGGCCCAGCCGGTCCTCTACCGTCTTCACCGCATGGCTGACAGCAGACGCACTCATGCCCAGTTCTTTGGCTGCTGCGGCAAAGCCCTGGCATCGGGCCACCGACAGAATGACGGGCAGATGTATGAGAAGATCACGGTCCATTCATGCATCGTATAGGATAATTCATGCCATTTAAACGAACTTGTTACTTTTAGAAGTCATTCTATTTATCTCTGTAACCGATCATGACAGGGGACTCCCAATGACAAAATTTACATTAAACGGCGCAGAGATCAGCCTGGACGCCGATCCTGATATGCCGTTGCTGTGGGCCTTGCGGGATCACGCAGGTCTGACAGGCACGAAATTTGGCTGTGGCTTGGCACAATGTGGCGCCTGTACCGTGCATTTGGATGGCGTTCCAACGCGGTCCTGCCAGACCTTCCTGGGCGATGTTGAAGGTGCCTCAATCACGACAATCGAAGGCGTTACCGGCAATAAAGTTGCCGAAACAGTTCAGAAAGTTTGGGCCGATCTGGATGTACCGCAATGTGGTTACTGCCAGTCTGGCCAGATCATGTCCGCTGTCGCGCTGTTGGCAGAAAATCCAAAGCCCAGTGATGGCGATATCGACGACGCAATGAGCGGCAATCTGTGCCGCTGCGCCACCTATCAACGCATTCGCGCAGGCATCCATGAAGCTGCGCGTCGATTGGAGGCTTAATCGATGCTCCCTAGAAAAATCTCCCAAAGTGTTTCGGCTCAGCCGGAATTTAATGTGTCTCGTCGTGGCTTTCTGTTGTCTGCAGCGGCAACGGCCACCGGTTTGGCGATTGGTTTTAAACCCCTATCTGGTCATGCGGCGGAATCTACTTCGGTCAATCCATTGGCAGCCTATCTTGAAATTGCACAGGATGGATCCGTCACAATTTTGTCGTCCCAGTTTGATATGGGGCAGGGGTCTTATCATGGCATAGCCACCTTGGTTGTGGAGGAATTGGGGGCCAGCTGGTCCCAAGTTGATGTCCGCGGGGTAACCGGCGATCTGGCCCTTTATGGCAATACGGCAATGGGGGGTGTTGCGCAGATTACGGGCGGGTCTACCTCCATGGTAACGTCCTGGGATCGGTATCGCATGGCAGCCGCGACAGCGCGGGAAATGCTGATCGCAGCAGCGGCGGCAGACTGGAACGTTCCAGCCGGTGAAATCACTGTGAAGGCTGGGCAAATCATCCATGAGGCCAGCGCCCGGGCGGCGGGCTTCGGCACATTCGCCAAGGCAGCCGCATCTATGCCTGTCCCGACAAATGTTGCGCTGAAATCTCCTGCAGACTGGACCCAGATTGGGAACCCGGATCTGCGCCGGTATGACCGTGTCGGCAAAACCAAGGGACAGCAAGATTTCACCATTGATGTGAAACTGCCCGGCATGTTGACCGCCGTGATGATTCATCCGCCAAAATTTGGCGCAACGCTGACGGCTTTTGATGGCAGCAAGGCGAAAGCCTTAAAAGGTGTTGTTGATGTCGTTGCCATTGATCGCGGCATTGCCGTTGTCGCACAGGATATGTGGACCGCCCTGAAGGGCCGTGATCTGGTGACTGCTGATTGGGATGAGAGCAAGGCCGAAACCCGCAGCACGGACGAAATCCTGTCGGAATATCGGGCATTGGCGAAGCAGGCGCCCCAGGCCATGGCCCGCAATGATGGGGATACCGCCGGCGCGATGGCCCAGGCTGATAAAGTGATCGAGGCCACCTATGAATTTCCCTACCTGGCCCATGCGTCCATGGAGCCGCTGAATGCGGTTGCACGGATGTCGCCAGAGGGTGTTCTGGAAGTTTGGGGCGGTCATCAAATGCCGGGCCTGTATCAATACATCGCCTCCCAAATCGCTGAAACGACCCCGGATAAGGTTGTACTGCATATCCTGAAAACCGGTGGTGGCTTTGGTCGTCGCGGTGTACCGGATGCCGATGTCGTGGCTGAGTCCGTTGCGGTGGCAAAGGCGATTGGCTGGAAAGCGCCGGTTAAGGTCCAATGGACTCGCGAAAATGACATGCGAGGAGGTCGTTATCGCCCTGCCTATGTACATCAAATGCGGGCTGGATTGGACAAGGAAGGCAAGATTATCGCCTGGGAGAACCATATTGTCGGCCAATCCATTATGGACGGTGGGCCTTTTGCCAGCATGGTCCAGAATGGTGTCGATCCAACCTCTGTCGAGGGCTCCTCGACGCTGCCTTATTCGATCCCCAATATGTCTGTTGGGCTGACATCCACGAAGGTTGGTGTGCCGGTCCTGTGGTGGCGTTCAGTCGGATCGACCCATACCGGCTATGCGACAGAGGTCTTTCTGGACGAAATCATTGATGCCGTTGGGGCAGATCCAGTCGCGTATCGACTGGCCTTGTTGAAGGACCATCCCCGTCATGCGGCTGTTCTGAAACTGGCGGCGGAGAAGGCAGGATGGGGCAAGGCTCTGCCGGAAGGCCACAGCCTGGGTGTCTCGGTCCATGAGAGCTTTAGCTCTTATGTGGCGCAGGTGGCGGAAGTTTCTGTCGATGGCACGGATATTAAGGTACACCGGGTGGTGGCCGCCGTGGATGTCGGCACTGCGATAAACCCGGATACGATCAAGGCCCAGATTGAAGGCGGAGTTGGATTCGGATTGGGGGCCATCCTTCAGGAAGAAATCACGATGACCAAGGGAGAGGTGGATCAGGGGAATTACGATACCTATCTGCCGCTGCGCATCGATCATATGCCCCAAGTTGAGGTTCATATTATGCCCAGTACAGAATCCCCGACAGGGGTTGGAGAGCCGGGCGTGCCCCCCATTGGGCCAGCGGTCGCCAATGCTGTCTTCCGTGCATCAGGGCGACGTATTCGGACACTGCCTTTCAGCAAGGGCATGACGGCATAATCGGACATGTCCGAAAAATGAAAAAGGCCGCGCCAATGGAGCGCGGCCTTTTTTATATTGAAGCAGTCTTCAGGCTGGTTCCAGCACCCACAGGCCATATTCCAGGCTCGACGAGGTCAGCCAATGGTCCAGATCCACTGCAAAGGAGCGGGCAGCGTAAATATCGACTGTATCGTCTCCCCGGCAATGCAGCACGGTGGTGAAATGGCTCAACAGGGTTCCAACACAATCCCCAGGGATGAATTGGCTCTGATCGAAATCGATAGTGGAGCCTTTGGCCAGCAGATCACGCATATTTGGACCAGTGATGCGCCAGCAGACCCGTGAATGGCCCTGATCGGTCAGGGTCGCCAGATCATCGGTAACGTCTGCACTTAACGTCGCAAAAAGATCCCGGCTTTCCGGTTCCACGATCAGCCAGCGGTTTGGGCCGACCCACAGCACGGTTGTGTCGTTTTTCTCAGATGCCTTTACCGGGTCAGCGGCGGGGGCCGTGCCACAGGCTTTCTCAATCGCCTTGCCGCAGGCCACAACCTGATCCGCCCAGGCGTCCAGATGGACGATGGATAATGCGCGGCGTTCCTGTATCACGATTCCAGGCACACCGCCTTTGATGGTGCCGAAATCACCGACATGCCGATGCCCGTCCAGGGCGGAGCGTCGGATTATTTTGGGGGCCGTATCAGGCATGGAGCCGTTTCCCTTCTGGATCGACAAAGACAGGATTGGTCACTTTGGCCGGAATGGACAGGCCCTTCAGAGGGTTGGCGACAATCACAATATCACCTTCATGGGTCAGGCCCCCTTCCAACAAAGCCAGCGCCATGGGCGTGTTCAGTTCCGGACTGAAGCCATTGGCGGTCACATGGCCCAGCATTTTGACCGGTGGTTTGGAATCCGCACTTTCAATGATCTGAGAGCCATTGGGCAGAGAGGATTTTCCATCCACCGGCACCAGTCCGACCAGTTTCTTGCGAGGATCGGCGACAAAACCTTCGCGATAGGCCAGCGCCTTGCCGATAAAGTCCTTCTGTTTGGACAGCATCTTGCCCAGGCCCAGATCTTCCGCCGTGGTACGGCCATCCAGTTCAGACCCGGCGACGTGGCCTTTCTCAATCCGCATATTGCCCAGGGCTTCCAGGCCATAGGGCACCATGTCGAATTCTTTACCCGCCTCGACCAGCGCATCCCAGATATATTGACCATAGTCGCTGGGCACATTGATTTCGAAGGCCAGTTCGCCAGAGAAACTGATCCGGAACAGGCGGCTGGGTACGCCCGCCGCCATGCAGGGGGCACAGCCCATGAAGGGGAATGCCTCGTTGGAAATATCCAGATCAACAATCTTCTGCATGATCTTGCGGCTGTTAGGACCCGCCACTGCGATGGCGGCATATTGTTCGGTCACACTGACGATTTTAACCTTCAGGTCTGGCCAGACGACTTGCAGATAATATTCCATCTTGGCCATGACCGGCACAGCATTGGCCGTGGTCGTGGTCATTACAAAATGATTTTCACTCAATCGCGACGTCGTGCCATCGTCATAGACATAGCCATCCTCTCGCAACATCAGGCCATAGCGTGCCTTGCCAACCGGCAATTTGGCAAAGCCATTGGCATAGAGGCGGTTTAGGAATTCAGCGGCATCGGGGCCCTGGACATCAATTTTACCCAAGGTCGTGACGTCGCAAATTCCTGCGGATTTGCGGGTCTGCGCGGTTTCGCGAATATAGGCCTCCCGCAGGGTCTCGCCTTTATGGGCTGGATAATGGCGCGGGCGTTCCCACATCCCCGCGGGCAACATTTCCCCGGCTCGCTCCATATGCCAATCCTGCATCGGAGTGCGGCGGCGGGGGCGATAATGCTGACCAATTTCTGATCCGCCCATCGCACCAATGGCAATTGGCGTGTAGGGCGGGCGGAAGGTTGTGGTGCCAACCGCCTGGATCGGCTCGCCGCGAAGCGAGGCCATGATCGCCAATCCAGTAATGTTGGAGGTCTTACCCTGATCAGTCCCCATGCCCAACGTTGTATAGCGCTTGAGATGCTCTACGGAGATAAAGCCTTCGCGATGCGCCAGACGCACGTCATCGGAACTGACATCATCCTGATGGTCGACGAATTTCTTCGGGTGACCACCGGCATCCGGGGCTTCCCACAGGGCTTCTGTGCGGGCAGGTTTTTCAATTTCAACCGTTGGCACGGTCCAGCTTTTCTCAGATTTGAACCCGGCAGCAACAGCGGCTTCAACGCCCCGAACATGCCCTTCCGACAGACAGGCATAGAGCGAGAATTGCCCGGCACTGGACCCGGCGGAGCGTTCTGCCCATTTCGGTGCGCCCGGCAGGAAACAGCAGGAATCCGGGTTCCACACTGCCTTTGCCCCCGTCTGGCTGGACAGGTGTAAGGCAGGCTGCCACCCCCCCGAAATTGCCAGCAGATCGCAAGAGATATCCCGTGATACGCCGCCAACCAGGGGTGTGACTTCAACGGATTGCAGGGCAAAATGTCCGTGGGTGTTGGTAACCGCATGGCCCATCAGAATTTCGACGCCTTTAGCCCGAACCGCATTGATCAGGTCAGATTCAGGCGCACTGCGCGCATCGACTACGGCCTGAACGCTGGCCCCAGCCGCCAGCAGATCCAGGGCGGTGCGATAGGCATCGTCATTGTTGGTGAATATCACCGCCCGGCGACCCGGCAGCACACCAAAATCATTGATATAAGCACGCACAGCCCCGGCCAACATGATGCCTGGACGGTCATTATTACCAAAGACCAGAGGTTGTTCCAGGGCACCCGTGGCCAGCACGACCTGCTTGGCGCGGATTTTCCACCAGCGCTGGCGGGGCAGATTATCCGGTGGGACCGGGAAGTGATCGGCAACTTTTTCGATACAGCCGATCAAGTTGTCATCGTAATAGCCAAACGCCGTTGTGCGGGTCAGGATGCGGACATTGGGCATAGCCTGAAGACTTGCAGCCGTTGCCATGGCCCAGTCATAGGCGGGCTTGCCATCGATTTCCATACGCTCCTGGCGCAACCGTCCACCAAGGACCGGATTTTCATCGACCAGCACGACCCGCGCGCCAGTTTCGGCGGCGGTTAGCGCGGCACTCAAACCAGCAGGACCCGCCCCAATTACCATCACATCGCAATGGGCCTGGCTGCGTTCATAACGGTCTGGATCGGCAAGACCACTGGCGGTTCCCATGCCTGCTGCCTTGCGGATGAACCCTTCGAAGATCATCCACATTTTGGTGCTGGAGAAGGGCCCCATGAAGGTTTTGTAGTAGAAACCAGCTGGGATGAATTTCGCGATCAACTGATTGATCGCCTGGGTATCATATTTCAGGTTTGGCCAGCGATTCTGGCTGTTAGCGACCAGACCGTCATACAGTTCCGCAACAGTTGCGCGGGTATTAGGTTCCTGCCGTGCGCCTTCACGCAGAGAGACCAGTGCATTGGGTTCTTCCGCGCCAGCAGAGAAAATGCCGCGCGGACGGTGATATTTAAAGCTTCGGGCAACCAGTTTGACATCATTGGCCATCAGGGCAGAGGCAAGCGTGTCACCTTCAAACCCCATATAGGATTTGCCGTCAAAGCTGAACTTGATCGGTTTGGATCGGTTGATATGTCCGAAACCACCCAGCCGGTTGGATTGGTTGCTCATTTATCGGTTCCCCCGTTCCCTGTGGGGTCGTCGCTCATCGGGCCGGTCGCCGCCCCGTAGGCCAGGATCTCATGGGTCTGTGTGTTACGTTTGATACGGATCCATTGGCGACAGCCTGCAACATGCTGCCAAAATTCTGTATGGGGACCTCTTGGGTTTTCCCGAATATAGACCGCATCGAACCAGGTTTGCTCGTCAGCAGCCAAATCAGGGACAGCAACAGTGGCGTCGCCACCATAGTTGAATTCGACCTGATCGCGGGGACCGCAATGGGGGCAAGTTAGCCTTAACATCGTCTTTATTTCCCTTAATGCGCGTTCGGGATGGGCCCGGCGCCGCGTTCATCGACCATGCGTCCTGTCCGGAACCGGTCCAGATTCAGATCGCGGTTGATCCAGTGCGGCTCGTCATTGGCGATGGTATGGGCAAATACCCAGCCCGAGCCCGGCGTCGCCTTAAAGCCGCCATAGCACCAGCCGCCATTCAGATAGAGACCCTTGATCGGTGTTTTACCGATGATCGGGCTGCCATCCATCGACATATCCATGATGCCACCCCAATGGCGCAGCATGCGGATTCGGCCAATGGCGGGAATTAGGGCCATGCCCTCTTCCCCCAGATGCTCGATCAGCGGCAGGTTGCCGCGCTGGGCATAGGAATTGTAGCCGTCCAAATCGCCCCCAAAGACCAACCCGCCCTTGTCAGACTGGCTGATATAGAAATGCCCAGCCCCGAAGGTCACAACGCCATCGATAAAGGGTTTCAGAGGTTCGGAAACAAAAGCCTGCAGCACATGGCTTTCAATGGGCAGTTTCAGACCCGCCAAGCTTGCAACTTGTGTCGTGTGACCGGCAACCGCCATACCAATTTTTTCAGATTTGATCAGGCCGCGAGTTGTTTGCACACCCTTAACTGCGCCGTTTTCAATCTCGAATCCAATGACTTCGCAGTTCTGGATGATATCGACGCCCAGGCGATCTGCGCCCCGCGCAAAGCCCCAGGCGACGGCATCATGCCGCGCCGTACCGCCGCGCGCCTGTAACAGGCCCCCGGCACTCGGGAAGCGGGCATTGTCTGAACAGTCCAGGTTGGGTGCAT
>JARGPE010000110.1 GCA_029212835.1 Alphaproteobacteria bacterium | reverse complement strand
CAAGTGCGGCCTGAACTTCCTCGTGAAGCTGTCGATAAGCACCAACGATCCTCCATGGCACAGCGAAACGCATGTGATGGCGCTGTCTGGCTAGGCGGACATTCTCCAGGACAGTCATTTGTGGGAAAACCGTAACGATCTGAAAGGAACGTGCTAATCCGCTACGCGCACGGAAATGGGCCGGGGAATTCGTGATGTCTATGCTATCAAGACTAAGGCTGCCATCAGATACTTTTTGAAGACCCGACAAGGTATTGAGAAGAGTGGTCTTTCCCGCTCCATTTGGACCAATCAGGGCGGTTGTCACACCCTCCATAAAATCCACAGTCACTCTATCCAGGGCGCTGAACGCGCCAAATCTTACAGACACATCTTTGCAGGAAAGTACCGACTTCATTCGTGCCTCCCCTTACCAACTCTCACTTTCTGGAACAGCGTCGCCAGGAGAGACGCGACACCACCAGGCATGAACAATGTCACCAACACGAAAACAATGCCCAGCACGCCATACCAATGATTGGAGAGAGCACTTGCCGATTCCTTTAAGGTTTCAAACAGGATAACGCCCAGAACGGGCCCAGCAAAGGTCCCCCGACCACCAAGAACGGTCATGATCAGCACATCACCTGACGTCATCCAGCGTGTCATATCTGGGCCGACGAACATCATCAGAGCGCCCAGAAGCCCGCCCGCAAGACCGGCATAGGCACCAGAAATTGAAAAGGCAGCCACTTTGTAAAAGCGAATATCGTATCCAAGCTGCTCGGCACGCGTTTCGCTCTGTCGGACCGCACGGAGAACTTCCCCGAATGGCGAATGCCGGATCACTGCATTTGCAAGCGATGCCAGCAGAAAGAGTCCCGCAACGAGGACTAAATAGTTCAGATCGTCGTAAAAATTTATGCCAAAGAACTCCGGGCGCGGCACGCCGGCAAGACCGTCAGTCCCTCCGGTAATGCCTTTCAGTTTCACCTCAATAAGGTGATGCATCAATTGCGCCAGGGCCAGCGTCGTCAGCGCCACGAAGACACCGCTGACACGCAATGCAATCGCACCAAATATCGCCGCCAGACTGGCCCCTACACAGGTGGCGGCGGCAAGGGCGGCCATGCCGGGCACACCATAATCCAGCGTGAGTATCGCATAGCAATAAGCCCCACCGCCAAAAAAAGCCGCATGGCCAAAAGACAATATTCCAGCCACACCGAACACAAGATCAAAGCCTATTGCGAATAAGCTCCATATCAGAATGAGCGCAATCAGGTACTGGGTCCCGACATCCCCAAACGCCCCCAATACAACGGCCATTACAGGCACCAGAATGGAAAACAGAATCGCGAAAGAGAAGCGTGGTGTCTTCATGCCTTGCGCCTCGCGGACAGGCTAAACAATCCCTGTGGGCGGATCAGCAGAACCAGGATCAACGTCGTATAAGTGACAACCTCAATCCAGGCAGGAAAGAAGTGCTGACCGAATGCCTGAAGCAATCCTAAGAAAATGGCAGCCGCAATGGCCCCCCGAATATTGCCAAGCCCGCCGAGAATAACGACCACAAAGCAATCCACAATAATTGTGAAACCCATGCCCACTTGCACTGGCAAGACGGGGGCAGCAACCGCACCGGCCAAGGCAGCAAGCGCTGCCCCCAATGCGAAAACAAGAGTCCGGACACGATCGACCCGAATGCCCAACGCGCGTACCATCGCGGGATGGTTCATCGCCGCGCGCAGAACCATGCCAAGGCGGGTCCTTTCGATCAGGAAGAAAAGGCCCGCCCCCACGGCAACCCCAGTGGCCAAAAGAAATATGCGATAGACCGCCACGTCACTTCCCATGATCGGAATCGACCCATCAAATCCAACTGGCAGCGGTAAGTCGCGGTAGCCCAATCCCCAGATCAATCGAACCGCCTCTTCTAAGATCAGGATCAATCCGAAGGTCATCAAAATCTGTTCGACATGATCGCGATCATAGAGCGGCCTCAATAGAACAAACTCAATAGCCGCCCCTAACAGGGCAATCAGGATCGGTGCAAACAGAAGGGCCGCCCAGAAGCTTTGCGTCTGATTATAAACCTCAAATGCGACAAAGGCGCCCAGCATATATAGCGCCCCATGGGCAAAATTGATCACGCCCAGCATGCCGAAGATCAATGTCAGTCCCGCCGCCAGCAAAAAAAGCAGCATCGCAACGCTGAGACCAATGAGGATCGTCCCGATCATTGCCTTCTCCTCAAAACCAGGCGATTCCAGCCGCTCATCGTACTTTATCGTATATCACGACTGCTGCAGCGGCTTCCTCCAACCCAATAATACCACCGCCATTTTCCTGAAGTGCGATTGTTGCGTCCTTAACCTGACGGTCCCCCGCTTCCCCCCGAAGCTGGGTTGCCAGTTCGTAACACATTGAAATACCCGTCGCGCCAATCGGATGGCCTTTCGAAACCAGCCCTCCGGACGTGTTTATCGGAATCTCTCCGCCTATTTTTGTTGCCCCAGAGCCAACAAAAGCCCCGCCGTCTCCAACATCACAAAACCGCATCATCTCAGATTGATACAATTCACAGAAGGAGGTCGCGTCGTGCACTTCTGCCAAGTCAACATCGCGCGGCCCGATGCCAGCCATCGCATAGGCACGGTCTGCCGCTGCCCGCGTTAGGCTGAGTTCGTCAAGCTTTCGATACTTGCCGCCTGACATGCCAATTGCCCGAATGCGCACCGCCCTATCTTGTACAGAAGCTGGTTGCGATTTCAGATACCGTTCGGAACATAAAACCGCCGCCGCCGCACCATCTCCCATTGGCGCGCACATTGAGCGGGTCAATGGGGTGCTGACCATACGGTCCGCAAGAACCTGTTCAGGGGTCATCTCAAAACGGTATTGCGCCTTTTGGTTCAGTGCACCATTGCAATGGTTTTTAGCTGCCCCAATAGCGATCTGTTCTGCCGTCGAGCCAAAGGTCGCCATATGGTATTTTGCCTGCATGGAATATGTATCCATCGCGATCGTGCGATCGTCTCCTTGTTCAAAAGGCGCACCGATCATATCACCCACGCGACGATACTCATCTTCCCATTCATGCGGGTCCATAAGGTCCATGCCGCCTGCAAAATGTGGAAAAATAGCCCGGGGATTCTGCTGATCGAAAAGCTTCTCGACACCAACGGCCAATGTAACATCGGCGTCACCGGCCCGGATTTCTTTAAACGCACCAGATAAGGCCATGCTGCCGGTCGCGCAGGCACCCTCAACATTGATAATTGGCGCACGATCCGGGAACAGCCCTTCCCGAACCAACGGGATGAAGGCGATATTACCTCGAGTCAGCGCTTGCCCCCAATAATACATCAGGCAGTTTCCGAACCACGCAGCCTCAATGTCTGCACCGCTTTCAAGTTGCGCATCTGCCAGCGCCCCCAGATAGGCTTCCCGCGTCAGATCTTTGATTGTTTGATCCGGCCGCTTCCCAAAAGCCGTGGTGTAAACACCCAAAACATAGACATCATTACTCATGCTGGTTCCCTTTCCACCACTCGCCGTTCCCATCACAGCGCAAAACTGCCCCATCAGACGGCACGTTCTTGACCAGACCAAAATTTTTCACGGATCTCGCGTTTAAGGACTTTTCCATTACCGTTGCGCGGCAACACTTTCCAAAACTCGATAGACTTTGGCGCATGAACACCGCCCAAATCTTCTTTGACCTGGGCGATCAATGTCTCTGCCTCGACACTTTCGCCATCCTTCAATTCGACAATTGCCTTAACCGCTTCACCCCATTTCGAGTCAGGCACGCCGACGACGGCACATTCACGAACAGCCGGGTGGGCCATAATCGATTGCTCAACTTCGGCCGAAAAGACATTGAAGCCGCCCGTGACGATCATGTCCTTCTTGCGGTCAACGATATAGACAAAGCCTTCTTCGTCCCGATATCCAATATCGCCGGTATGGTGCCAGTCAAAACGAGAGGCTTCCGCGGTTGCTTCGGGGTTTTTATAATAGCCTGGGAAGACCAGTGAGCCCTTGGCCACGATCTCCCCCCGTTCGCCGGGTGCCAACAACTCACCCTCGTCGGACATGATCTCAACCCGGACATTCAATGTCACCCGCCCACAACTGGCCAAACGCCGTCCCATTTCGTTGGATCCGGCCTGTTGGAGGTCACGCGTTGACAGAAAGGTCAGAAACATTGGAGCTTCCGCCTGACCATAGCTCTGGCACATAACCGGTCCGAAGACCTCCATCGCTTCCCGCAATTTGTCTGGAGACACCGGTGCTGCGGCCAGAACAAAATATTTTAGAGAAGAATAGTCATACTTCCGAACGTCTGGATGCGAGAGCATCATATACAGCACGGTTGGGGGTAGATAGAGATGGGTCACGCGATGGCGATCAATTGCCTGCATGATCAGTTCGGGATCGGCCCTCGGCAGGACGATATTTGTCGCTCCTCCCGCCACCATCATAAGCGCCAAACCACCCGCAGCATGAGTCATGGGACCCGCCACCAAATGGATTGGTCTCTCTTCCCCCGGCAGGCACAGCCAGTAAGCACCGATCAGTGCCTCCCATGTCTGGTGGGACCATTGCGCGCCTTTTGACAGGCCCGTTGTGCCACCAGTCGGAAAGATTGTTGCGATGCGGTCAGGATCATCAGGAATCACCGGCAGGCTGCCATCCCCCAGCCCAACAAAAGCATCCATGGACAAGAATCCCTCGGTTCCCTGACCATCAAGGCATATCAATACCTCCAGTGTCGGAACCTGTCGGCTCAAGTCCAATGCCTGCGCTTCAAACTGGCTATGGTAAAAAAGGACACGACACTCGGTCATCGATAGGAAATGAACATTCGCTGCGACTGTGTTTCGCGCATTTGCCGGCAACCAGACACCACCGGCATAGAATATCCCGATGATACACCCAAATGCCCGTGCATCATTCGGACTATAGACAGCCGCCTTAACCCCCGTATCCAAGCCACGGGCTTTCATCGCAGAAGCAATTTCTCTAGCCCTTTTATCCACTTCGGAATAGGTCAGGGATGAATGCTCATCGACAAAGGCCGGCTCATTTGCGGCTCTCAGCAATCCCTTTTGAAACCAATCAATCAAACGCATGTTTACTCTCCAACATCGAGACATGCTGCCCCCGGACCCTGCGCCCTGATCCAAAATCAGGGTCGCAGGATTGGAGACAGATGGACGTTCCGATCATTTACAGGGAGGGAACAACAAGTCCGCATCAAAGCGATGCGTGACTTCCATTGTGACAGCAGGTTTTGGATCCTGACCCTTTACGGCCTTGCCAAAAATGCCCATTTGCGCGGCCTGATGATCACATTTGCGCATGATCTTTGTGCCTTCGACTGACTTATCATAAGTGCTGGTCTCAAAGGCATCGACCCAATCATCAGGGTTCCAGCTGCCCGTCGAGTCGACCACATCCAGAAACCACATCATGCCATCAAAAGCTTCCCCGGCGAACTGATTTGGATAGTCACCGTATTTTTCTTGGAACGCCTTTACGAACGCATTGTTGTTCGGATTGTCGATAGAATAATGATAACGAAGGGTCGAGTTGACGCCGTAGCTCATATTGCCAACAGCTTTGCCCATCAACTCATCCATAACCATTGTGCCGAACACGGCTTTCTGATCTTTAAGCCCGACTTGCCCAGACTGCTTCAGGAATGTGATGGCATCCCCGCCTGTCATGATCATGGCAACGCCATCCGCATCAGATTTCAGAACTTTGTCGATAATGATCGAATAGTCCTTATTGCCCAATGGAGGATAATCTTCAGCAACAACCTCAACATTCAAGGCTTCCAGCTTCGCCTTCAAATTATCCCACATGTCGCGCCCGACGCCATAATCGGCGACCACACCATAAATTTTCTTCAACCCATCTCGCGCCGCAAACTCCGCCATCATCTGGTTTTCCATATTCACCGGATTTGAGGTGCGGAATGTATAGCGTGTCATCGCCTCCCCAGTGATCGAGTCGCTGGCTGAAAGGGTTACAAGAAGCGGTACTTTCTGCCGTTCTGTGATTTTCATCATAGCGAGAGTGGAGCCGGAGCTAACCGCGCCAAAGAGCATATTGACACCGCCCGCCATCAAACGGGTCGCCTTCTGCACTGCTGCTTGTGGCTTCGTTTCACTATCTTCCCATTGAAAGACAACCGGCACGCCCAATACCTTGCCGCCACGCATTTCAACAGCAAGCTCCGCGCCCTTCTGCATCGCCTCGCCGATTACGCCATAGGCGCCGCTCAAGGCAACAACACCTCCAACTTTGAATTCTGTGTTTTCTGCGGCACTCACACCGCCAGATACTGCCATCACACCAGCGACACACGCCGCCAGCAGGGACCTTTGCCCTTTAATCATGTTCGTTCCTCCCGAAAAAATTATCTACCCGTCTATTGCGGGTTATGACGAAAGCTTAGTTTCGGGTTTATATTTATGTCAACAAGATTGTTATATACGCAATTTTGTACTTACTAAATATGATGATATTCAACAATGATTGAAGCGTGGATGCGTATTGCGTACTGTCCAATGATTCTGACAGCCTCAACCGATGAAGTGAGTGCCCATGACGGCAAACCAAACACCAAAACAAAATTCGACAGAAGGTGAGATGGCATGTCCGCTGCCAATAGGGTGGCAGAACGACCAGATCCTTGATCAAGATTTGCGTCGTGGCCTTGAATTGCATTTCTTTGCGCATCTAAATTTGGCGGAAGATGCCGATCAGCAGATGGCAGATATGTCTTTTGGACGAACGCATCACCGCATTCTTTACTTTGTGAAACAAAAGCCAGGTATCACTGTGGGGGAGATGCTGTCGGTTCTGAGGGTGTCCCATCAAAACATTCAACGTGCTTTAAGCGGCATGATCCGACAGGGCTTTATTGAACAAAAAACCTCTATGCAAGATCGCCGTCAGCGTCGGCTTTATGCCACTGAGTCTGGAACGATCCTGTTCAACCAACTGACGGAGAGACAGTTTCAAAGAATATCCAAGGCCTACCGTTCGGCAGGACAGGAAGCAGTTGAGGGGTTCTGGAAAGTTCTGTGGCACATGATAGAGCCGTCAGATCAGGAATGGGTCATTCGGAAACCCGGCGAAGACACCCCCCCGTGAAGGCGGGGGCGATTGTCCTGTCCCTATCCGTTACCACCCGGCAGAAAGGGTAACGGACCCCACAAAACATTTCCGCGGCCCTGCCCGACAATCCAAAATCATTTGCTCTTGCTGTGTTGAGCATGGTCCGATCCATCCTGCGCCACACCGCAGCCATTGTTATCTGACGACACCTTCCGACTGCTTATCAATTGCCCGCTCACAATAAGTGGTGCGAGAGGGCCAAAACAGCAAAAGTCCCGATTGGAAGATTAGAGTTCAGTGTTGGACTTGAACCTACGACCTTTAAGTTATGGGCCGGCTCTGGTGTCCAAGGGATATAATTTTGCTTTAGGGGAATAATTTTAGATTAGATTTTTTACCACTATGCGGAACTAATTTTTATTTTCTTGATTTTTATAGTGAACCTGATTTTATGCGTTGAACCTTCCTTGACCGAACAATGCAAAGATAAAACCGTGTCTCTAGAAAGTCTTATCAATCCAAAATCCATAGCAATCGTTGGTGTATCCACCAAGAAAGCAACCTTTCAAGTGGGGGGTCGCGCGATATTCGATCACTTGCGCTTGCACGGATATCCGCATCGCGTTGACCTGATCACCCGAGAGCGCACAACAATTGATGGGCAGGACACTTATTCAGATCTATCGGATCTGCCAGAAACACCAGATTGCATCGTCGTGTCCGTCCCGGCAGTTGATGTGTATCAGACGGTTGAACAAGGCCTCTCATTAGGAACCCGGGCCTTCCTGGTGATTACAGGTGGATTTTCTGAATCCGGCGATGCTGGCGCTGCGTTACAAACGAAGCTTGTTGATCTTGTGACATCCCATGGCGCAGTGATGTTGGGGCCTAACACCACCGGTTATGTCAATTTCAACAGCCGCATTGCAATGAGTTCGACCAGTCGTATTACAGCGGGCCTGCCCCAATCAGGCGAGGTCGGCCTGATAATTCAGAGTGGAGCGCTGGGCAGCGCCATGCTGGAACATGCAATTCACGATGGCATCGGATTGAGCTATCTGATTTCCACTGGAAACGAAGCGGTCACGGACCTTGGCGACTACATTGATTTCCTTGTAGAAGACGCAAACACTTCAGCGATAGCACTTTATGTCGAAGGCTTTCGCCGCACCCAAAAAGTTGTTGCTGCAGCACAAAAGGCGCTGGCCGCGAATAAACCCATCCTACTGTACAAGACCGGACGCTCCGACGCGGGCAGACGGGCTGCAGCAGGTCATACCGGGGCCTTGATTGGTAACCGTGGGGCCTATGATGCCGCTGTGCGGCAACTGGGCTGGATTGACGTGCGATCCATAGAAGACCTTTTGCCCACGGCCCATTACCTGGTGAAATCCAGACCTGCAAAAACCATTGGGATTCTGACGCTTTCTGGTGGATTGGGTGGATGCTTGGCCGATGCCCTGGAAGAAACCGGCAAGGTCACCCTGCCCGCACCAAACGAAAAAACAATCGAGCGGATGCGACAGGATATCCCCCCCTTCCTGTCCGTTAAGAACCCAGTCGATATTGCGGGTACTCCCTTCCGCCGCGCCGGTGGCTTCGCAGCCTGCCTTGACGCCTTCCTGGATGATCCAGCCTTTGATGCGGTGACTATCGCAAATACACCAATCGTTGCCCCCTGGGCTAAAGATGTCAGCGACGCCGTTGCCGATGCGATGACCCGTTGGCGTGCGGAGAAGGGCGGCAATGCACCAATCTCCGTCGTATGGCCCGCTGAGATTTTCAATGCAGAAGCACTAAAGGCACTTCGCCAAGAAGGTGTTCCCGTATTCAGCCGCATTGACAGCTTTACTGCGGCTGTCGTCGCAGCTTCCTCTTTCGCTGAGGCCCGCGCCAACCCATCACGATTAATTCGGGAAGGGTTACCGAACCTAAGCGTCCAGGGAGCACATACCATCAATGATGAAGCCCGAAATGAAGCCGACAGCAAACGCCACCTGAAATCTCTAGGGTTTTCATTTCCGGCAGAAGCCTTCCTGGCTCCAGATGACCATGACGCGCTGTGCATAGAGGCCCAAAAGATCGGTTATCCAATCACATTGAAGGGCATGGCCGAAGGGGTTGTTCATAAGTCCGAATATGGACTGGTCGCGGTGGCCCTGCCGAATGAAGACACTTTGCGACAGAGCTTGCAGGATATGAGTGCCAGCGCGCAAAAGCATCGGCTTTCCATGGAAGGTTTCCTGATCAGCGAGACAGTCCGCCCCCAAACCGAAGTATTTCTGGCCTTAAGCATTGATCCAGAATTTGGACCCGTTCTGACCTTCGGCGCCGGGGGCATCTATACCGAATTATTAAAGGATGTGACGACCAGATTGCTGCCGCTAGACCGGGCAGAAATTGTCGACATGATAGACAATTGTCGAATTAGCCGCATTCTGCATGGCATGCGAGGACGGGACGCATTGGATGTGAACGCCCTTGTTGATTTCATAGAGGCCTTTACCGCCCTAGCTCCACGTCTGGGGACTGATTTCCAAGGTGTGGAGATCAATCCCATTGGCGTGGGGAAGGCCGGCGATGGGGTCTGGATTCTAGACGCTACGATTTTTGGTAAAGGCCTCACAGCATGACTACAGCCACTGGGCGCAAGACAAAACGCATATCCTTCGACGAAATCAGTGGGTTTCTGGCAAACACTATTCAAGATGGTGATTTGCTGGCAATCGGTGGCTTATTCAAACAAGGTCGGCCGCTGGCCCTGGTGCGGGAAATAATTCGACAGCGTATTAGGGCGCTAAAAATCATATCCTCTCCTGGATCCGGTTTTGACGTTGATCTATTGATTGCAGCGGGATGCGTGGCAGAAACATTCTTGCCCGCCGTTACCTTGGAAACACAAATGTGCCCGTCCTTTCGACGTGCCGTAGAGGCCAGGACAATTACAGCGCATTGCGTTGATGCCCTATCCGTCGTGGGTGGCTTCCTTGCCGCCGCCAATGGTGTTCCCTTTCAGCCCGTTGCCGCCTGGAAAGGATCGGACGTGATTAAACACAATCCGCTTATCCGGGAGGTTACCTGCCCCTTTACCGGTGAGAAGCTTTTTGCGACCAAAGCAATCAAGCCAAAACTGGCCCTGTTACACGCCCAGGAAGCTGATGAATTTGGAAACATCCGACATCTCTCAACCATGACCTATGCAGATCAGATGATCGCACGCAGTGCAGATACTGTGCTGGTGAGCGTTGATCGAATTGTGCCCAGCGCCGACATCATCTCACGCCCGCGGGAAACCTCTATTCCCTGCATTTATGTCGATGCGGTTGTTGAAATTCCCTTTGGGGCCCATCCCACTGGCAGCTTCCCGAACTATAGCATCGATGAGGCTCATATCGATTCCTACGCGGCTTATGCGGAGGCGGCGAGAAAAGGTGCCCCCTCGGGAGATGCAGATTTGCATGCCTATATCGATCGGCATGTCATCACCCCACAGGATCAAGACAGCTATATAGCTTCTGTAGGGGGAGTGGCGCGCATGGAAGAACTGGTCGCAGAGGCACAATCGCTATGATGACATCTCCATCCACTAATCATAGGCTTGAATACTCCCCTGCCGAAATGCAGGCGGTTTTTTTATCGCGGGATCTAACCGACGGTGAATTGGGAGCAGCAGGCGCCTCTGCAGCAATTCCAATGGCCGCGATGTTGCTCGCCCGATTGCAACATGCACCAAATCTATCCATCGCTGGTGAAATGTTCGTCAATCCGTATCCAAAACAGCTTTGGAGTTCAATGCTGGATGATCGAGCCCTCGGGGCATGTGAGGCTGCAGAGACATTTTTAGAACTGTTTGCACATTCCCATCGCGGATTGGACTTCTTCTTCCATAACGGCATGCAAATTGATCAGTATGGAAACATCAATCTGCATCACATTGGCGGAACTATTGATGCACCGACTATGCGGGGGCCGGGAGCGGCAAACATATCTTATGCTGTCACATCCCGTCGATTTTACATCTGCACATCGGTTCATACGAAACGAACCTTTGTCCCGAAAGTGGACTTCATCACCTCACCTGGATATCTGCAAGGACCAGAGAGTTATCATGCGGCAGGGCTACGCTATGGTCCGAAATATTGCGTGACACCGCTTGCGGTAATGGATTTCGACCCCACAACGCTTCGCATGCGCCTGAAATCTGTGCATGAGGGAATCACTGTGGAACATGTGGTCGCCCAGACTGGCTTTGACCTTCAGGTACCAGATCATGTCGATATAACCGACCCTCCGAGCCTGGAAGAATTACAATTGCTGCGCGACGTCGTTGATCCGAAAGGTCTGCTTCGTTCTTAATCAGCACGTGTCGGTTCAATTGCCCAATTGCGCTTCTAACAAACGCGCAATCTCCGCCAATCGTTGGCCGATCTTTCTTTGCTTGGCTTGAGTTAGATGACGCGCTGGTGCCCCGCATGCCAATGCGTAGACAGAGGCCCCACCCGGCACGATTAAAGGAGCAGCGACACCATTGATATCTGTGTTCCAACTGGCTGAAGCGGTGGTATAGCCTACATCCTCAACCTCATGGCGACCAATATTGATGCTCTCTTCCAATTCAGCCCAATGTTTCTGATGCCTTTCTCGCAATCGCTCGAAAAGATAGTCCCGTTCAACATCAGGCAATGCAGCGATAAGGGCATGCCCCGTCGCGGTCCCGGCCAGGGGAATACGTGAGCCAACTTCCAACCGCAGCGTCATCAGTGTGTTCACGCTATGACACACCTCAAGCTCAATCATATCCAATCGATCACGCGCCGCCAGCGACGCATGGACATTATATTCATCAGCCAGTTCTCTGAGATAGGGCTTTACCAGATCACCCAAGCTGAATGGTTCCCGCGCAGCAAAGCCAAGACTGAGCACCGCAGCCCCCAGCCTATACTGACGGCGGCCTGATGAGTAATAAAGATACCCCTGACTCCGCAATGCTTGAAGCAAACGCGATGTTGTCGGCTTTGGCAGATCAATGAGCTCAGCGACCTCCATACCATTCAACCAAATTTCAGAGGACGTGGAAAAGGCCTCCAATACGATCAATCCCCGCCCAAGGGCATTTACGAAATCTCGATCCTCTGAAATCTCACCGCTTTTGCGGCGCCGCCGCACTCGCTCTCGGGGCAGATCAGTATCCAGATCATTTAAGTCATTCGCCATATGCGCTTTGCCATTTCATTGTGGAGCCTACTCACTCCAAAAATTTGCGCCCAATTGAGTCATTCTATGACTGATCTCATTCGACACCAATATCAGTTCTGGCCCTAATGTCTCTGGAAACCGCGTCCGGTCCAAACCAATCGCCCGGGTACCGCAGTTCAACGCCAGCACTGTTTCCCCGTTATCAAGCCAAACCGGTGCTCCAACAGCATAGATCTGACGACGCCAGTCACCAAAAGAAACAGAGAACCCTTTTTCTTCTACGGATTGAATTTCCTGTGTGAGCATTTTCTCAACACTGTCGGCCTTTTCCGGTCCAACACTCCGACGGATCATCTCCATATGCTGTTGCCGGGCTGGCTCTGCCAAACCCCACATATACGCGCGCCCCATCGCAGTATGTGCAATCGGAATCAATGACCCCACACGCAATCGCATCGTCACAGTTTCCGGCCCTGAACAATAGTTCAGATAGACCATGTCTGGACCATCTCCAATGCCCAGAGCGACAGACATTTCAAACTTATCGGCAAGTTCCTGCATCAAGGGATCAGCAATTTGACGCACCGAAAGTGTGCGTAACAGGGCATGCCCCAGGCCGGTCACCTTGTCAGCCAAGTGATACTGCCCGTGAGGACCAATCTGACGGAGATACCCCATCTTACAAAGGGTATAGGTCAAACGAGCCACCGTGGCCTTGGGCAGTTGAGTGCGTTCTGCTATTTCTTTGTTACCAAGCGGTGCATCCAGGGCGCGAAAAGATCGCAATATCTGAAGTCCGCGCCCCAGGGAAACGACCTCAACAGGATCTTTTGCGCTAATTGAAGCCATTCCCTAACTGTTCCAATACAAATCTATTTGATCTATCGCCCGCGCCAAACAGGAGCTCGCTTCTCTGCGAATGCTCTTGGCCCCTCCTGTGCATCTTCACTTGCATAAACATGTTCGTATATTCGCTTGGCTTCATCAAGTCCGCCTTCACAACCAAGGCTCATCGCAGACAGGATGGATTTCTTGCCTGCGGCAACAGATAGGGGGGCATTTTCACATATTATCCTGGTCAGCTTGGTGGCACGATCCAGAACGGCCTGGGCGGTTGGCTCGACATAGTTGATGAAGCCAAGATCATACAGCCGCTCAATCGATTGTGGCTCTCCCGTCAGAACCATCTC
>JARGPE010000109.1:8351-13546 GCA_029212835.1 Alphaproteobacteria bacterium | reverse complement strand
GGTTTGCAGGATGCCCTGGACCCAAGGCCGAGCAAGCGTTGAAAGAGTAATAGTGACCTAAGCCAAATTTAGATCAAATTCTTTGCATATATTGCAAAACCTAGTGAAACAGATTACATTACGATTCGTACGTTTATATTTTCGTCCGAAGAAACGGCGAAATTTTACTGGGTGCAGAAGAAGGGGACGTCTTTCCCCGGCATCGAGAAAAGAAAGGATGACGGTATGGCCGACATCGGTGGCATTGGCGGGTTCAATCCTGCAACAACGCGCAGCACGTTTGATCCAGAGGCCGCAGCACAACGCCGCGCCGACGAACGGGCTCGTCAGGAAGCACTTCAGCAACAGCCCAGCGTTGACGAAGTTGAATCTGAAGCACAGCGCACGACAGAAACAAACGCGCAGCAGCAAGCAACTCAGCAGGCACAGCAAGAGAGCGAAACCGACACGGTAACGCTGAGCAATGCGGCGCAGGATTTTCTGACACAGGCGCAGGACACCACCCAGGCGGCCAATGATGATGCCAGTGTAAACGCTGCTTCAGAAACTCAAGCGGCATCACAGATCGCCTCTGCAACTGGTGTCAGTGCAACAAATCAGACAACACGGAACGAAGAATCCAACGCAACGGTTAACGGAAACCAGAACACCCAATCAGAGCAAACACGGGCGCTTGGGCAAGTTGTGGATCAATACGCTTAGTCATTGTTCCTAACCGACGAAAAATAATTTGATGCTTCCGAGCCCGCCTTTGGCGGGCTCGTTGCTTTTCGGTCCCATCCCATTGAGAATGCCGCCATGAAGGAGAGGATCATGCGTCTATTTTTCGTTATTGCAGGCGTGTATGGAGCAGCGGCGGTTGGATTGGGCGCTGGCGCAGCCCATGGCCTGGATGCAATTCTAATCCCCAAAGCCGTCGGTTGGGTCGATACGGCCAGTCGGTACATGTTAATTCATGCCGTTGCGATTTTCGCCTGTGCAATGGCCCTACAGCGACAAGCCTCGCGCCTTATGACACTATCCGCATCGCTGTTCACTTTTGGGACTCTTGTCTTTTGCGGCAGTCTGCTCGCCTTGGCATTCCTAGATCTAAGGGCAGCGGGTGCCGCCGCACCAATTGGTGGTCTCAGCCTGATTCTAGGATGGTTAACAATCGCGATAACAGGGCTTAGAAGATAATCCATGCAATCTGTCCTATAAAATGCTTCCGTAAACCATTGGAATCGGACTAAAAGCAAAATGGATTTTATGGAATGGGAAGAGGGATTAATCGGGTGGCATTAAAATCACGTCATTTTTTGGCAACGATGACGCTAGCGTCTACGATATGCCTATCAGTGCCAGCGGTCTATGCCGCCGAAACGATGGAAGACGCCCCTCGCTGTGTTCTGGCCCCAACACTGCTGGAAGATGGCAGCCCGGCAGCAAGGCCAGGGAAGGAACAGTTAGAAGCAGCCTATGAATGCTTCGAACCTAGGCTCCTGGAAGGATATGCCCATTCTAAACATATCATTGCTCGGATATTTGGCAGTTGGGAACGTGCCAGTGACTATCCCTTCATCTATGACCAAATCGGCGATCAATATCTCGTTGTGTATGGCAATGAACGCGCTGTTGGCGAGCAGACGACAGTCTGGCTGGACCGAAAGCTGCCCATAGGCGCAACAGTCGTTGCGGCTGGATTTAAGGTCGATGAACAAGGTGTATTATCCGCTGCCCCCGCAATGATTTATGAGAAAATGCTGAACGGCTATACCCTTGCGCGGGGGAATTGGCGTCAAACACAAATCGCCCCCGATGGCGATATTATCGGAGTGACGAATGGACCTGGCGCGGACAATTTGACCGTATGCGCTGACTGTGCTGCGCGGTCCGCCGATAGATTGTATCTGGCGATGCTGAATGATGGAGTCATGCCTGCAGACGCGCCTGAGGCGTCACCGCCGATTACAGAGAACGAACTGGGAGGTGGATCGCCAACTGGTGAAACATTGGATCCTGGTGCCCTGCTGGATCCTTTAACACCGCCAAGCCAGGATAACGGAATCCCCCGTGCTGAGACGTTTGATCCAAATGCAACGTTAAACCCCTCACCGTTGGCACCATTGGATCCTTCGACACCCTTGGATCCACTTGCACCGCTTGACCCACTCAGCCCGTTGGACCCGGCCCCCACCTCTTCTTTAGAGCCGATGCAAGATACTGCCTCGCTGGAGCCTTTGCCGGAGCAAGAGCAAGAACAATCGATGAAAGAGCTCAGTGACACCGAACAAAATGCCGATTCAATGGGGGAAGCTCCATCTCAGGATAATTCTGATATTGCTTCTAACGGCATGGCTACAGGAAATCAGGATGTTTTGACGGGTCTGTCACTAGAATTGTCTAATGCCAATGATCCGCTCTTGAATATCCCAAGCATTGAATTTGCAGATCCGCCTCCTTTTCTGGAGCCCGCTGGCGAAAGACTCTAGTCTCTTAGAATGGGTTAGCCAGATGATCGCAGGATGATGCTATCCGCGAACCACCAAGACCGAGCACGCTGCGTGGGAAACCACACGCGTTGCAACCGACCCTAAAACAGCATGTTCCAGGCCCGGACGATGTGATCCAATGACGATCACATCCGTCGGCACCTTCTTTGCCGCCGCCAGGATTTCATGGGCGGGGGAACCATGGGCAATGATATGCTGAACCCTGACATCACTGGGCACATTCTTACTGACGAAGGCATGCAGCTGGTCTTTGGCCTCCTCAATCGCCTTGGCCTCAAATCCTGACGGAAAAAACGAGCCAACAATTGTCATGCCGAAGTCGGGCACGACCGTCATGATATGCAGAATGCCCCCAGACGCCTTGGTCAAAGAAACAGCCTCTGGCAAAGCTTTTTTCCAGGATGCATCTTCGCCCAAATCTACGGCCAGCAAGATGTTCTTATACATCGTATATCCCTTCTCTTAGGCCGCTTGACCGG
Organism: Alphaproteobacteria bacterium; assembly: GCA_029212835.1. GTDB lineage: Bacteria > Pseudomonadota > Alphaproteobacteria > UBA8366 > Aestuariispiraceae > Pacificispira. The sequence continues at coordinate 10,575 of JARGPE010000109.1, read as the reverse complement.
CAGTGATCCGCTGCTGGCGACGGCTCTGAATCAATGCAATCAGGAAGAACAGACCCAGCGCCGGAATCCACAACAACTCCTTAGGCGGCTGATTAGATGGAATTTTCAGGTCCATAATCACCTGATCCCAATCAAACACGCCCTGTTTCTCTGCGGGAGAGTCAAAGACCACATTGTCAATGGTGACCTTGTCCCCATCGATGATCAGCTCCAGACCATAGTTTTCCAGACGATCCTGGCCTGTAGCACCTTCCGGCACCTCAATGATCGCCGTAAACTCGATGGGGGCACCTGCCTTATCGATGCCATCGATCAACAAGCGCAGATCTGTCCCCGGCTCCATCTTGCCGATTTGCTCAACGATTGTGTTGGGGGGCACAGATTCCGTCGGAGAGATGATCATGTCCATCCAGAAACCAGGCCGGAACAGGGTGAAGGCAACCAAAACCAACAGAACGGATTCATAGAATTTGGACCGCGCCAGGAAGTAACCTTGCAGGCCCGCTGTAAAAATCAGCATCGCGGCTGTTGCCACAATGAAGACCAGCACCGCCTGGGCCGGACCGACATCGATCAGCAATAGATCTGTGTTGAAGATGAACAGGAAGGGCAGCAAGGCTGTGCGCATGGAATAGAAGAAGGCGACAAACCCAGTCTTGATGGGATCTCCCCCTGAAACAGCCGCTGCGGCAAAGGATGCTAGACCAACAGGTGGCGTTACATCCGCCATGATCCCAAAGTAGAAGACGAACAAATGCACCGCGATCAGAGGAACCACCAACCCATTCTGCTGCCCCAACGCAACAACAACAGGCGCCAACAGGGATGACACTACGATATAGTTCGCGGTCGTTGGCAGCCCCATCCCCAGGACGAGGCTGAGCACTGCCGTCCAGATCAGGATAAGGATCAACTGTCCAAAGGACATCAGTTCCACCAGATCCGCCAGGGCGCTGCCGATTCCAGTCTGAGAAACAGCACCAACAATGATGCCCGCCGCAGCGGTTGCTATCCCGATCCCGATCATATTGCGGGCACCGGAAATCAATCCTTCAACCAGGTCACGAATGCTTTGTCCAATCAGGCCATTGCCAGTTTCGCCGCGGAAAAATGCGAATAGAGACCGTTGCGTGACCAGAATGAACACCATCAGCATGACGGCCCAGAAGGCCGACAGGCTCGGAGACTTACGCTCCACCATCAACATCCAGATCAGCACCAGAACGGGCAGCAGGAAATGTAGACCGGACATGATGGTCGGACGTGGCATCGGCAGGGTGACAATCGGTGAATTCGGATCGTCGATCTCCAAATCCGGATAGCGGGCGCAAATGCTGACCAGGAAGACGTAAACCAGGATCAGCAAAGCCGACACGATATACAGCATCAGGAAGTCCAGGCCATTGGCGCTCAAAACTTCTGATATTGTCTGCAACAGATACATCGTGAAGAACCCACCCACGACGCAATATCCAACCACCATTGTGAAGGTGGAAAAGATCGCTGACTTGGTTCCCTCAGAGGCACTTTTCGCAATACCTGATGACAGAACGATGATCAGTCCCAGCGCGACGGCAGAGGCCAACAACAAGGCCGGAGAACTGGTCAGCATGAAATAGGCTTCGGACAAATAGGCCACCGCCCCGCCAATCGCGACAAACATGGCCGCCGACATCAGGAAGGACAGGAATTGCAGCTTCAGCGGCTTGGGCGTCGTGACCCGAGGCAGAGCAGGCATATCCTGCTTCATCGCTTCCAGATGGACGATATAGACCAGCGCGATATAGCTGATGATCGCAGGCAGGAAGGCGTGCTTGACCACATCGAAATAAGGAATATTGACATATTCCACCATCAGAAAGGCAGCAGCCCCCATGACCGGCGGCATGATTTGACCATTCACCGAAGAGGCAACTTCGACGGCGCCGGCCTTTTCATTGCTGAAACCGACGCGCTTCATCATTGGAATAGTGAAGGTTCCAGTCGTCACCACATTGGCAATAGAGGAACCGGAAATCAGGCCGGTCATACCGGATGCTACAACCGCCGCCTTTGCCGGACCGCCACGCATATGGCCCATCAGGGCGAAGGCGACCTTAATGAAATAACTTCCTGCGCCAGCCTTATCCAGCAAAGCCCCGAACAGAACGAAGAGGAAAACAAGATCTGTGGAGACGCCAAGGGCAATCCCGAACACACCGCTCTGCGACAGCCATTGGTGATA
>JARGPE010000109.1:0-8335 GCA_029212835.1 Alphaproteobacteria bacterium | reverse complement strand
CAAAGCTGACCCCTTTCCATTGCAGAAGCCCTGGGAAATAGGGACCAAAATAGGTATAGGCCAGGAAGAAAATTCCCAGGATTGCCAAGGGCGGACCTAGACTTCGGCGGGTTGCCTCCAGCAGCGTCACAATCCCGATGCAGAAAACGATAACATCCAGTGTATTGGCATTGTTGGGACGGTCACTGAGTAATTCGACACCAAAAGATGCCAGAAAGGGAAAATCAGCCGCGAAATAATAAAACGCGCACGAGGCCCCAAGGATCATGATGATCCAGTCCGTAATCGGAATATAGGTGCGGGGGCTGGTCTTAAAGGCAGGATAAGCCATAAAGGCCAGGATCAGCGCGAATGTCAGGTGAATTGCGCGGGCATCCTTACTGGAAAACGCGCCAAACCCAATTTCATAAGGCAATGGTGAGGCAATCCAGACCTGGAACAGGGACCACAGCAAAGCAATTGTTGCCATGGCGAAAACCAAGGTCTGATTGGTCGGCGTGCGCCCCCCGGTATCGTTGGAAGCAACAAGATCATCCAACTCATCCTGGCTCAGACCTGTGCCCTCATTCTTATCACTCATCACCCATTCCCCCTACGCACTGACCGTTGCACCGTCAAAGATAGAAACAAAAGCAAGTCATTCTAAAAAAATCATAAAGCGAAAATCCGGGAGCCCTATGGACCCCCGGATTCCCAATCTGGACTTACATCCAGCCACGTTCTTTATAGTATTTCACCGCGCCGTCATGCAGCGGAGCAGACAGGTTGTTTTTGATCATCTTGGCTTCTTCCAAATTAGCGAAAGCCGGATGCATCTTCTTAAAGCGGTCAAAGTTATCAAAAACCGCCTTCACAACCTGATACACAACATCTTCACTGGTCTTGGTCGAAGACACAAAGGTCGCGCCAACCCCAAAAGTGGTTGTGTCGGTATCAGTGCCTTTATACATGCCGCCCGGAATGGTCGTCATCGCATAATAGGCATTGTCTGCAGCCAACTTCCGGATCACGTCATTATCGACCGGCACCAGGACGGAGTCACAGGTTGTGGTGGCTTCGGAAATCGTACCCGCCGGGTGACCAACGGTAAAGACGATCGCATCGACCTTGTTATCGCACAGCGCAGCGGCCTGTTCTTTAGAGTTCAGATCCGATGCCAGCGAGAAGCTGTCCATCGTCCAACCCATCTTTTCCATGACCACTTCCATTGTCGCGCGCGCTCCCGAACCAGGATCGCCAACATTCACGCGCTTGCCGACCAAATCTTCAAAGGTCTTGATACCGGAATCGGCACGGGCAACCACGGTGAAAGGCTCCGGATGCACGGAGAAAACAGCGCGCAGCTCTTTGAATGCGCCGTCAGGAAACTTGTCAGGGGTATCACCATAATAGGCATGATACTGCCAGTCGGACTGGGCAACACCCAAATCCAGATCACCATTACGGATACCGTTGATGTTAGCGACAGAGCCCCCTGTTGTATGGGTGCATTTAATGTCATGTTCCGCCGTGCCACGGTTCACCAAACGGCAAATTGCGCCACCAACCTGATAGTACACACCGGTTTCACCGCCGGTCCCGATCACAATATTTGTTTCCGCCACCGCAGCAGAGGAAAATAGGGCTGCCCCGAGAAAGGCGGCCGTGAGGCCCATTTTCTTGATAATCATTTTACTCTCCCTTCTGTTAACAATTGCTTCGCCACTAATCATGCGTTGACGCGACGGAAGCTCTCATAACGCACTAACACCGCAATCACTGGCCAGTTATTTTTAGTCTTCCTTATTTGTCCCTGGCAAAGACCACAAACTCACGAGAGTGCATATCGCAAAGACAAAACAACCTTGATCGCAAAAATTTTGCGACACATATCATTTTGCCAAATTCAGAACTCTAACACCTGAAACCCCACATACGGTCCATTGCAGGTCGCTGCCCGGCATATCTCTGCCATTAAGAGCACTTTTCCCGAATACCGTGTCACCCTGTTCCTTATCTGCTTATTCCTGTCCACTTTACGTGGGACTTATTTCAAGCAGCATTATTATTAATTGTCCTATATCATGCCCACCCGAAACAAAGGCGTCAACAATGCACAAAATTCATGCATGTTATTCCATCTACTTTGCGGTAATCCCCAAAGCCTTAGCTGCGGCGGGGTGCATAGGGGCAAACAGCGCAGCGCTGGTAAGGTCTTCAATCCGGATGGTAGAAAATGCTGGATGCGCTTCATTCAACCGTGTCAGCCCTCGGGCAATCGCAGTAGTCAAAGCGCCAACAACCTCTTCATCCACATCGACCGTGGTTACCAGAATCGGACGAAGTCCAACCGTTTTCACGGGAACCGCCTGACCTGGATAGGTCCGGGCCGGGATCACGACGGAGGCATATCCGGGCAGGTCGCCCAGCAAATCAGCAACTTCTGAATCACTGAAAGACAAAGGCGTAATGCCACATCGGCGTCCTGCTGCTGTCAGATATTCAGCGGGATGTACCGCCATAACAACGACCGCATCGGTCTGACCATCACACAAACGCTCGATCGCAGTAACAACCGGTTCGTCGGTGGCTTCCGCCAAGTCATCACGATCCAGACCAGCCGTTGCCAGCGCAACATTGGCCAGAATTCCCCGATAACTTGTTTCAGCACCAACACTGACACGCTTGCCAGCCAGATCACTGATCTTAGAAATTGAGCCTGTCGCCTTGGCAAAGACAGTAAAAGCCTCCGTGTAGAATGCCGCGACGGAGCGCAGGCCCTGCGCTGGACCGGCTTCCTGATATCGACTGCTGCCGCGCACGGCATGGTACAGCCAATCACTTTGCACCAGGGCAAAGGGCAGCGACCCATCCTCCAATGCCGCTATTGCCGCATCGCTATCAGCCAAGGTGGCGACTGCGCAAAGGGAGGGATTGTCAGCAGTTTCAACCAATCGGCACAATGTTCCTGCCAATGGAAAATACAATCCGAAAGGCAATCCGCCGCCAATCAACAGGCGCTCTTGCGCGCCAGGCAAGGATAATTCTATGCTGCTGGTATTCGCTGTTTGTGCGACAGCAGGACCGCCAATCAGCGTCAGGCCCAAAATAAGGGCCGCGCCCACCGATTTAAGTCTTATCATTGCTTCCCTCATTTCATACCAAGTGCCAGTCTAGCGCTGCTTTCATCGGCAAGAACACGTCCCACCAACGCGGCTTGATCCGCGACTTGCGCGATCAGATGCGCATTGTCGGATGCGATCTCTCCATTCGCAAGCCTCAGATTGTTTTCAAATCCCAAACGACAATGCCCACCCAACGCCGCAGCGGTCAATCCGCAGGCGGCCTCTTTAGGTCCAAAGGCACAGATTGCCCAGGGATTCACTAGAGCCTCAGCCTGTGCCATTGTCAAAAATGGCAGCAAATCCGAAGGTTCGGATGTCAGTGATTTGCTGTATCGCCCCAACACATACAAGACAAAGTCGCCATCCGCAGAAAGGACTCCCCGTCGCTGTAAATCTGCAAAGCGTGCAACATCTGCTGCATCATAAAGAATATACTGTGGATGAATGGATTCCTGGGCCATCCAGGCCGTGAAGGCGGCAAACTCTGGCTCATCCTGCGGCGTTGCACAAAGCTCCCGAATAGCAAGAGACACCGCCTCTGGCCGGACAGATTTTACCATGGCGCGTTGTTCGTCCGGTTTGTACAGACCCACCGCTTCCGACGTGACCTGAACAATGAAATCTGCCCCGGCCTCCCGCCGAACAGCAGCTATGGCATCCCGGTACAAACCCGCATCCAGCGTATGGACGCCTTCTGCCGTGCGAACATGCAAATGGATCATCACTGCCCCGACCTCCCGACAGGCGGCCGCAGTCTGGCCTATTTCGTCAGCAGTCATTGGCAAGGCAGGATGGTCTGCCTTAGTCTTCCGGGCACCATTAGGTGCCACGGCCAGGATCAAAGGGGTATTTGTCCCATTGGCATCTGTCATCGATCAAGCAAGCCCGGCATCAGCCAAGGCCGCATCCACCGACGCCCCCAATTTCTCAACAATCTCGTCGATATGAGTATCCTCGATGATAAAAGGCGGAGCCAAAAGCACATGATTGCCCCGTTTTCCGTCAATTGTCCCACCGCCCGGATAGCACATCAACCCACGCGCCATCGCATGCTTCTTGATCGCCAGGTGAATCTTCAATGCGGGGTCCAAGGGTTCCTTGCTGCTGCGATCAGCGACCAATTCCAGCGCTAGGAATAGACCGCGCCCACGAATGTCCCCGACCAGGGGATGATTGCCAAAGCGCGCTTGCAGGCGGCCCATCAATTGCACGCCGCGTTTGTTGACATTCTCCAGCAGGTTTTCTTCCTCAATCGTCTTCTGGACAGCCAAGGATGCCGCCGCCGCAACCGGGTGGCCCATATAGGTGTGACCGTGCTGGAAAAATCCAGACCCGTCCCGGATCGTGTTATAGATTTCCGCTGAACAAAGCGTCGCGCCAATCGGCTGATAGCCAGCGCCAAGCCCCTTGGCAATTGCCAGTATATCGGGGGCGACACCCTCTTGAGAGCACGTGAACAAGGCCCCCGTGCGGCCCATACCGCACATAACCTCGTCCAGAATCAGCAGGATGCCATACTGCGTACAGATCTCGCGAATGCGTTTCAGATAACCAGGAGCGGGCACCAGGGCACCAGAGGTCGCCCCCCCAACAGGTTCCGCAACAAAGGCGATGACATTTTCAGGGCCGACTTCCAGCAGGCGGGTTTCCAACTCATTGGCGACACGTAGCCCATAAGCTTCCAAACTCTCATCCGCCCGTTGATCCCGGTAGGCATAGCACGGGGCGACATGATCCACATCGATCAGGATCGGAGCAAACTGCTCCCGACGCCACATATTACCACCGACCGCCAGGGCTCCCATTGTATTACCGTGATAGCTTTGGCGACGCGCAATATAATGGTTGCGATGCCCCTCACCCTTCTCCCAAAAATATTGATGAGCCAGCTTCAGCGCGGTTTCCACCGCCTCAGACCCACCGGATACAAAATAGGCATAATCCAATCCATCTGGCGCACGCGACGTCAGAAAATCAGCCAATTCTTCCAGTGGCTCATTTGTAAAAAAGCCGGTATGGGCGAAGGAAATGGCATCCATCTGATCCTTCATCGCCTGGATCACACGAGGATGGGAATGTCCCAAACAACTGACAGCAGCCCCCCCGGACGCATCCAGGTAGCGCTTGCCGGATGAATCAATAATGTAGCAACCGTCCCCTTTAACGGCAGTCGGAGGCAACGCACCACAGCTGCGATGAAATACATGGGTCATGATCGAATCCTGTGTCAGATGGTTGGCTTAAGACGCCGTTTCATCTTTTTCGTATAGCCGTTGGCCTTCTTCAAGCGACCAAATGACTAGTCGCTTCAGAATCTTGCCCAAAGTCTCATCAAAGCCTTCAACGATTTGATTCATCGTTGGACCAGGGGCGGGAATGACATATTCAAACGTCTTGGAACCGGCGATAACTCGTTTGGGCATCATCACCAGTTTTGCATTCATGCGTATGCGGATATTGGGGGGAGACCCGTCTGGCAAGGGAACACCATGTTCATCCACATATTCAGCCTGAAACTCTCGTAAATCCGTCTTCAGGACAAAATCAGACCGAAGCCCAATCGACTGACGACCAACTGATACAATCTTCCGGCTGTTCTCAAAGCTCTCGATCAGCAGTGTTTGAATCATTTTGGGCGCACTGTCAGTCCAGGCTGAGCGCGCGAAATACTCAATCTCGATAGGGGATCTACGCAATGCGATCCGTGCGCTGGCAATCCCGGCTGCGGCCTGGGGGGCTTCAACCAACAACTGCCACCTGACTTCCGGGATATCATCGTTAAACGTGCTCTTTGGCGTCAGTACATAGATCCGGGGTGGATCACCACTGCCCGGCAGTTTTAACGAACATCCTGCCAGTGCCGTTGTCGCCATCAATGCGACTGTCAACCGTCCCATATCCAGCATGACCTTGCGGCGCGTTGCCAAGTTTTGCTGCGATGGTTCCATCTCAAAACCGGTCATTGTACCTCATATCCCTGCTGAGAATCGCCGAAGAAGAATTGTGCGGGATCTCGTTCGATCTGATTGGTGATGCGGCTGAGTGAAGAAACCAGCACCCGCATCTCTGAAAGCAATTGAGTGAATTCAAACAAGCCATTGCTGGTGAAATTCGTTACAGGATCGCGGTTTTCCTTAATCAGCAAACGCGCTTCATCTGCCGCTGCGGCGATGTTAACGGCAGCAGACTTCAACTCACCGGATATCGCGCTGAAATCTTTCACAGCCTTTGTCGTGTCTGAAGCAACACTGGTCACCATCGGCGCCATGGTCTGAGCAAGCCCCTTATACTCTCCCAAAGTGTCCTCTGCGGAATCCGCAACAGAATCAATCCGACCCGTTGCCGTAGACATCATCACATCCGCATTTTTAAGGGAGGATTGCGCCTGACCCATTAAGGCGGCGATACGGTTATCTGTCTGCCCTATGGTTCCATCCAAACGATCAATTGTTCCAGACAATTGATCAGAAACTTTCTTTACCTGTCCACGGATATCATCCCCAACAGCGGAGAAGTTTTGCACCGTCTGGTTGGCATTCTCCAGAATGGGAGTCGCCTGAACGGCTAAATCGTTCAGTTTCTTGGCAAAGCCGCTCAAATCCTGAATCGTTTCCTCTGCTGCCCCTGCAATGCCTTCTGACCGATCAGCAAAGGCGGCGACAAGGCGCTCACCCTCCACAGCGACGCGCTTGAATTGTTCCATTGCGCCGGCCCCTTGTTGCAGCAGGGCCGCGACATCTTCGGAACTGTCTGACAATGCACCTGAGAATTTATCGATATTGGCAATGGTTCCCTGCAAATGGGCGATATTCTCGTCATTCAGCAACTTTGCTGCCTGTTCTGAAACCGCCTTCAAGTTGCTCATGATTTCCGGGGCGTTTTCAAAGACCTGCTGCAGAGCTGATTTATCTGACCTAATTTCAGGTCGCTCTTGCCCTAGCTTCGCAGTTAAGGGCGGGGCCGATTCTGTCCCACCATTGATTTCAATGAAGCCAACGCCCGTGATACCCTGCGTTTCCAATCGGGCCACAGCATCTTCACGGATCGGAGTATCTTTTGGCACATCGATGACGACCTGCACTTCGCCGAACCGATCCGGTGATATGCGCAAGCTGCTGATGCTGCCAATTGGAATACCATTATATCGAACGGGACTGCCTACCGACAGGCCGGTCACTGACCCCTTAAAGAAAACGTCATAGCGTGTCGTGTCAGAATTCAATTCCAGACCCGCCAGCCAAACCACAGCAGCAATCACCGCAATGAAGAATGACAGCACGAATGCACCAACAAGGACGAAACTAGCGCGTGTTTCCATAGTCTCGAAGATCCCCTATTCCGCAGCCATTCCAGAAGCCGCCCGTGCGCGTGGCCCATGGAAATATTCTTGCAGCCACGGATTATCTGATTCCATCAGCTGTGCCATCGTACCGACAGTCACCTTTTTGTCCACAAGTGCCGCGATGCGATCACAAATCGCCGCCAGACTGTCCAGATCATGGGTGACCATGAAGACTGTTAGTCCCAAACTGCCCTGTAAGGACCGGATTAGTTCATCAAAGGCCGCAGCCCCTATCGGGTCCAGCCCCGCCGTTGGCTCATCCAGGAAGACCACGTCAGGATCCAGCGCCAGGGCTCGGGCCAACCCGGCCCGCTTGCGCATCCCCCCTGACAACTGTGATGGCAGTTTGCTGCCTGCCTCTGGTGACAAGCCAACCATTTTTATCTTCAGCGCAGCCAGTTCATCCATCAATGTCTGCGACAGGGTCAAATGTTCGCGCATGGGAACTTGGATATTCTCTGCCACAGTGAGGGATGAGAACAAGGCACCGTCCTGAAACAATACACCGATCCGAGTACGCAAGCGATTGCGCTCTTCCAGGCTGGCCCCCCAGACATCGGTCCCCAGTAATTCTATCGTCCCACCACTGGGACGCTGCAATCCAACAATTTCGCGCAACAGTACAGATTTTCCAGTGCCAGACCCGCCAACGACGCCGATGACCTCGCCCCGCTTTACATCCAAACTTAAACCATCATGGATCACCTGCGTGCCGAATTGAGTTTTGATACCCTGAATTCGAATGGCAATTGGATCATCATCGCGGGCAGAGTTTTTCTCATTCTGTGCCATATCAAATCCCCAAAATGGAAAACAGAATGGAGAACAAAGATGTTGCGACAATCACCAGAAAGATGGCAAATCCAGTGAAAATCAAAAACAACAATGT
>JARGPE010000108.1:6799-13654 GCA_029212835.1 Alphaproteobacteria bacterium | reverse complement strand
ACGTCTCTTCGTGTTTTGATTGCTCGCAACGACCAGATCACACGCGGTGATCACGTTGGGATGCAATTGGGGAATGGTCGCTGTCATTTCTTCGACTTGGCGACTGGGAAGACCCTGAAGTCAATTGGGACAACGGGTTCATAAAGGGAGACCTAACGGTCGGAAGGAGGAGAATCATGGCTGATACAAAGGATACAAACTTGCCACGGTCCGCTAAAAAAGTGATGGGGAATGGCATTTCACGACGGACAGTGGTTAAGGGATTGGGCGCCGCGTCCATGGTCCCCTTTGCCTTGTCTGCGCCAAATGTTCTTGCTGCGGATAAAACCATCCGTTTCCTGAATGCAGAACCCAGTGCCGACAGCGTAAGGGCGATGCGGTTTGCTGCTGCGCAGTATGAAAAAGAAACCGGCATCAAGGTCCAGATGGACAGCGTTCCCGGTGGTAAGGCTTTTGAGAAGCTGCAAACATCCATCCAATCCGGTCGGCCCTATGATATCGGGACATTAAGCTTCTTTGGTGATGTTCTGTTATTGGCGAATGAAAAGAAAATCGTTCCGCTGAACAGCATCATCAAGAAATACGAATGGGGTCCCAAGATTCTCTACCCTGTTAACGGTGATAATTTCTGGTACCCATACGATTACAATCTGTGCTGGATCAACTACCGGAAAGATTTATACGCCGCGAAAAACCTGTCAGAGCCCCAGAACTGGGACCAGTATATGGGGAACCTTGCCAGCGTGACTGGGACCGGTGAAGGTCAATTGCCAAGTGGCGTTGTCCACCCGATTGGCAGCAATGGCGCGACGAACTACACGGCCTTTGGGTATATGTGGGCAAATGGCGTTAAGCTGTTTGATGATAATTGGAATGTCGTATTGGATTCGCCAGAAATTCTGCCCAAAGCGGCGGAATATGTCGACTTCATGGCAGACCTTACTCAGTATATGCCCCCATCGCCAATGCAGGCTGGCTGGGCTAATCTGGTCGGGGACTTCCAGGGAGGGATTATCTCCCATACGCCTGGAACCGGTCGTCTGATCGATCAGATGAATATGACGATGCCGGACAAGGCACAGCAGGTTTCTTCATTCCTGTTCCCATCAAAAGACGGCAAGAAGTTTGCAGTTAATCATGGCTATGATGGCTGGGTTGTCCTTGACACAGCGATGACAGACGAGGCGTTGAAATTCCTAGAATGGTTCTCTGACGAGCATCTGATCAACTTCCTGCATAGTTCTCCTGTGCATTATCAGCCAACCCGTCTGGACATCTATGAAGATCCTCGTTGGCTGGCGCATCCGGCGCTGGAAACTTTCGCAGATATTATTGCGATGCAGAAGCGGGTGTTGAATGACCCTGATGTCATCATTCGGTCGATTGATACAGAAGGGCCTGAGCCTGATGTGCGTGCGGGTAAGGTCTTCCGATCCTATGCCCTGCCGGAAATGCTTCAGGATCGCATTCTGAATGGATTGTCTGGTGAAGACAGCGTGAAGGCGGCTGCGGCCAAGATTCGTAAAGTCATAACCTCTTAAGGAAGCAGGAGGTGTCGGTTGCAGTTAAGCACCCGGCACCTCCGCGCAACCATCAGGATTGTCCGATCGGACCTATACGGGACCTATCCCTATGCCCAGTAATCGCATCATCTATGTAATTTTGTTTCTTGCTTTGGCTTTTACCGCCGTGCTGGTTCTCTATCCGGCATTCTATGCCTTGGAGCTAAGCTTCCAGCATCGGGAGTCTTTGGTCTCTGAGCCAGAATGGGTCTGGTTTGCGAACTATACAAAAGTTTTGGCTATGCCGGAATTCTGGCAGGCTCTGGGGCGCGGGGTTATCTTTGCTGGCCTTACGATATTTCTTCAAATTGTCCTGGGAATTGCCTTTGCCCTTTTACTGGCGCGGGAATTCCCTGGCATGCCGGTCATTCGGGGCCTTGCGGTTCTGCCCTATCTCTTGCCGACTGTCGTTGTCGCTTTGACCTTTCGCTGGATGCTGGACGGGTCAGTTGGGATTCTGACGGTGGCGGCTAAATTCTTTGGATATGACTATATCCCCTGGGGGGAGGACCCGGTCCTAGCCATGCTGACGGTTGTTATCATCAGCGTCTGGATCTGGACTCCGTTTGTGACCCTGACATGTCTCGCGGGACTTCAATCAATTCCAGAAGAGCTGTACGAGGCGGCGCGGATTGATGGCGCGGGTCCGTGGCAGCGGTTCTGGCATGTGACCCTGCCACAGCTTCGCTCGGTTCTGCTGGTTGTTCTGCTTCTGCGGGCGATCTGGATGTTCAACAAATTCGATATCATCTGGCTGATGACTCAAGGCGGTCCGCAGCATGCGACAGAGCAATTGCCGGTCTTCTCTTATCGGCTGGCGTTTGAGATGTATGACGTCGGCCTGGGGGCGGCTGTGTCGTCCATATCCTTCCTGATTCTGTCGGCCATCATCCTTTTGTACTTCCACTTTTTCCCTCTAGAACAGAAGGATTGATCGACGATGTCTAAGCCGATTTCTCGAACAATCTACTGGCTATTGCTGTTATGCATGGTCGTGTATTCCGTGTTCCCGGTTTACTGGATGATCAATACCAGCTTCCGTGATCCCCAGACCATCTACAGTTCTATCGATTTCGTTCCATCGCCGTTTACGTTGGAAAACTTTTCAACGTTGCTGGAACTGACAGACTACCCGACATGGTTCATGAATTCCGTCATTGTGGCCTCCGGTACAGTGGTGGTGACAATCATCCTGTCTGTCCTGATCGCGTATTCGGTCACCCGACTGCAATTTCGGGGCAAAAGTCTCGTCATTGGTACGATGCTCTATGCCTATATGTTCCCACCCCTATTGCTGGCGATACCGCTGGCAACATTATTCGTGCAGATCGGCATTCCAGACACTTTGTTGTCGCTGATTATTTCACACACGACCTTGGCCCTTCCGCTAGGGGTCTGGCTGTTATGGGGCTTTTTCAAACAGATCCCGACAGATGTTGAAGAAGCCGCCATGGTCGATGGATGTTCGCGGTTAAAGGCATTCATTCTGGTTGTTTTGCCCCTGACTTTACCAGGGATCGTGACGGTCGCGATTTTCGCCTTCCTGCTGTCTTGGACCGACTATGTCTTCGCGTTGGTTATGATCAGCAGCGACATTAACAAAACACTGCCGGTCGGTCTGGATACGATGGTGGGATTGTACGAATTGCGGTGGGGTGAATTAATGGCTGGGTCCACACTCATTGCTCTGCCACTATTTGTGATGTTCACCTTCTTAAGTCGGTTTTTCATTCGCGGTCTGGCGGCTGGGGCGGTGAAAGGATGATCCCGCTAATCGGCTATGCCAATGAATTGGCTGCCCGTCCTGGCGAAAGCCTAGGCTTCAAAGTGAGCTCTGTTCATACGACCTCCTATGATGTTCAGTTGGTTCGGATCATATCAGCCGATCCGAACCCGGATGGCCCCGGTATCATTCATGAAGAAGTCGATGCGGTCTGCAATGGCAGCTATCCCTCGCGCTTTCAGGATTATGCGCTGGGGTCTTATGCTGTGGTGCCACTTAATCATGCCGCGGAACATCAGCGGTTAACTTTTGCTGTGATGGTATGTCCCTTTTTATTGGATCGTGATCGCCAAACTCTGTTGGCGATTGGTGATCCAGCAACGGGGACACGTCTGGAACTCTCTCTTGATCGTGATGGTCCAGCGCTCGTCTTAACCCGCGAAAGGCAGACTGATCGAATCTGTATTAAGACACAGCCACGCCTGCGTCATTGGTATCGTTTCACGGCGACGGTCGATTTCATGACCGGTAATGCCAAGTTGATGTTTGTGGATGCGCGCGAAACGGCAAATGTGAAAACTGTCTTTGGCAGGCTGTCTTCCAGCCAGCCACTGAAACTTTCAGATATGTCGCGTATTACGATTGCCGCTTGGAATGGTGATGTGGCACCGGAAAACCTGTTCAATGGTCGATTGGAAGCCCCTAGAGTATTTTCGAATATGGAAGCGTGGGACGATCCATTCAGTGAGACCTTAGTGGGGAGATGCCTTGCTGCATGGGATTTTTCAGATGGTATTGATACGGACAAAATCACTGATATTGGTCCCAATGGGTTGCATGGTACGTTAATCAATATGCCGACACGGGGTGCCACCAGCACTGGCTGGCGGGGTCGTGAAATGTGCTGGCGTCATGCGCCACAGGATTATGCGGCGATCCATTTCCATGAAGATGATTGTTACGATTGCGGTTGGGAAGACGACTTTGTCTTTGAGATACCGCCGGATCTGAAAAGTGGAAATTATGCCATGCGGCTGCACTGTGGTGAGGATACGGACTTTGTTCCCTTCTTCGTTGCTGCGCCTCTAGGGCATCCTCGCGCATCGATTTGTGTTGTTATTCCTACTTATACTTATGTGATGTATGGGAATAACGGCCGATATGATTATGGCCCGGCTATTGAGCAGCGGATGAAGGAATGGGGCGCCTATCCGTATAATCCAGAGCGCCAGAGTCAGTTCAGTCAGTCCAGCTATAATCTACATCCCGATGGATCTGGCATCAGTCTGTGTTCCTGGCGCAGACCGTTGATAAACCTGCGATCAGGTTACCTTACACTGCTCGCACCCCGGTGTGGGTCAGGTTTGCGGCACTATCAGGCAGACAGCCATCTGTGGTCCTGGCTGGAAAGCAAGGGGCTGGATTTTGATGTTGTCACCGATCATCAGCTGGAGCGCGATGGGCCTGACGCCCTAAAGCCCTATCAGACCGTATTGACCTGCACCCATCCTGAATACCATACGGAACGCTCTCTTGATGCGTTTCAGGGATATACCGATCACGGTGGAAACCTCTGTTATCTGGGCGGGAACGGTTTTTATTGGCGGATTGCGGTGTCAGATACCATTCCTGGGATCGCTGAGATTCGACGCAATGAAGGGGGCATCAGAACATGGGCAACGCAACCGGGTGAATATTACAATGCCCTGGATGGTCAATATGGTGGATTGTGGCGGCGCAATGGTCGGCCACCACAGATTCTGACCGGTGTCGGGTTTTCTGCGCAAGGGACCTTTAACGGGTCTTATTATCGCCGTACGCAGGATTCCTATCGCGATGATTTGGCATGGATGTTTGAGGGCATTGATGACGATACTTTAGGGGATGAGGGCTTGTCGGGCAGTGGTGCGGCTGGATATGAATTGGATCGTTATGATCCCCTGTTGGGGTCACCAGAGACTGCGATTATTGTGGCAAAGTCCGAAGCGCATGCCTCAACGTATGTCGTGGCACCAGAGGAAATGTTGACCCATGTCAGCACGACAACCGGGGACCCACCCGCAGACTTGATCCGGTCGGACATCGTCTATTTTAACACGCCTTCTGGTGGCGCGGTGTTTTCCGTTGGATCGATCACCTTTTGCGGTAGCTTGCCCTGCAACAATTACGATAATGGCATATCCCGTCTTTTAGAAAATGTCGTGCGGCATTTCTCAAAACTCTAATCATAACAGGTCGTCCTAGAACGGATCACGGCAGGCAGGGTGGTCAAAATCGGATTTTAGGTCAGATCTGCTGTTAAAATTGTTAGCGAGCGCGCTTTACGGTTGGGGTGCTGTCGGTGGAGACCCAGGGGCGTCCGTCTTCGTCGACGGTAAAAGATTGGGTTGAAATGTTATTGACGGCATCAAAGCTCTGGTTCGCGGCGTTCCATTTTCGCAATGTTCCGTTGCTGTCATTCTCTGAGATATAAACGGTTCCATCCAAGCCAACGGAAACTGCCGTTGCCTTTTGTCCGCCGGCGGGACGCTTTTCAAACTTTTTGCCCGTCCATTGATAGACGAAATTTGATTGATCCACGATCCAGATATCGTCCCCAGGTCCGACTCCGACATCCAGAATTGAATTGTCATTGCTGAATTTTGTGAATGTCTCCGAGTTTGGCGCTTTAGTATAAAGGAAATAGTTGCTGGTTGAGCCTGGTCTGAAGATCGCATAGACGGTGTCGTCTGGACCGATTGTTAAACCCTCGATGTTTAGATTATTTGGCGTGTATTCTTTTATGCTGCCATTACGGTCACGGACGAGTTTTTCTTCTTGATAATACGTCATGATATAAGCCCAGACATCTGCGTTGGAGGCGACGCTGAATTTTTTGACGTTATAATTATTACTGCTGAAGCCGGTGGATTTCTCAGAGAAAGCGTTTGTTTTGGTGTTAAAGGCCCCAATAGTACTCGACTGATTTCCGTAAACCACCCCGTCGGCCCCAGTTTCGAGTACAACAAATGTACTTAAAGAAAAGAAATCCGAATTTACGGTCTCAAACCGCATATTCTTTGAAAAGGTGAAGCTGGAAACACTGGCAACGGATGATGTTTCGCCGGTGCCCTGCGTATCGCCGCCAGTCGATGCCGCGATAACACGATCTCTGGATTCATCCCTCTCGAAGAACTTTGATGCCAGTACCAACTGTGCATTGCTTACCAGCCATGGAAAGCCATTGGGCCCAACAGCAACTTTCGATGAGACATGACCAGGCACCCGAACCGTCTCAAATGATGTACCGTCTTCTTTCAAGCGCATCAGTAGATCCCGATCCGAGACGATCCAGACACTGCCATCCGGACCAACGCCGATGCTGTTTGCCTTCTGCCTTAGGATGGTACAGGGCGAGGTATCGCAGCGCTGTACCAGATTGTCGGTACGGATCGTCCAGGGTACGTCCTCAGGCCCGACGGCAATTATGCTGCCATTGCCGGGGATACGGGTGAACTGGGTCCCTGCCTCATTCAGCTTCAGCAGGGTGCTGTCAGCCTGGGTGATCATCACCGTTCCGGAGCCGCCAAT
>JARGPE010000108.1:314-6789 GCA_029212835.1 Alphaproteobacteria bacterium | reverse complement strand
GCCAATCGCAATATCAGATGCCGTCGCACCGGCGATTTGCCGCCAGACTGTCCCGGTATGCCGGAACACGCGCCCTAAAGCCGAAATCCCCCAGGGATTGCCCTGTGGATCAACCGCGATACGAACCAAACTACCTGGGAAGCTTTCGAAGGATTGGCGGGTGTTGGACCAGCGCAGAACACCCCCAGCCGCGTCGAGACCAAAGACACTACCATCCTTGCCAATGGCCAGCATGGATGCGGTCTTGCGCGTATTTGTGAAGGTGATGTCTTCATTCGTGGTGACAGAGGCCGCATCATTGCTTGCGGGATTTTCAGTGCTTCTCTGCTGCCGTGGCTCGGTCGGTGGCTGCGGCACGACGGGTGCGGCATCGACAGTGGATGCCGTTACTGTTTGTGCGGTGGCGGGTGATGCCTGGGAGGAGGGGGCGGAGACTGGTGGTGCGATAGCCGGTGGTGCGGAAGCGGGGGGGGCCGCGTTCATCGGCGCTTCCATATCCAGAGCTTTTGCCTCTGGCGCTTGCTCTTCTTGTGCTTCTTCAATGTCTGAGATCAGCAATTGAGTGGCCAGGATGGCACCTGATTGTTTTATGGCCCAGAGTCCATCATCAGGCGTGACCGCGACAGAAACGATGTTTGTTACTCCGGCAACGATGGTCCATCGGCGCTTTGCTGTATCGAACAGACGGACCAGTCCCTCACCATCGGCGATAGCCACAGTGTTTGTGCCACCCAGGGCGATGTCGCGCGCGCGTCCGGGCAGGATCGCCCAGGCCTTTCCATCGAAGGATCGGATTGCGCCCGATGTGGTGACGATCCAGGGCAGGCCATCGCCGTCCAGGGATATCCGCCAGGGTTTGCCATCAATGGGACTATCCAAGGGGCGCCACTCGCTGCGCGTTGCGATCCATTGATGGACCGTGCCGTCAGTCTTTGTGATATAGACTCTGCCGGAACGGTCCGCGGCCACATCGGCGACGTCGGTCTCTTTGTTTTCCCACCATAGGCCATTGTAGCGAAAGACAGTGCCCTCGCCATCAATCGCCCAGGGCCGATTGTCCTCTGCTGCGGAGATACGCACGAATTTTCCCGACATGCCCCGCCAACGCTGTTCGACCCGATCCCAGCGCCAGGGTTTTCCGTCGAAGCCAACGGCATAGGCCTGGCCATCGCCGTTGATCGAAATGTCAGCAGCACTGCCAGGCAAGGGTGTCCAACCCGCCGGGTCAGCGGATTGGGCTGTTGCGGGAAAGGGGGCAAGCAAAAGAAATGCGGCTAGGGCGAACCCGCGAAGGCCCTGAAAACGGTATGTCACGTAGCGTCTCCTGCTGTTTTAGACGCAACTCTGCCCCTTAATTGCGCATGAATTTTTCTTGAATCATCGCGATATGTTTTTGGTCATTCTCGTCATTTTGCCATGACTGAATGCTGATATCACCGCTGCGGAACTCTTCGAAAAATTCCCGGCTCCGCAGATCGCCCAGAATTTCATTAAAGGTTGGTTGTGGTGTGTACCAATCCTTGTTGCGTTGCTCCAGCCGCTCGATGTCACGTTCCAGGCCGGACAGTCGCTGTTCGATCGCGCCGCGATCCTCTGGTGCTTGGCGCGTATATTGTGGTCGGCGCGGTGTGATCAGGATCAGAACGGATCGTTCAAACTCGCGCTGAACGCGCTGGGAGAACAGAAGATTAAGCCCGGGTATGTCCATTAATCCCGGTACGCCATCAGCGGATTTGGAGGTTTCCCGCTCGCTTAGCCCGCCCAGGATCAGCGTTTCGTCGAACTTCATCGTAACTGTGGAATTCACGTTGGTTTTGGTGGTGTCCAGGCGGAATTCGAACACGACGGAGTTTGATGGATCGGTCAGGAAGGTCCGTTCCGCTACAACATGCAGCCTTAGCATATCATTCGGCAAGATTTCTGGCGTCACGGCCAGCTTTACACCAACTTCCTTTTGCACGGAAACGCTGTCACCGTTACCGCCAGACACGGCGGCGGCAAGTATTTCTGTACCTGAGAAAAATTCTGATGTCTCACCGGATTGCGCCACCAGGCTTGGCTTGGCCAATACATGATTGTTGGCGTCCGCTGAATTGGCGATGTTGAGCGAATAAGTAACCGCCGGAATGGAGATCATGCGCGTGATGGTCTGGGTGCTTTCCTCCAGACCGTTGCCCAGGTAATCCTTTGTTTTGGTGCTGGAGTAACCCAACCCGGATGTACCCGTCAGCGGGTCGCCAAATTGAAGCTGTAATCCATTCAGCAGATTGATACCGCGGGAGTCGCGGATATCCTCTTGCGTCCCAATCAACACAACATCAACGACAACCATGCCTGAATCCGTGAAATTGTTATTCTCCATCACAGTATCGACAGGGGGGGTAACCAGCGGCTGAACATATTCCGTCTCGCCGCCAAAGGCATCGGGGGTTTCACTGTAAGAATTCGTTGAGTCGAAAGGTTGGGCGTTGTTGAACTGTGCCTTAAGGACTTTCGCATCCGTGTCGTAGAAGGATTGCCAGCCGCGAACGCGCTGTTCCAATCCAACAACGCTGCTGTCGTTGGTCACTGCCTTGCGATAGGCAGTCATATAGTGTGCGGCACCGATGCGGTCGTCCATGGCAGACAGCGACAGGGCCCGTGCTTTCAGGACGTCTGGTTTGTTCCAGGAATCCGGATCGATATCCAATAGATGTTTAAGGGCAGCGTCGGCAGTTTTGGGATCGCGCGCGTAATAAGAAGCTGTGGCCAGATTGTATAGGACAGTTGGGTCATCCCCATAATGCACGGCGACCGCAGCAAAATACCCCTGGGCCAGACCAAACCGGCGTTGATCCATATACAGCAATCCTAGCTGATATTGGGCACCTAGATTGCCTTGATCGAATTTTAGAGCCTGCTTGTATCCCTGTTCCGCCAAGGCGAATTTTGACGCATCACCAGCGGTGCCCATCAGATGGTAGGTCAGCCCATTCAGGAACTGAAGGTCTGGATTCGTGATATCCATCTTCAGCGCCAGGTTGATCAGTTGGGACGCTTTATCAAGCTCATTGTCCCTCAATGCCTGGGTGCTTTCCTGAACTAACCGATCAATCGTGCTGGGTTGGTTCAAGGATCCTTCGATCAGGGAGGATGGCGAACTGCCAGTCGCTGGTTGGGAATTCTTTCCCATATCCAGCGTTTGGCATCCGGCCACGGCGAAGAGCATTGTCCCCACAACAGCACTTTTCCCCAGACCATATAGATCCGTCCTGCGATCGAACGTCATCTCTGTCGATACCTTTACATTCATGTTTTCATTGGGTTCCAGCGACGATTAGTTCGTCGCCGTCCAGGGACGCCATACTTGGCCTTTTGTATTGTCGCATCGCTGAAGCACGATAGGGGCATCCATTGCCGGGGCTCCGGAAACAGCCATGCAGAACTTGCTGCGTAGCGATTGCACCATACCCTCTCGCGTCAGTTGCCAATTCTTGGCATTTGACGGGGCTTGGCAGTCGGTCACCAGAACCGGCACCTGATCATCCGCCTTCGATCCATCAACCACGATGCAATAGCGTTGCGCGAATACCAGAGTATTGTTCCTGGTATTCGGTTGAATCCACATCGTTCCCTTGTCGGCGCAATCCCGCAGAGCCAAGCCTTGGGAATGCTTGTGCAATTTGCTGACGCACAGCCCTGGGGCGGCGGAGAGTTCAAACCGGATCGTTTCGGCGGTCTGTTGGTTCATTTTGATATAGGCTGTCGTCTGTGCTTTGGACGCGGTCGGCGGTTCTGCTGGCGCTGCGGCTGCTGTTTGCGTTGTGCCAAGGAGGGTGCCACCAATGATCGTCGGCATAGGTCTGTCGTCTGACCCAGCCGTACCTCCCTTAAGCGCTGCAATCCGTGCCTTAAACCCGGCGCTGGGCTTGGTGCTGGCACTGGTCAGCAGGCTCCAGTGATATCCGAGCTGCTCCTCACCATCTTTTTGTTGCAGGAAGACATTTAAGTCGACCGGCAAATTCGAAAGCTCCACGGCTTGGTTGATCTTGCTTTCAGCCACATCGAGCTTGACGAATTTATCCAATTCCATGGCGCTGATGATGACAACGCTCACCGCTACACCAACCGGACCCGACGCGGCGGATAAGAGCCTTGAGGCTGCATTTCCACCGGTCGTGATATAGGTGCCGACGGCAGCTCCTGCCGCTTTTTCCGCGAGTTGCGCAGTGTAAGGTGCGATGAAGGCAAACTTGCCGGCGACGAAGCCCGACAAATAGGCACCCGTCATCATACCAACACCCGCCGACCCGGAAATACTGGAGGCTACAATTCCTGAGAAATCGGGTGGTGTGATGACACCACCATAGAGGGCGACCAGATTGTCCTTGCCCCGTTCAGCAAGCACAGCGGCAGTCGCAGTCTTCCAGGTTTCATGCGCCTGCTTGGATTGGTAGGCGATGAACTGGCGGTTCCACTGGATGTATTGTTCTAGGTTTGAAATAAAGCCCTTCTCTGCAGCGGTGCGCTGGGCGACCGGCTTTTTCGCAGCGATAGCCACTTGCTCTAACATCACCGCATGTAACGGAGCGCTATTCCAGGGCTCTTCATCGATCAGCTTCCAAACGGCCTTGGATACCGTTTCAACGTCCAGCCCGGTTTTCTTGGCCGCTCTCTCGATTGCCGCATCAATTTCCGTACGGCTGGCGATCAACTGAGCAGCCATTTCCTCCGCGCCTTTTCCAAGGCCAAACAAGCCTGGCATATCGCGCTGTGGTGTTGCCCAAACGAAGGATTTGTATTCGCACGCTTTCGCCGTCTTTACGCTAAAGACGGAGCGACGGGAATCATCGGGGCAGGTCCAGCAGGTGCCGCCGTCTATGAAGTCGAAGTACTGACCTTTTTCACAGGTCAGGGCCGCTTCTTTGATAGCCGGTTTTAAAACCAAGGTCGTTTTTCAGGCAGTGTTGCCGGTGTAACCCTTGACCGGGCGGTTGAATAAATACGGGCAGGTCCAGCAGTAGCCGCCCTTGCGCGGATCGGTAAAGGAGTCTTCGATTGGGCAGGCGCTGCCTTGGAACACTGCCGTGCGGGCCTTCTTGCCAATCATGCCACAGGCATTATGGGCGTCGACCGATGCTGCGGTACGGCCATAGCCAGCAGGGCATGACCAGCATTCACCGCCGTTGCGGCCATCCATAAAAGCACCGGCAGGGCATTCTTTTTTACCCTGAAATGTAGCGGAGCTTCTGATGGCACCGCCGACTGGCTTGTCGCAGGCCTTTTCGTTCTCAACACCCCGGGCGTTACGATTGTACCCTTCCGGGCAGGTATAGCAGGACCAAGTGCCCAGATCGAAGAAGGAGCCTTTTGGGCAGGTGCCAAGCGCCTTGCTGACATTCGTCGCCCTAGTGAAGCCGCATGCGGGCTGAAGCTTGCCATTTGCGTCGACGCCACCGCATTCTGCATGCCCTTTCAGGAATTTCCAATTCGGATTGGCCTGGGCCGTATTGGATAGAAGTCCTGACGTAGCCACGAATAGCAACAGCAGCCCGACATATGTCAGATGCTGCAGTTTGACGAACGATCGCATTTAAAGTCCCCTTTGCCAGCACAATCCCGCTGGCCAGAATATTGAGCCCCATCTTTGTTTAGGGCATCAATTTCTAACGGAGCAACGTTCAGGGAGAGGACACAGAAAGAATTCTGCGCTTAAGCGATAAAGCCTGCGCTTTTCTGATATTCACTGGGAAATCCTGGGGTCGGGACGCGATATCAGCCGTGTGTGCGCCGGGTCCAGGATGGCAAAACACCGAACTGTTTTTGATAGGCTTTTGAAAACCCCCCCATATGGGTAAATCCCCATTTCAAGGCAATATCACGGACACTGAGGTCGTCATCGGCGCGACGTAGGTCATCATGGGCCAGTTTCAACCGGATATGCCGGACATAGGCCATGGGCGACATGCCAAAAATGTCATTGAACGCAATCTGAAGCGTCCGATAGCCGCAACCAGCCTGGCTGGCCAGTTGCTCTAGTGTAATCGCAGAATCTGCATGCGCATGAATGAAGTCTCGGGCGCGTTTTACGTGGTATGGCAGAATATTACCGCTTGCTGGTCGTCGCTGTAATAAGTCTGAATAGGAATTGGGTAAAAGGCCTAGAACCTGTGTCAGGAACATGTCCCTCATTCCGTCCGTCACCATTGAATTATTGAGCATGTGCAACGGTCCATCCAACGCGCTGGCAATGTAATGCACTGTATTTCGAAGATGCACGCCCCCTGGGGTGCTGAGGTCAAGTTTGGCCTCGAATTGGGGAGGAAGTGATGTCGCCGCATTTCCCAAAAGGGCCTGAGCATGTCGTTGCAGCATGTCATTGGAAATCGAAAACACGAAGCTGGAAAAGTTATCCTGCAATGCCGATAAAGGCGCACGGGCGTCACGGATTAGTCCTTGTGTCAATGACACATCAAAATCTGTACCACGATGCTTA
>JARGPE010000108.1:0-304 GCA_029212835.1 Alphaproteobacteria bacterium | reverse complement strand
CTGTCAGGATGAACATCATCAAGGCATCTTCATCGCGCTCATAGACATGAACGCGCGTTGATACGTCGCCATATGTAATATGAAACAGATTGATATCGCCAAAAGTTGCTAATTTTAGCGATGCATCAACGTCACGACCGCTACCGGCGAGGTCAACCTGGTCCGTATTGGTCAGGTCCGCCAATAGGCTCCGCATTTCGTGCAGGTTTTTTGATGCCAGAATCTGATGATTGCTCAGGTAGGTCATTGTCTTTGATCTCTATCTAAGGCCACATCCCATCCTAATTGTATAACCCAATCTTGG
>JARGPE010000107.1 GCA_029212835.1 Alphaproteobacteria bacterium | reverse complement strand
CAACCGGGGCGAGATTGCCTGTCGAATCATAGATACCCTGCACCGTCTTGGTATCGCATCTGTCGCAGTCTATCACCAAAGTGAGCGGCGAAGCCGTTTCGTACAAATGGCAGATGAAGCAATTGAGATTTATGGAGAGACTCCCGTCGCGGCCTATCTGGACGGAGCACAAATTATCCAAGCGGCACAAACATCAGGCGCTGAGGCGATCCATCCGGGCTATGGATTCCTATCTGAAAACAGCGGTTTTGCCCGCCAGGTTAAAAAGGCTGGCTTGACCTTCATTGGTCCCACGCCCGATGCGATAGAGTTGATGGGGGACAAGATCCGTTCGCGGGAATTCGCACGTGAACACAATATCCCCATTGCCCCTTCTGTGAAGGCAGGCGACGATTTGGATACCTTTGTTGAAGCTGCATCAGAGATTGGATTCCCACTGCTGATAAAAGCCTCCGCGGGTGGTGGTGGCAAGGGAATGAGCATTGTGCGGACCCGCGAAACCCTGGCATCTTTGGCCAAAACGGCGATGAATGAGGCACAACGGTATTTTGCTAACAGCGCGATCTATGCAGAACGCTATATTGAACGCCCCCGTCATATCGAAGTGCAGGTCTTTGGCGATGGCGCAGGTGGGGCTGTGCATCTCTTTGAGCGTGAATGCTCCATCCAACGCCGCTTCCAAAAAATTGTTGAGGAAGCACCGGCGGCCAACCTGCCCCCCGCGTTGCGGGAACAAATCTGTGATGCCGCCGTCCGGCTGGCAAAAGCGGCAAAATATCTGAATGCGGGCACGGTTGAGTTTATCCTGGCGCCAGACAATACGTTCTATTTTCTGGAAATGAACACGCGGCTGCAGGTTGAACACCCCGTCACAGAAATGGTGACAGGTCTGGACCTGGTTCAGATGCAGATCGAAATCGCCGCGGGCCGCCCATTTCCCATGCGACAAGAGGCAATCACCGTGGCCGGTCATGCCATTGAATGCCGTATCTGTGCCGAAGTGCCAGAACGAGACTTTATGCCAGCGACAGGCAGAATTTTGCAGTTCAATCCACCAATCGGGGATGCCATCCGGTTTGAAAATGGGTTGTTGGAAGGTCAAGACGTCACGCTGAACTTTGATTCCATGCTCGCCAAACTCGTCGTGCATGGCAGCGACAGAGAGGCCGCAACAACTGCGATGAACAAATCGCTTTCAGAAACGATTTTACTGGGCGTCGAAACGAACATTAATTACTTGGCCCGAGTCATTGGGCACCCAGCCTTTGCCGAAGCCCTGTTGCACACGGATTTTGTCATTGAGCATAAGGCTGCTCTGGACGAACCGGAGCATGATGCTGCAACAGTCGCCAAAGTGCTTCTGGCCGCCGCCCTGACATTCCGGGAATTTAGAACACTCGCTTTCGAGGCCCCCGATCCCTATGCCGCAATGGGCGCCTGGAGGAATTGATCCAATGACATTGAAGCTCAAGCTTTTTGATACCGCTCATGACCTCATGTTAAAACAGCTGCGGCCTGCCCTGTCCGTCAATATCGGCGGACAGGATCACTCATTGATTGAACAATGCGGTGTTGGACCTGAGCGCCGAATCGAAATCGACGGAAAGCAGATTTTCTATCGGCAAGCGCGCGATGGAAACACAGTTTACCTGCATTTAGAGGGTCGAAACTGGGTCGTGGACTTCATTGACCCCAGAGACGCGGCCCAGGTTGAGGCAGCGGGTTCAGACGCAATTCGCGCGCCCATGCCGGGAGCAGTCATCAGTATTGAGAAAGAGCCCGGCGCGACAGTGTTGCGCGGCGAAACCGTCCTGACAATTGAGAGCATGAAGTTACAAACAAACCTAATTGCACCGCGCGACGGTACCCTGGCCACTGTTCTGAAAACGGTGGGAGAGACGTTTGAAAAAGGTGAGGTGGTTGCCATGATGGAGACAGATGATGCGTAGAATTCAATCGGCAATCAACACGTCCAGCCCAGAATATCGCAAGCGGTACGCCCATAACGTCAAGTTGGTTGAAGCCTTTCGCGAAAAGCAACATGCCGCACGGTATATCCGTCCGGAACGTGACCTGGCCCGGTTGGCGCGTCAGGGGAAAATGCTGCCACGGGAACGTGTCGAGAAGCTGTTGGATCCCGGCACTCCCTTCCTGGAACTGTCCAGCCTGGCAGGGAATATGGACTATGGCGGGGAGGCCCCGGGGGCCAGCATCATCACGGGATTGGGCATCGTCTCTGGCCGGGAGGTATTGATTCATGCAGATGACTCTTCAGTAAAAGGCGGGGCCTGGTATCCGCTGTCCGCTAAGAAGATCATCCGTTGTCTGGATATCGCCCTGGAGAACCACATCCCCGTTATTCATTTGTGCGATTCAGCGGGTGGATTTCTGCCCCTGCAATCCGAAGTTTTCCCCGATCGTCATATGGCAGGCCGAATCTTCAGAAACCAGTGCCAATTGTCGAAACTGGGCATCAAACAGCTATCACTGGTCTTTGGACAATGCACAGCGGGTGGCGCATACATCCCGGCATTGTCGGATTATAACGTCATCGTGCGCGGCACAGGCGCTGTCTTCCTGGGAGGACCCCCTTTGGTCAAGGCCGCAACCGGCGAAGAGGTTGGCGTTGAAGAGCTGGGCGGCGCAGACATGCATACCTCCGTCAGTGGAACCTGTGATTATCCCGCTGATACTGAGGATGAAGCCATCGCCATTGGTCGCGAAATCGTCGCACAATGGGATCGTCCCAAGAAATGGGATTGCCAACGCGAAGAGTCGGTAGAGCCCTATTACGATCCTAGTGAGCTGTACGGCATTCTGCCCGATGACATTAAAAAGGGCTTCGACATTCGCGAGGTAATCGCCCGTATCGTCGATGGCAGCCGGTTCCATGAATATCAGCCCAATTATGGCACGACCCTGATTTGTGGGTTTGCCAATATTTGGGGCTGGAAAGTCGGCATACTGGGGAACAATGGTGTCCTGTTTAATGATTCAGCGCTGAAAGGCGCGCATTTCATGGAATTGTGTAACCAGAACAAAACCCCGCTTGTTTATCTTCAAAACATCACTGGATACATGATCGGTCAAGAGTATGAGCGCCTTGGCATCACCAAAGACGGCGCAAAAATGATCATGGCACAGTCCTGTTCCCGGGTGCCTAAATTTACCGTTATGTGCAACGGGTCCTTTGGGGCTGGCAATTATGGCATGTGCGGCCGTGCGTTTGATGCGCGATTCCTGTTCACCTGGCCCAATCATCAGATCGGCGTTATGGGCGGTGAACAGGCGACCAACACCTTGGCGGATGTCAAGATCGCCCAAATGCGCCGAAATGGCGAAGAGATCGATGAAGTGCTGCTTGACGAACTGCGGGAAACCACGCGCGCGGCCTATATGGAACAATTATCCGCCTATTATTCCACATCCCAAATCTGGGACGATGGCATCCTGGACCCCGTCGATACCCGCAACGCTCTGGGAATGGCAATCACCAGTGCGCTGAACGCGCCATTAGGTGATCCAGGTTATGGCATTTTCCGGTTTTGAGGACGTTATCATGACCAATAGGGTCGATTTTTTCTTCGATTTTGGATCACCCTATGCCTATTGCTGTCTGAAGGACGTTATCGCGCTGCCCCAAAAGTATGATTGTGCCGTTGTCTGGCACCCCTTCCTTCTGTGGACGGCGCGCAAGCATTTTGAGATGACACCGCCAATGGAAGACGGCCCAAAAGCCCTTTATATGCGCCAGGACATAGAAAGATCCGCTGAGTTTCATGGGGTGCCCTTCGTCCTGCCGCAGACATTTGGTAAATCAACGCATTCTGCCGCCCGATTGTTTTATGGCCTGCAACAAGCCCATCCCGGACTGGAAATAGACTTCACTGCTGGCGTGTTCGCGGCCCATTTTGGGCAGGGACTGGATATCAGCGACACTGCGGTGCTGACCAAAATCTGTATGGACCTTAATATCCCTGCAGACGAAGCGCAGGACCTTCTGACAGCACAGACCTCTCGCGACGCATTGGCATCCGCCAATGAGCAGGCGGTTGAGCAAAAGGTTTGGGGATCCCCCTATTTCATTCTCAAAGGAGAATCCTTTTTCGGCGCTGACAGGCTACCACAGCTTGACTGGCGTTTGGCACAACAATGAGCGGAAACATCATGACATATGACGACATAACAGTGGGGATTGAGGGGGCGATTGCCACAATATGCGTAAACCGCCCAGAAAAGCTGAATGCCCTGCGCGATCAAACCGCCGATGAATTGGTTGCGGCCCTTCAATCCTTGGAACAAATACCAGAAGTCACGGTCGTCATTCTGACAGGCAGCGGGCGCGCCTTTGGCACAGGCTATGACTTAGGAACCGTAAATCTTGACGAAGGCTGTGATCTGCATGCCGTTCTTGAACATCACTTTAACCCCCTCATTCTGGCCTTACGACGAAGCCGCTTGTTGATAATCTCGCGCGTCAATGGGCCTTGTGCCGGGGTATCAGTCGGTATCGCCCTTTCCTGTGACATCGTGATGGCCAGCCAGACTGCCTATTTCTACGAACCCTTTGCCCAAATTGCCTTGGTGCCGGATGGGGGAAATACCTATTTCCTGCCCACCATTGCAGGCCGGACCCGGGCGCTGGCGGCGATGCTGCTGGGGGATAAAATATCCGCTGAAGAGGCCATGGCATGGGGCCTGGTCTGGCAGGTTCACGCAGCTGACATGTTAGACGCAAAGGTCCAGGAAACAGCGACAAGGATTGCACGCCTGGCACCGAATGCCATTAAACGAACAAAACAACTGGTAAACACCGCCTGCGAATCCGGTTTGGCCGCGCAATTAGACCTTGAGCGCGACTACCAGGGCGAACTGGGGGGCTCTCCAGAAATGGTTGCAGCAATTTCCCGCTTTGTAAAAGGCGGCAAAGGCCATCAATAAAGTGAAACCGACGGCGGTAACGCGCAACAACAGCATTGCCACCCCCGCCCCTAAACATATCCTAAGGAGGCCATCATGGCAGAATCAGTCGTTATCCTCAGCGGAGCCCGCACAGCTATCGGTTCCTTCGATGGCAGCCTGAGTGGCATTGCGCCAATTGAACTAGGCGCGGAAGTTGCCAAGGCAGCGATTGCCCGCAGCGGTCTGGAGGCTGAACAGATAGATCAGGCTGTCTTTGGCAACATCATCCATACGGAACCGCGTGATATGTATCTGTCCCGCGCGGTTTCTATGGCGGCAGGGGTTAAATTGGATACACCTGCATTGACACTAAACCGGCTGTGCGGATCTGGACTTCAAGCGATCATAAGCGGGGCCCAATCCATCATGCTGGGCGATGCAACCACCGTGCTTGTCGGCGGCGCAGAATCAATGAGCCGCGCGCCTCATGCCACAAGATCCATACGGACCGGTCAGAAGATGGGCGACCTTGCCTTCACCGACATGCTGATCGGCGTCTTAAGCGACCCATTTGACGGCGCACATATGGGTGTGACGGCAGAGAATGTTGCAATGGATAAAGGGATCACCCGTGAGACTCAGGACCAGATTGCGGTGGAAAGCCACCGCCGCGCAATAAACGCCATCGATAAGGGTTACTTCAAGGATCAGATCATCCCAATTGAGGTGAAATCACGTCGCGAAACCATTTCCTTTGAAATCGACGAGCATGCCCGCCGCGATGTGACGCTTGAAGGATTGGCCAGCCTGCGTCCCGTTTTTCAGAAAGGCGGATCCGTCACAGCAGGCAATGCGTCTGGTATCAATGATGGGGCAGCAGCCTTGGTGCTGATGTCAGAAAAAGCGGCAGCGAAATCTAGCCGCACCCCCCTGGCCCGTATCGTTGGCTATGCCCATGCCGGGGTGGACCCGACACGCATGGGGATTGGACCGGTTCCCGCCGTGCGTCGTCTTCTGGAACGCACAGGCCTTCGGATAGAGGATTTTGACGTCATTGAATCCAATGAGGCCTTTGCCGCCCAAGCTTGCGCCGTGGCCAATGAGCTGGGCTTTGACCCCGCAAAACTCAATCCCAATGGTGGTGCCATCGCGCTGGGTCATCCCGTCGGAGCAACGGGCGCTATTCTGACCGTGAAAACAATCTACGAACTGCGTCGGACCGGTAAAAAACTGGGCTTGATGACGATGTGCATTGGCGGGGGCCAAGGTATTGCGATGGCGATAGAGTCTCTAGCTCACTAGAAACTGTGTTCGTCTCCGCAAGCCATCCAGTATTTCATTCTGGAATTCGGTTGGATGTTGGATTTCACTCGTGACAATTCCCAATGTCCGCACAAATTTTTGGTCTTTGAGGGGGATAGCGACGATGCCGGGCAGATCACAGGCCATAGCCGCCCCTTGAGGAACCACGGCAACACCCAAATTCTGCCGAACCATCTGAAATCCGGTTACCAGTTGCCGCACTTCTGCGATGGTGTCTGGCTCTATGCCTGCGCGTTCTATGATGATGGCCAGCCAGTCATGAGAGGTTGTTCCAGATGGAAATCGGATCATCGGTTGCGATAATATTTCCTCGTCGCCCAATTCATTATTAGTCGCTAAAGGATTGTCTTGGGACATGACAACGCAGGCTGAATCCTGGTGCAGCGCCTCAAACTTTAACCCTGGCGATGCGATAAAAACGCTGGTGATTGCGAAATCGATATCGCCCTCCCGAACCAGTTGAAAACTCTCCTCGTTGTCGATTTCAGATATGTCCAGGATATGCTTCGGAAACCGCTGCCTCACCGCCTGAAACACTGGTGCGATGGTCAGTGCGGCAAAGGAAGCAGGGCTTGCGATCCTAAGGATTTGTTCAGTCCCCTGACCAAGCGAGGCCAGTTGATCCAGGATGGCCCCATTGCTCGCCAATAGCCGCCGAAAGGCAGGCAGTAATGCGGCCCCACCCGATGACAGCCTCAGCCCTTCCTTGTCGCGCACCATTAAGGCTGTGCCCAGTTGGACTTCCAGCTGTTGTACATGTTGAGAAATGGCAGGTTGAGTCAAACCAAGGGCTTTTGCCGCTGCTGAGAAAGACCGGAACTCTGCTACTGCCAACAGACTGCGAACACGCCGCACAGAGATTTCTTCACGCCTTGACCCATCTATAAGCATTTCAGGCTCACTATAATGAAACGTAATTTTTCTTAATTTATATAAACGATTATTAATGAAATTCCACAAGATCGAAAGGATTCAACAATGCCATCCCATGACCCCGCGCTTCAGAAAATTTACGCCCGCAGGAATCACAGCTGCTATGGTATGGGATTGGGGATCATCATTCTGGACGATGTTTATCCGGGATTCCCAGGCGATGTGCGCAATGCCAGCGCCCATGGTTACCCGATCCAGTATGAGATTGCCGAGGGGGTCGACATCAAGAAGCTGGTCCGTGGGGACCAGAAAGAAGACCTGTTGAAGCCGGTTCTGGCCGCAGCGCAAAAGCTGGAACGCATGGGATGCCGTGCCATTGCGGCAGAATGCGGCTATTTCGCGTGGTTTCAGCAGGAAATTGCAAATGCGGTCAATGTGCCGGTCTTCGCGTCCAGCCTGCTGCAAGTTCCAATTGCCCAAACATTGATTGGTGCGAATAAGGTTGTCGGACTTCTCGTGGCGGAAGGGGATCGTTTGCAAGATCGGCATTTAACATCTGTTGGTGTGCAATTGGGATCAAATTATGTTGTCCATGGGGCAAAAGATGACGGCAAATGCCCTCAATTCGACAGCCTTTGGACCAAAGATTTACGACCCGAAGTGCCGACAGCAGACTATCAAAAGGCAGAACAGGACCTTGTTGCCGTTGCCAAAGCCTTTGCCACCGCCCATCCTTCAATGGGGGCCATGGTCCTGGAATGCACAGGCTTTCAACCCTTCGCCCGAGCCATTCAACGCGAGATCGACATGCCTGTCTTTAGTTGGTCGACACTGTTGGATTATGCCTATTCAATCGCCGTCCATCGTGATTTTTACGGACATGTTTAATGGCGCCCGGACTAAGCCCATCCATGCAGAACATGAAACATTTGGAACGAGACAGCCCGACCGCAATCAGAAGGGATATGGCCCAGGAAATGTATCCACATAGGCATAATGCGTTACCAATCCGGTTTCTGGTCGCCAGTCGTGCAACGCAATCTTCGGAGGCTCTAGCGTAAAGGTCAGAGGTGCCGTTTCCTTGAGGTCCAGTGTTATCTGATGCGCCGAAGAAGGTGCCAGAAGGACGGGCACGCCCCCAATCGCTGCATGAATGACCCGGTGGACATGACCACATAGAATCCCCGAGATGCGATCTGCATTGGCCGAAATCAAATCACGAAATGCTGGCAATCCATCCAGCACGCCACAGGCATCCATCGGTGCGATACCGGTTCGGAACGGCGGATGATGCATGAATATAAGGGCCGGGTGCTCCGGCGTTGCCTGCCCCAGTTCGCCTGCAAGCCAATCTAGTCGCGTAGGGCACAAAGCCCCTTCCGAGCGCCTGGGCACAATACTATCCAGCCCGATCAATCGAAGGGGCCAATCCGCCCTGTCGATGCTGAAACAGAACGGAGCATCCGGATCGCCCGCCGCCATACCAGGAAAGGTCTGACGCATCGTCGCACGATCATCATGGTTCCCCGGCACGACGAAAAAGGGAATGCCCAGCGCCTCAAGCGCCTTAACAATAAAGTCGTATTCTTCATCAGTCGCAGTTTCGGTCAGATCCCCGGTAACCAACACCACATCCGGCCTGGGATCTTGGGCGGCAAGTCGGGTCATACAGGCTTTCAGAGCCGAACGTGTATCCACGCGACCAGAAAGCAACTCGTCCTTACGGGTAACATGCAGGTCAGTAATCTGAGCGATCAACATAGCAATCTCCTGAGTTGCAGGCATGTATGGGATATAACGGTCCCGTCACTGTGGGCTCCCCTGGAATGCGGGTGGTTTTCCGGTCGTCAACGGGTACAATCATCCCCTGTATTTCCAAAATTACCTCAACAATTTGACTAATTTACTACATCCATTACGAAGAATCTCACATTTTTCCCACAAAAATCCAAAAAAATAGTAGTCAATCTCACAAATTTCATCGCAGTGTAATGCGAACGTAACAGAGTGAATGGATTATTTCGCCACTCCATTGGGCAGACCTGCCCCTTGAACTGGCAAAGACTGGCATTCAAGCAGCACCCTTACTAGCGATCAATCTAATGAGGAATTAGCAATGAAAACCACAAAATCCACCATCTCCCGCCGTCACTTTCTACAAAGCAGCTCCGCAGCAATCACCGCCGCCGGCTTGTTCGGCAGCAGCCCGCTTTTCGCGCAGGGTAACGACGAGGTAAAACTGCAGTTCATGTATCCTGTTGGCGTTTCCGGTGACATTAATCGCATCGTCACTGAAATGATCACTGAATTTAATACGACCCATGAGAAAATTCAGGTCGAAGCCATCTACGCTGGCAGCTATGACAATACCGAACAAAAGGTCATGACATCTTTGGGCGTCGGCGATCCGCCAGCAACCTGGTTGCCGATCAACTCTGCCTTGCAGACTTTCCTGAGCATGGATGCATTGGCAGATGTCACTGCATTGGCGAAGGCTGATGATATTTATCAGGACTTCCTGCCGGGCTTCCTGAGCATCTGCGAATCCGAAGAGAAGCTCTATGGCCTTCCCTTCCAGTGCTCGACGCCTGTTCTATATTATAACAAAGAAATCTTCGCCAAAGCTGGCATCAACAAGGCACCTGACACCTGGGCCGAATTAATGGAAACCGCCAAGGCACTGACCGTCCGTGACGGTTCCGATGTGACCCAGTGGGGCCTGACATTTGGCGGAGGCTGGCACGATTGGATTTTTGAGAGCTTCGTGCGCCAGAATGGTCTGGTGCCATGGCAGCAAGACAAGGTCATGTTCGACGCACCAGAATCAATCGATGCGTTGGAATTCTGGGTTCAGATGGTCAAGGCGGGCGTCATGCCTGCGGCGTCGACCTGGCAAGGTTCGGCCAATGACTTCATGGCTGGACGTACTGCCATGCTGTATCACTCAACTGGTTCTTTGACCAACCTGCGCACCTCGTCACCGTTCGACGTCGGCGTCGCCTTCATGCCGAAGAACAAGACCTATGGCGCGACCATCGGGGGTGGGCCGATCCTGATGGCCAAGGACCAGCCGGACGCACATTTGGAAGCAAGCTGGACTTTTGCACGCTGGATGACAAACACCCAAAACCAGACACATTGGTGCAAATCAACGGGCTATATCGCTGCCCGCAAATCGTCCTGGGAAGGGGAAGAACTGAAATCCTTCATCAACGAAGTCCCCGCTGCCAAGGTTGCATTGGATCAGGCTGCTTACGCCGGTGCCTTCCTGCAGGTGCCTGGATATCACAAAGTGCGTGAATATCTGAAGAGTGCGATTGACGGCACGCTGGCGGGCGACACAGACCCGACCGGCGCCCTGAAGGAAGCAACCGTTAAGTCGAACAAGGAAATCGAACGCGTGATGCGTCGCCGCAGCTAGCATCTATTCCGGCCGGCGCGATGCGTCGGCCGGGTCTTTTTGTATATTTCAAGCAAGCAGAAACGACATGTCTATGCGGATCAATTTTTTCAAACCAAAACATGACACGATGGTCGCAGTATTTATGCTGCTACCGTCACTGGTCTTTCTTGCAGCATTCACTTATTGGCCAATTATCCGGTCAATTTATTTCAGTTTCCACGACGTGATGCTCGGCTCCGATAAAATTTTCTTTCTTGGATGGGAGAATTACGAACGGGTTCTGCAGGATAGTCTGTTCTGGAAATCCTTTCGCAACACGGCTTTTTACACATTAATCACAATACCTGTGGCCATTATTTGCGCCCTGCTGCTGGCGGTTGCGCTGGATACCAAGATCCGCGCTGTTGCTCTGTATCGTTCCATATTCTTCTATCCCGTGATGATCCCCTCTGTCGCCGCCGGTATGGTCTGGGTATTCCTCTATGCACCAGGATATGGCCCAATCAACGGCATGATGGAGTTTCTGGGCCTGCCAAAACTGGAATGGCTCTATTCATCGGATTGGGCATTGCCAGCCATTATGGTCATGAGCGTCTGGAAATATTCCGGTTACTTTATGCTGATCCTGCTTGCCGCGCTGCAACTGGTACCGCGTGATTTGTATGAGGCCGCTCGGTTGGACGGTGTCTCTGCCTGGCATCAACTGATCCATATCACCATACCGCTAATTTCACCGACCCTCTATTTCGTGATCATCATCGGCATTCTGCATTCCTATCAGATATTTGACTATGTCTATGTGATGACACAAGGCGGGCCAGCGGATGCCACGAATGTCCTGACTCTCTACATCTATCAGAATGCCTTCCAGTATCAGGACATCGGCTTCGCCAGCACGGTCGCCAACATGTTGCTGCTATTTATCGGTGGCTTGATCGCCGTGATTGCCTCGACCATTGGTCGACATGTTCATTATCTGGGGAAATAGTCGCCATGAATCAGAGCTTGTTGAAGCGCTACGGCCTGCACGGTATCTTGATACCGATCGCCCTGCTGTGGATCAGCCCGTTGTTGTGGATCCTGGTGACCTCCGTCAAGACGCGGGTTGAGGTATTCGATGCCAGCAGTGGCCTGCTGCCACAGAATTTTATCTGGGATAACTATCCAGCGGCGATGGCGGTGGCACCGTTTGGCACTTACATGATCAACTCAGTCCTGGTGACCGGCAGTATCCTGGCCTGTCAGATTGTGACGATTTCTCTGGCCGCCTTTGCCTTCGCACGACTGACATTCCCATGCAAAAATCTGATCTTCAGCCTCTTTCTGCTGCAGATCATGTTTCCAATCTACGCAATCTTTTTGACCAATTTCATCACGGTTCGGGAATTGGGCCTACTGAACAGCCTGCCGGCCATGGTCGTCCCCTTCATCGCCAGTGGTTATGGAACCTTCATGCTGCGCCAGGCGTTCCGGCAAGTACCGACGGAATTAGCAGACGCTGCGCGACTGGATGGCTGCGGTCATTTCGCCACTCTGTGGCACGTCTATCTGCCCTTGGTGAAACCAACATTGGTGGCCTTTGCCATCATTTCAGTGGTGACCCATTGGAACGACTATATGTGGCCGTTGTTGGTCACCAATTCGGAATCCGTTCGCACGCTGCCAATCGGGCTTGGCCTGTTGGCCAAGTCTGACAGCGGTGCCGATTGGACCCGCCTGATGGCCGCCACCGTGATCGTTGTATCGCCCTTGCTGCTGCTGTTCGTCGTGTTCCAGCGACGTTTCGTCGACAGTTTCATGCATGCTGGCCTGAAATAAGTTACCAGCCTGAAGTAAGTTACAGGCCAGATGTCGAGTTAACGGAGAAAAGTTATGGCAACAGTTTCATTACGCCAAATTACCAAACGCTATGGTGACCAAACCGCGGTTAAGAATCTCGACCTCGATATAGAGGACAAGGAATTCATGGTGCTGGTCGGTGCGTCGGGATGCGGAAAGTCAACGACTTTGCGCATGGTGGCTGGATTGGAAACCATCACCGATGGTCAGTTGCTGATCGACGGCATCGACGTGACAGAGGCGGAACCGCGCCAACGCGACATTGCCATGGTGTTTCAGTCCTATGCCCTTTATCCACATATGACGGCCTATATGAACATGGCCTTTGGGCTGATGAAGACCTCCAGCCTCAGCAAGGATGAAATCCGGTCCCGCGTTATGGAAGCGGCAGATATTCTGAACATCCACGAACTCTTGGAGCGTAAGCCCAAGGAAATGTCCGGTGGTCAGCGCCAGCGCGTAGCAATTGGCCGGGCATTGGTTCGGAAACCAAAGGTATATCTATTCGACGAACCGCTCTCAAACCTCGATGCCAAGCTGCGCAGCCATATGCGCGCGGAACTCAAGCGTCTGCATGGTGAGCTTGGGATCACCGTCATCTATGTTACCCATGATCAGGTTGAGGCCATGACGCTGGGATCGCGAATCGCCGTAATGGCAGATGGTCGCATCCAACAATTGGGCAAGCCTATGGATGTCTATCGCAATCCCTGCAATTTATTCGTTGCCTCCTTCATCGGAGCCCCGGAAATGAATATGCTGCACTGCGGATTTGATGGCACTGGTGTTGGACATCCAGCCTTTCTGTCACCAATCCAGGTTGAGGCACAACATGCCACCACGGGGCACAGTTCTGTGCTTTTGGGTGTGCGGCCTGAAGAAATAAACCTTGCACCAGTTGGCCAGGGAAACATGACCGGACGTGTTCAACGCATCGAATTGCTAGGACCGGAAGCGTTGGCGGAACTGCATGTCGGTGAGGACCGTCTGATCGCCCGTATCCGCGTCGACCAGGTTCCACCAGTCGGAACCGACGTTGGCTTGGTAATTGACAAAAACCGAATATGTCTTTTCAATGCAGACAGTGGGGAAGCAATAAACATATAAAATTTAATAAAAACAGAGTATTAAGCTATGTTGGACAAAAGCGGCCTTAATATTCGCCAGCAAAACATTACGGAATGGCTACAAGATACACACTCTGCGTCCATCCAAGATCTTAGCCAACATTTTCATGTTTCGGATGAAACGATACGCCGCGACTTGCGACATCTTGCTGAACACGGGCTCGTGGAGAAATTTCATGGTGGCGTCCGCTTCAACGAGGCGAAAGTTGAAGCCCCATTTCAGCGCCGCATGCGTTTAATGGCAGATGCCAAAAGACGGATTGGCATTGCCGCTTCACAACTGATCGCCGACCAATCCACGATTTATCTGGATAACTCCTCCACCTCCTGCTTCTTGGCACGACAGCTTACCAAACGAAGCGATTTGACGATCATTACCCTATCATTGGCAGTGGCCAATATTTTCTCCGCAGCAGGATCGCGCAATCGTGTGATTCTGTCGTGTGGGGAGTTACG
>JARGPE010000106.1:298-14007 GCA_029212835.1 Alphaproteobacteria bacterium | reverse complement strand
CCGTATGGTCGGTTGCCAATGTAGTCCGAGATTTTGAGAATCAATCGGTCGATTTCAGTGATCCAGTAATGATCTTTGATCACTACATGGGAGCGCGCGACTCGCAAAGCGTCAGCAACCAAGGCCGCTTGTGCCTCACAATGATGCAACACATCGATTAAAGTGACGACATCAAATTCCTTATCGGCAAATGGAAGCGAAACTCCATCGAACCGAGACACGGAAATTCTCGGATCCGGCTGCAAGACAACATCCACGCCAACGATGGACTTAAAGGCGCCTATGTTGCCCAGTTTCCAGGCCATCTCACCATTGCCTGAACCGACATCAAGCACGGTCGAGCCCGTTGGTATGTGCTGGCTCAACATTACCGGCAGGCGCCGATTTCGTGCTTGTGAGATCGGTAGAGAATTCCAGGAATGGAGAAGCTTGGAAAACATCAAGCCTCTCCGAACATCGGCTTCATACCCTAACTCCGCCCAAAGATCGTATCGATAATGGCGGGAATTTCCTTGGATGCCGTGTTGGGAAGCGCCACGGGGCTTGGCTCCTTCGCCTCAATACGCTCCAGCAAGCGTTCAACGGCAGTCTGAAAATCCCTGTTTCCCCGAAACGATGCGCCAGCCCCAGCGCGACGAACCCAGTTAAGAACCGGCTTTTCTTGTGGCAGCGCCATAGTGCCGTCGAGAAGAAGATACAGGCCGAAGCTCAATGCCTCGCTCACACTCCCTGGTCCTGGTTTACCAACAAAAATATCAGATGCACCGAGATAGCGCGGTACCTCATTGGTGAAACCTATGACACGGGTTGGAAAGGGCCATTCAGTTTGGCTCAAAGCCTCAACGAGATCTTCGTTGTGCCCACACAGGAAAAGAACTTGGACATCTGGCGCGCTGTCACGCAACGCCAGCGCCATATCTCGCATTCGCCAACCACCATGGGCGCCATAAAGCATACAGATCACGGGCCTGTCCGGCGCAAGCCCAAGGGCTTTTTTTTCTACGGCCTTATCTTTAGGAGGACCGGAATTAAAGGATGGTTTCAGGAGGAGCCCTTGAGTCTGGAACACCCGATTTTCTAAGGACTTATAGCTAGAGGCACGGCGATAGGCGTCCTCCGTCCCGCAAATCGCATAAAAGTCACGGCCCTTGGGAAACCAGATATGGTACCCGTATTCGGTCCAATCCGTGATAAGGACCACCGCCCGAGCATGAGCGCGGTCCAACGACTGGTTTCTGTAATCGTTCAGGGCATCGAAAATGATCCGATTGGACATGGGGAGCACGCTGATCACCATATCCGGCTTTTGCGTCTCCAGATAAGCGGCAATCTCGCGCTGTGCGGCACGATGAACCATGCGAAAATTAATCAAAATGCCGAGGTAGTAGCCCAAACAGAAAAGCCCAGTCTTGCCATTCCGAATGATCGACTGATTGTAGATATCCTCGGAGCTCCTCCCTGTTATTTTCTTCCACAGATCAAGGTTCGGCACCAAATCCACATATGGATTGACCAGGGTCACCCGATATTGCCCTGTGGCCTCCAAAATTTCCTTCAAGGCATTGGCTGCTGCGACGTGTCCGCCACCGGCAACGGTGTAGAAAACTACAATATGGCGCAAAGTCATTGCAGCATTTTCCTTTGTCTTGGCGCGTTACGGGCTCATGCGTAGCCAGTGTGACGGTCACGCAGTTTCGTTTGTGTATAAATCAGCCCGCGTCAATGGCACGAGATCGCTCAAACCATTGGTGAAGAGGATCTGGAAAAGGCGATTGTCGCCGTATCTGAAAGATGCCGCACAAACCTCCAGATAAAGGCGATACATCCGCAAAAACACGGCATCATAATTCTCAAGAATCCATTCCTCATTCGCACAGAAATTTTCAATCCAATGGAACAGTGTTAGTTCATAGTGAAGACGAAGGTTCTCCACATCCACTACATTCATTCCGTTCTCACAGACCCCCTCAATCAACATCGATAAGGGAGGACACTGTCCACCAGGGAAAATGTATTTTTCGAACCAGGGGTCTGCCTTGCGCAGAACATCGTTACCGATCGTGTGAACCAGACCGATGCCTCTCGGCTTGAGTAAAGTTTTAATCTTCTTAAAACAGTCGGGAACAAAGCGAATGCCCACATGCTCCATCAGCCCAACCGACGCGACCTTGTCAAAAGTTCCTTCAAGCTCGCGATAGTCTTTGTATTCAATCCGAATACGATCCTGAAGCCCCAGTTCCAAGATTCTTTTCATTCCATAATCAACCTGCTGCTGAGACAGCGTCACTCCAACCCCGGTAACGCCGAAGTTCTGAGCAGCATGGATCAGGAGCCCCCCCCAACCACATCCTAGATCCGCGATGTGCTCTCCTTCCTTAAGCTGGAGTTTTCGACAAACAAGATCCAGCTTCGCCGTTTGCGCCTCCTCCAATGTTCGGTCAGGATTGTCATAATAGGCGCAGGTATAGACCATGGTCGGGCCGAGGAAACGCCGATAAAACTCATTACCGACATCGTAGTGGTGAGCGATATTCTTACGCGATCCAGACAGCGTGTTCTGCTTTAAAAGGTAGAGAATAAAAATTCGGATCTTCGATGTCAGTGACATGGAATGATCCGTGTAGCCAACAGCGAATCCAAGGCGGAAAAGGAGCTGGAGGTCGCCTTCCACCTCTATTTCGCCGTGCATATAGCCTTCACCGAACCCCAGAAATCCATCGGCAATGACCCTGGATGCCGCATCCTTGTTCCTGAACCACAGCGTGAAGGCCGGTGCCTCCCCAATCTTGTATATCTCATCATCCCAGAAACGTACGGCGAAACTGGCATCGGGAACCGCTTCGTGCATGGCATGAGAGATATCTTTAAGCGCATTTTTCATGGTTGATCATCCACTTTCAAAATTAGGGCAAACATTGGCATGCACGCTACCTGATCGGTCAGAGGGTTATACAGATCATACCTTAGAATCCATTACAGTTTTTTTGGGGCCGCGTATCGCAGACCAATAGGAGACGATGCTGTCAGCATAGCCAGGAACAGTCTCCTTCAGATGCACATGCAACGCAGGCAGATTGTGATAAGGCACACCGGGATACATATGATGGGCCGTATGATAGCGAAATCCGATCGGCTGGATTATCACCGCAAGCGGTGATTCAATCGTAAAACTATCACGCATCTGGTCTGGACGCCCTGAGGTTTCCGCGTATTTCTCCAACTCATGCTCTAACGGAATCCGCAAAACGATTATGAACCACGCGCCCACTAATACAGCGTAGTACGGCAATAGTGCCGCCGGAAAGAAATAGGCATGAGTCACAAAGACGAGGAGATAATAGCGCGATAACCATCCCACCTCCTTCTTCTTGCTATCAGGCAAGGGCATGCTAACAGAGAAGTTGAACCATCTTCTTGTAAAACGATCCAGCCGCTCTTCCAACTGCACGCCGCCTACGCTCGCGATGAAGACTTGGAACAAGGTGAAGAGCGGTGTCAGGAAGGGGAGCGCGAATATAACGAAGATCAAGAGTTTACGATTATTCCGCAGCAATAGGTATTGGGGATCGTCCTTGGTCGCAAAAATGCCCGTTTTATGATGCGTTAAATGTGGCTCTGCAAACCGCACAACGGGCACCAAAATGACAGCACCGATCGTCAGGTGCCAGAGCCAGTAGAACTCCTTCAGGCGTCTATCATTCGGACGGTGTGAAATTTCGTGTCCGAAGATTCCGGCACGGGCCAAAAAGACGCACGCAATCGCCCAACCAACAGCAGCAACCGGCCAATCAGAGACTAAGAACCAAAAGAAAGCGCCGAAAAAAACCGCCGTTGCCAACAGAAAATCGCGGTAATAGGTCGTGGGATTTGATTCGAAAAATGACCGATCTATCACGACTTAGCCCAGCTATGACGAAGTGCAGCGTTTAGGAAACTTAACGTATGGACGAACTCTCGATGAGACAACACTGCAATCCTAAAAGGCTGAATCGGCTCGACGCAAATTTATTTCAGCCTGAGTTAACTCCTTAATCTTATTAATCTATGCTTCGTTTCGAATGTCAATATGGGCCGCTTTTTGCGCGTTTACCAAGCCCTCCTATCAGTGTAAATTCGGACTGTTGTGGTTTTAATTTGGGTATGCTGTCAAAGTCGATATTGTTACGTGGCATAGGGAATGTGTTCATTGATCGTAAATTATTCTTATCCCTCATCTAGAAGCGACGCTGGCCGACCAAAAGTCTGGTCTCATCCCCATTACCTTTCGAAACAAGATGCATCGTTATGAGAGCGCCACGCATTCTCGTGACCGGGTCTTCTGGTCTAGTTGGATCTGCATTGGT
Source organism: Alphaproteobacteria bacterium (assembly GCA_029212835.1). Classification (GTDB taxonomy): domain Bacteria; phylum Pseudomonadota; class Alphaproteobacteria; order UBA8366; family Aestuariispiraceae; genus Pacificispira. The sequence goes on along the minus strand of JARGPE010000106.1, from coordinate 9,664 downwards.
CAAGGCTTTGCGCCAAAACGGCCTTGAGGCTCGCGAGTTAGACTTGCGTGCAACCAATCGAGAGGCACGCGGCGACTTCCGGGATACGGCAGTTGTTCAGCAATTCATTGCCGGGTGTGACGGGATCATCCAATTGGCCGCTGTCTCCCGCGTAATCGACGGTGAACGTGACCCAGATCTTTGTTGGGCCACAAATGTGGACGCGGTGGGTCAACTGATTGAGACGGCCAGCCTCTCCCCCCAGAAACCCTGGCTAATCTTCGCGAGCAGTCGTGAGGTATATGGCCAACCTGAGATACTTCCGGCAGATGAAACCTGTCCGCTGGTCCCGGTCAACGTCTATGGCCGAAGCAAGGTTGAGGGTGAGCGATTGATTCAGGACGCGCGATCAAAAGGAATGCGCGCCTGCACGATCCGGCTGTCGAATGTCTTTGGCAGCACACTTGACCACAGTGATCGCGTTGTTCCCGCTTTTGCCAGGGCGGCCGCAACCGGCCAGCCGCTTCGTGTTGATGGCAGCGGTCATACTTTTGATTTCACCCATATCGATGATGTGACGGACGGAATCATGGCGTTGACGCGCGGGTTGATCGACGGCGGCTCTGCGCCTGACCCCATTCACTTCGTAAGTGGCGTTCCAACGACGCTTGGTGAGCTAGCATTTCTGGCGGTTTCGATTGCAGAGTCACACTCGAAAATACAGGAAGCCCCACCACGAAATTTCGATGTGGCTAAATTCGTCGGGCAAGGCGCACGGGCGCAGGCCCTTCTGGGATGGCAGGCAAAGACAAGTTTGCGCACCGGTCTTAAGAGACTCATCGAAGATTATCGGCTCGAAGCCGCATGATCTCCTGACAGCGATGGGCGGGATAATTGGGGATGGCGATTGTTGATGACCCTTTTGAGGGAGACTCGAACGATAGAAAATGGGACACAGGCAAAGTTATCGCGCCCCATTTTTTGATTATCCTCAATCGCCGCGCTGCTCGAAAACGGATCAAGCTGTTTGAGCAGGTCCTGACCTTGCTGGACGCGGCTGGCTGTACATACATTATCCGTGAGACACATGCTGCCGGAGATGCGGCGCGCTTCGCGCGAGAGGCCACAGCTGACGTCGTGGACGCTGTCGTGGTGGCAGGTGGTGATGGAACAATAAACGATACAGTGAACGGTTTTGATGCAACCTCACCACCATTAGGGCTGATTCCATTAGGTACGGCCAATGTTCTGGCCCATGAAATCGGCCTTAAAATAGAGCCTGACATTATTGCGGAAACTTTGATCGGCGGCCAGCGCCTATCTGTTGTACCAGGACACGTAAACGGCCGCGTATTCATGATGATGGTGGGCGCCGGATTCGACGCCCATGTTGTTCGTGGCATTCCAGGTGCGCTGAAGCGGCGTCTAGGGAAAATTGTCTATGTCTTCTCCGCGATCAACCAACTGATCCGATATCCATGCCCACATCTGTCAGTGACGTTGGATGGACGTCCTGTAACCGCCTCCACCGTGGTGGTTTCACGGGGGCGGTTGTATGGAGGGAGATTTATAATGGCACCCGATGCGAAACTCGAGACCCCGGAACTTCACGTTTCGCTCTTCCCACGAAAAGGCAGACTGGCAATGGCTGCCTATTGCCTGGCCCTTCCGCTGGGTCTGCTCAATCGTTGGAACCTGATAGGACATGTCACCGGTCGCTGCATCGAAATTCACGATGCTTCCAACGGCCCTGTACAAGCGGATGGAGATATCGCAACGACATTACCAGCGACGATCAAACTGGTTGATTATTCCATCGTTATTTTAGTCGCAAATCGAGACTGATGGCTTCCAGCAATCGGACACAATCACACTAGGTATATCACCAGTATTGCCTCTCCAGTTCATGCCATATGTCGCCGATTAATATACAAAGCCATTTTAAATGCTTTGGATGGCCATATCCTGGTCAACTGCGGTCTTGGCCTGTTGCTCAATCAGCCAATCGCGGAAAAGCCCGGCGCCGGGTTTCGGTGGCCGCTGAGCCGGCATGGTAAGGTAGATCGACTGGCCGGACTGGTAGATATCCTCCAGCGGAGCGACCAGCTTCTTAGCTTTCAAGTGCTCGTTCACCAGATGCCTCCAGCCCAGCGCAATGCCCTGGCCCCGGACAGCCGCTTCGACAGATCCAAGCGCGTCGGTAAAGACCAAATCCTGCTTGATCTGTGCGACCGGAACCGAATGCTGCTCCAGCCATTCACGCCATGTAAGGCGCGTGCGGTGACGCTCTTCAAAATTCAAAAGAGTGTGCTGAAGTAGATCAACCGGTCCATCGATTGGTCCATGGTCTTTAAGATAGTCTGGGCTGCACACAGGAAGGACCTCTTCCAACGCGAAATGCCATGAATGGATGCCCGGCCATTTGCCGTTCCCAAGCCGCGCAGAGAGGTCGATATCCTCTTCGATCAAATCCTGGTCGTCCCGGCTGCTTTCTTCGATGCGCAACGACACGTCAGGATGTTTGGCCTTAAATTCCTTCAGCCTCGGCAGCAGCCAGAGTTGCACAAAGGATGAAGAAAAGGACACCCGCACCACATCGCTGGAGTGTTTTTTCTGAAGTGACGATATGACCAAGTGCAGATGGTCGAATGCCTCCTGCGTTTCCTTATAGATCTGAAGGCCTTCCGCGGTAAGCTCTAACCGGCCGTGATCACGTCGAAACAGCTTCAGACCTATTGCCTCCTCAAGCAGTCGGATGGTTTTGCTGACAGCGGGTTGGCTGACATTCAGTTCCTGGGCGGCGGCGGTGAAGCTGCGCCTGCGGGCGGCGGCCTCGAAACAAAATAGATAATTGGCGGAGGGGATGAGGGATCGAAGCCGGTGCATAACTTCAAGTTATACACTCGGGTAATTTTTTGCAAGATTACTGTTGGCCCCTGTCTGTGTACGGTAACATTAAACCATTAAGGGGAACCATTCATGCAAACTCATGCTCGTGCCGTTGTCATCGGGGGCGGTTGTGTCGGCGCCGCCATTCTCTATGGCCTCACCAAGCGCGGTTGGACCGATGTGGCACTTCTGGAGAGAACTCAGCTTACGGCTGGGTCGACATGGCATGCAGCAGGGCTCATCCCCTCCTATGCGCGCAGCATTAATATTGGTCGTATGATCGCCAAGACGATCGAGATTTATGAAGGTCTGGAGGCTGAAACCGGGCAGCATGTTGGTTGGCACAAATGTGGTCAGTTGCGTATCGCCAACACGGCCGACCGCCTTGATGAATATAAAAGCTATATGAGCGTGGCCGCTGTGCAAGGCATCCACGCAGAACTGGTATCGCCACAGGAAGCGCGCACGCTCTGGCCCCTTCTTGAGAACAACAAGGAAATGCTGGCCGCTCTTTACCATCCAGATGACGGTCACATTGCACCGGCTGACGTGACGCAAGCCATGGCAAAGGGTGCCCGCGACCAAGGCGCAAAAATTTATCTCAACACGGAAGTGAAGGGTTTTGAGCGTCTCGCCAACGGGGAGTGGAAAATCATCACCAATAATGGTGAGATCATCTGCGAGCATATCATTTCCGCGACCGGAAACTATGCGCGCCAGACCGGTGCAATGCTTGGCCTTGAAATTCCGGCCATTCCCATTCTCCATCAATATTGGATCACCGATACTGTCCCCGAAATCGTCGAGCGCAAGCGTCAGGGCCTGCCGGAAATGCCGATTCTGCGGGACGAGGGATTCGAGGGATACCTTCGCGAAGAAGGCGAAGGTTTAATGTTCGGACCCTATGAGAGAACCGAGCATTTGAAGTTGTTTGCGGAAAATGGCGTTCCAGAATGGTTCGGTGCCGACCTTCTCAAAGAGGACTTTGATGCCGTGGCCTGGAACTGGGAAGCGGCGATTGATATGGTCCCGGCGCTTGGTCGTGTGGGCATCAAGGCGAATGTGCGCGGTCCATTTCAGATGACCGCGGACGAGTTGCCCCTGGTTGGACCGGCCTGGGGGCTGGAAAATGTCTGGCTGGCAGAAGGTGTTCCGGGTGGAATTCTGTGGGGCGGAGCAATCGGCTATTATCTTTCCGAGCGCATCGTCGAAGGGGCCAACAGTCTCGACATGTCGGAGTTGGATCCGCGTCGCTTCGGTGACTATGCCAACAAGGAATGGACGCGCCAGAAGGTCAGAGAAAGCTGGGGTACCCATGCGGAACTTCATTATCCCGGTCAGGATATGCCCGCCGCGCGCCCGCAGAAGACCCCGCCATCTTATGATCTGCTTTCTAAACATGGTGCTGTTTGGGGCGTAATGGATGGGTGGGAGGTGCCCAACTGGTTCGCGCCCAAGGGAGTCGAAGCAAAGAATCAGAATAGCTGGCGGTGGACCCAGAAAGGGAATTATGTCGCCGAGGAAGTGAAGGCAGTTCGCACCGCCGTCGGCCTCGTGGAAATGACCCCGATGACGAAATTTGAAGTGACCGGTCCCGGCGCAGAATCTTGGCTGGATGGCATTCTGGCAAACCGTCTGCCGAAGGTAGGACGCGTGACCCTCAGTCATCATCTGACGAAGAATGGCAGCGTGCAGGCTGAATATGTTGTGGCCCGGCTTGAAGATGGGGCGTTCTATATGATCTCCACGCCCCGCGCTGAACGCTGGAACTTTGATGACCTGTCCAGGCTCCTGCCAAGCGATGGCAGTGTGCAATTACGCAATGTCAGCAATGACCGAGGATGCTTTGCCGTGGTTGGGCCGAAAGCACGTGAGGTTTTGCAAAGCCTGACCGAGTTGGATCTCTCCAACGCCGCCTTCCCGTGGTTTGGCGTCAAATCGGCAACAGTTGGCCTCGCCACGGATGTGCGGATGCTTCGCGTTAATTACGAGGGTGAACTGGGCTGGGAACTGTATCATCCTCTGCCATATCAGCGGCATCTTCTGGAGGCGCTCTTGGCGGCTGGAGAGCCACATGGTTTACGCCTGATCGGATATCATGCTCTGGAGTCGCTGCGGTTGGAGAAATCTTACCGTGCCATGTATCTGGATATTAATACGGAACTCACGGCCTGGGAGAGCAGTCTGGATCGCTTTATTCGGTTAGACAAAGGCGATTTCATCGGCAAAGCCGCACTGCTGCGCCAGAAGGAAGAGGGGGTGACGCAGCGATCGGTGACGATTGCCATCGATACGGATGGGGCCAGTTCCCTGAAGCAGGAAGGCGTCTACCAAAACGGTAGGCTCGTTGGACGAATAACGTCTGGAAGCTACGCTTATACGCTTGGCCATGACGTTGCTTTCGCACTTCTCCCGTTGGAACTTGGAACTCCTGGAACAGAGCTGGAAGTGCCAATACTCGGTGAAATGCGAAAGGCAAGGGTCATCCCGGAGTCTCCTTACGATCCAGAAGCTCTGCGCGGTCGGATGTGAAAGACGGGGGTTATGCCGCCTTCATGTCGACCAGAAATTTCTCCACAGAGTTCCGCAAATTTGTCGAAGTCTCAGCCATATCATGAGATGCTTTACGAACTTCTTCCGCTGCTACCCCAGATTCCTGGGCCGCGTCTGATACCTGACTGATACTCTGGGTGACTTCTTCAGTGCCGGATGCCGCCTGCTCGATATTCCGCGAGATTTCCTGGGTGGCTGAACTCTGTTCTTCTATTGCTGCCGCAATCGCACTTGATGTCTCGTTGATCCTTTGAATGGTTGTAGAGATGGTCCGGATGACATTTACGGCATCCTGGGTCGCGGTCTGCACGGATGTAACCTGTGTTGAGATTTCTTCCGTTGCCTTACTCGTTTGTGCAGCCAATCCCTTCACCTCACTTGCAACAACGGCAAACCCCTTACCGGCATCGCCGGCACGCGCCGCTTCGATTGTAGCATTGAGCGCCAGCAGATTTGTTTGCTCTGCAATATCGGTGATCAGGCTTACAACCTCACCAATGCGATCAGCGGCAGATGCCAGGCTGGACATACGAGTTTCGGCCTCAGACGCCTGATCGACTGCTTCTCGGGCAATTGATGAAGAGCTTGAAACTTGATTCCCAATTTCATGGATCGATGCCGAGAGTTCCTCCGTCGCCGCAGCAACTGTCTGAACATTGGTAGCAGCCTCTGTTGACGCATTGGCCACGATAGAGGACTGGTCACTCACACGACCGGCCGAATTCGACATAAGGTTTGCCGTTCTGTCCATCTGCTGAACTGCAGTGTTAACGGTAGTGAGTGCCTCCGTAACCTGATGTTCAAACCGATCTGACAAATCCTGTAGTCGTTTTGCACGATCAATTTGTATTTGCTGAGCTTTCGCTTGTTCGGCAGCCAATCTTTCGCTTTCTAGCATGGCATCCTTGAAGGTCTGAACCGCCCTAGCCATTTCGCCAAGCTCATTCGTCTTGTCTGTTGCCGGAATCTCGGTGGATTTGTCACCTGTTGCAAGACGGCTCATCGCTGTTCTCATGGCGCTGATCGGTCCGATGATTGCCTTTGAGATTACAAATGTCAGCCCAAAGACAACCAGGATGGTAATGGCAATAGTCGCTGTGATGGCAATTTCAGACTTTAACGCCTGTTCATTAGATGCCTCGATTGCGCTTTCATATCGTGCTTTGGCAATAGTCAGAAGGGTCTCAAGAGGTTCTTCGGCCTGGGCAAAGAGTTCGCTGAGAATATTGGTTTCCTCATCAATCTTAAGACGAAGTTCGGCAAACTTGTTAAAGTCGCTGACATAGTCAGCCAAGAGGCTAGCCAGTTCGGCTTGCTGGTTTACCGGCACATTCGAGAAAGGCAGTATCTCCAGGAATTCAGCCTGACGATCAGCGATACTCTGTATGTATTTTGGGTCGACTCGTGCCATGAAATCTTTCTCGTGGCGACGCATCATAAGCATCTTCACAGTCAAAGGCGCGTCATCGAACTCATTGAGCTTCTCTTCAACAGAATGAACGGATTTGCGAAGAGCCCCGGTAAGGCCTTCCTTTTCAGTAAGACCCATTGTTGTCCAGTTATCGGCAACATTTGTAAATTGCTGCTGGTACTTCGTCAGCATTTCGCGAATTTTTGCAATAGCTTGGGATGCTTCCGGACCGGTCAGATTATCGCCAATTGTTTCAGAGACAGAGATGGCATCATTCACGACTTCCTCATGCTGAGTCACATACTTCATATCCTTACGCAGCAGGAAGTCTTTCTCCTTGCGACGCGCATTTAGGAAATCCGCGTTAACAGCAGCTGCGGCCTGCAACGTGTCTGTCGCCTTGGATGCGTCCTCTTGGTAACCCTGCAAGACGTGGTTGCTGAACAGGTAAGTGCCAAAGACAATAACAAACCCGATAAAAGCGATAAAACCAATCAGGCTGACCTGCTTGGAAATTTTCAGGTTTTGCAATGCGTTCATTTTCTTTGCTCTCCGGAACGGAAACCGCCCGGTTGGCTAGCAACCGCAGGCGTTTCACCAAGTCATTTAAGTTAATCAGAGAACTGAATATGAACTCAAAAGGTTAACATATTACTTAATTCGCAAGAGTGAAATTCACGGTGCTGTCAGACGAACTCGAACTTGTCTGACGGCACCGACGGCCTCGCTCGGAGATCCGAACTTCATTGAATTAACAGGAAGATATGGCGGAGGGAGGGTCCGCTTATCAACATTGAATTTAAACAATAAATTATATTTTTTACTATTTACCCATATATTTACCCATTCAAACGACGAATACTGCTATTGCAATTCGAATGCGCAAAGACTGTTTTGTACATCTCGCAACATTACTACCGCAGCCTTTAAGTGAAGCATCCGTATAAAAAGCTTCATTGAAGGCATCACATTTCTTCATGTCATAGTACAGCACTGACAAACCAGACTTTGGCTCAATTGTTCCACCTAACAATGGTAACTGTCGCCTACAACAACTGTTACACTTCAAAAAGTAACAATCCGTCCCGGCTCAAAAACAAAACCCGCTTGACGTGCCGCCGTCGTCATAGCGAAAAGCAATCGCCATCGTTGTGTTATGCAACAAGAGTTGTAATAATTTCAATATGAGAACCATGCGAAGCAACTTTGATTTTTTAGAGGAACTAGATACCGACCTGTCAAATTTTGGGCGGCTCTCAGAAAGTTACTTCCATGATGATCCTAGTACCAGCTTAATAAAACTCCGTCAGTTTAGTGAGCGTCTCACAAAGCGGCATGCAGCTCAAATGGGCATTGAGATTCTAGCAATCGATACACAGGCCGATTTGCTCCGCAAACTGAAGTACGAACGAGCTGCGCCTGATCGCATCTTGGATGTCCTGCATCACATAAGAAAACTTGGAAACGCTGCGGTTCATGACGGGTACGGCGATCACCGTGAAGCTTTGGCATGCCTCAAAATGGCAGTGCAGCTAGGCGTGTGGCATTTGCGGGTGACGACCAATCAACAAAACTTCTCACCCGGCCCATTCCTGCCGCCAAACGCACCAGAAACTTCTAATGCTGAACTACGTGCAGAACTTGAACGACTTCAAGCAGTGCGCAATGCTGCTCTTACTGCGGCTCAAAAGGCCGAAGAAGCAAGACAAATGGCGCTCCTCGCTGCAGAGACTGCAGAGGGCCGTCATCGTCGAGAAATTGAAGAAAGACGAACTTGGGAGGCAATCGCACAAGATACTGATCAGCGAATCCAAGAGTTGTCTGAACATGCGGGCTATCAGTCAACGAAAGAACGCTTAGAGTTTGTCCAGGCGGCTGAAGCGGCGGCAGGGGCCGTAGTCCTCGACGAGCAATCTACACGCGCCTTGATCGATCAGCAGCTCAGAGATCGGGGCTGGGAAGCAGATACTAGCAAATTGAGGTATAGCAAGGGAGTTCGCGCTGCAAAGGGTCGAAACTTGGCTATTGCCGAATGGCCCACCAAGTCAGGCCCAGCTGATTATGCGCTCTTTGTGGACCAAAGATGCTTAGGAATTGTGGAGGCCAAAAGATATCAAAAAAATGTTTCGGCTGCGATTGATCAGGCCGAGCGGTATTCCAAAGGACTTGAATGGGAAGAAAATCAAGAAGCCTGGGTTAATGAATACTTTGTGCCGTTTGTATTTGCTACGAATGGCAGGCCTTACTTGAAACAATTGGAAACAGAAAGCGGTATATGGTTTCGCGATGTCCGCTTGGCCAATAATCTTCGTCGACCTCTCATGGGCTGGTTTACCCCTGATGAATTAATCTCACAGTTAGAGGTCGAGAAAGAGAAGGCTCAGGCCGCGCTTGAAACGCGACGCTTCGACTTCGGCTTTCAGCTTCGACCCTATCAAAAGGAAGCAATCCAAGCTGTCGAGAAATCCCTTGGCACCGAGCAGCGGGGGATGCTTGTCGCGATGGCGACCGGTACCGGCAAGACCGTGACCTTG
>JARGPE010000106.1:0-288 GCA_029212835.1 Alphaproteobacteria bacterium | reverse complement strand
GGCAAGACTAAGCTGGCCATCGCGATGCTATACCGCCTGCTCTCCACCAAGCGTTTCCGCCGGATTTGCTTCGTGGTCGATCGCTCGGCGCTCGGAACGCAGACTAACGACGAGTTTATGAGCACGGCAATCGAAGGACCAAAAACATTTGGTCAACTTTTCGGTCTCATGGGCCTTGAGTACATAAAACCTGACCCCGAAACCCGTGTTCACATCTGCACCATCCAAGGATTGGTGAAGCGTGTTCTATACAACTCCGACCCTGCGGACGTGCCACCCATTGGGCAT
>JARGPE010000105.1 GCA_029212835.1 Alphaproteobacteria bacterium | reverse complement strand
TGGCATAATGGCCAAAAAACCTATTCCCCCTTCTCAGAGAAAGAAATGCGGCGGCGTCAGGATGCCGTGCGGGAATGGATGGCGAAGGAAGATGTCGATGCCTGCCTGTTCACGTCCTACCACTGCATCAATTATTATGCGGGATTTGTTTATTGTTATTTTGGTCGCAAATTCGGCTTTGTGATTGATCACCAAAACGCCACGTCCATTTCTGCCGGGATTGATGGTGGTCACCCCTACCGTCGAACGGCGGGTGATAACATCACCTATACCGACTGGCGACGGGACAATTACTATTATGCTATTCAGTCCCTGACCAAGGGCATCAAACGCCTGGGCATTGAATTCGATCATGTGACATTAGACACACGCAAGCAATTGGAAGACGCTCTTCCTGGTGTAGAATTCGTCGATGTGGGCCAGCCTTCGATGTGGATGCGCTCCATCAAATCAGCTGAGGAGCATGTGCTGATCCGCAAGGGCGCACAGGTTGCCGATCTGGGCGGGGCCGCCCTGGTGGAGGCTGTGCAAGCCGGCGTGCCAGAGCATGAGATCGCCCTCGCCTCAACCAGTGCAATGATCCGAGAGATCGCGGCGTCCTATCCCTATGTGGAATTGATGGATACCTGGACCTGGTTCCAGTCGGGCATCAACACCGATGGTGCCCATAACCCCGTCACAAATCGTGTTGTGGAGTCCGGGGATATCCTATCCCTGAATTGTTTCCCAATGATCTTTGGCTATTACACAGCACTGGAGCGCACTTTGTTCTGCGAGTCTGCCACTGATATGGAACTGGATCTGTGGGAAAAGAACTGCGCCGTCCATCGCCGTGGGATTGAGTTGATCCGCCCAGGCGCGCGTTGCTGTGACATTGCCGCTGAACTGAACGATATGTATCGCGGCTGGGGTCTGCTGCAATACCGATCCTTTGGCTATGGTCACAGCTTCGGCGTGTTGAGCCATTATTACGGGCGCGAAGCCGGTGTGGAACTGCGCGAGGATATTGAAACAGTGCTGCAACCGGGCATGGTCGTTTCCATGGAACCAATGATCATGCTGCCCGAGCATATGCCAGGCGCTGGGGGCTATCGCGAACACGACATCCTGATCGTGACCGAAGACGGTGCGGAAGACATTACCGGCTTCCCGTTCGGCCCCGAGCACAACATCATTTCAAAGCATTAACCGCCGCGATCAGGGCATCCACCTCCGCCTCAGTATTATAGGCATGGGGCGATGCTCTGACCATGTTGGGGACCCCGCTGGCAATCAACCCATCCCGCGTCAATTGCACATCCGACACAGAAGTATTTATACGATGCTGTAAGCGCAGATGGGTTGAAACCTCCGTCGCGGTCAGGCCCGCCTTGGTAAAGGTCACAATGCCGCTTTTTTCGGTGCCCCGATCATGGATCGTGATGCCGGGGCAGTCAGAAAGTCCATCCCGCAGCCTGGACGACAAAACCTGCAGCCGCGCCCAGATTGCGGGCATGCCGACACTATAGGCATAGTCCAAGGCCACCCCGAGGCCCAATCGACCGGCAATATAACTTTCCCAATTCTCAAACCGTCTGGCGGTCTGCGCGACTTCATATTGGTCCACACCGGTCCATTTGGCAGCGCGATTGTCCAGGAAGGGGGGATTTAGACGTGAAATCCAATCTTCCCGCACCCACAGGAACCCTGTTCCACGCGGACCGCGCAGATATTTCCGGCCCGTTGCCGACAACATGGTACATTGAATCTGGGCGACATCGACCGGCATATGGCCCACCGACTGGCACGCATCCAGCAGGAAAGGAATGCCGTGGCGCTGGGCAATCGCACCAATGTCCGCCGCCGGATTGATCAAGCCATCATTGGTCGGCATATGGGAAATACAGATCAACCGCACGCGATCATCCAACAGCGCCTCAAGCCCCGCAGGATCGACGGTGCCATCTTCCGCATCCGGAGCCAGGACCAGTTCAATGCCATAGCGATCCTGCGCATGGCGAAAGGCGATCATGTTAGAATTATACTCACTGGACCCGGTCACAACACGATCACCCGGCTTCCAGTCAAAGGCATAGAACACCGCGTCCCAGGCCCGCGTCGCATTCTCCAGATAGGCAATCTCGTTTGACTTGCCGCCAATCAGCCGTGCTGCGCTGTCATAGAAGGCCTCTAACTTGGGGGCGACCAGGGCCGCTGCCTCATAGCCACCAACCGTTGCTTCACGCGTCAGATGACCGGTTAGCTCTTCCAGCACTGGGCGTGGCATCAGACCCGCGCCTGCATTGTTTAAATGTGCCATTCCCCCACCACAGCCAGGGGTATCCGCGCGCAATCCATCCACATCGATTTTTGTCATAAATATCCTCCGACCCGAAGTGTGCGGGGTATCGCCCAGGCAATCAAGACAGGGGAGTGGAACCCACCCAGATTTCGACCTAAGCTTCCCACCAATTTAATTTTAAAGGAGGCAGAGCATGAAACAGGTCGCCGGCGGCTGCCTATGCGGCAAGGTGCGGTTTGTGGCGTCAGGTCAACCGTATAGGGTGGGCCTGTGTCACTGCATGGATTGCCGCAAGCATCACGGAGCACCATTTCACGCATCGGCTATTTTTCCGCAGGATGCTGTGACCATCACCGGGGAGACAAATGACTTTGAGGGGCGGTTTTTCTGTCCCCATTGCGGCTCGTCTGTTTTTTCCCGCATTGAGGATGAAATAGAGGTCAATCTGGGGTCGCTGGATATGCCCGACCAATTTCAGCCCAGCTATGAATTGTGGACCATCCGTCGTGAGTCCTGGTTGCCCGCCTTTGCCAACCTAAAGGGCTATGACCGGGATCGGGACAGCACGGATCGCACAGAAGAAAATCCCGTTTAGAACTTACCGGAACCACTCATCACACGCCCCCGAATCGAGGCTTCCAACTGCTTTTGTTGCTGGTAGTTTTTCGGTGGCCATTCGGCATTGCTCATATAAGTCAGCCCGACCTCTGCGATGCCCGTTTCCTTACCTGCAATCGGGCGGCCTTTCTTCAGCGCATCCCACATCGCCATCACCCGATCCTGATAGGCCTGTTGGCGCACGCGATCGGTAGAATGGTATTCCTGCACCGCCCGGGTCCAGCTATTGCGCTTGTGGCGCAGGTCCATCAGGAAGGCAGTCGCATAGGCGACATTATGCACAGGATCAAACGCTTCGTTCAGATCATCGAAATTGCTGCCGTGATAATACAGGTTCACCTGCATACAGCCGACATCGATATTGGTCACACCCTTGGCTTTTAACGCCCGAACCTCGGCAATGGCGGCTTCCTTGCTGGGCAGATATCGCCCCTTGCCTTCCGCCATGACCGTCCAGGGCCAGGCAACGAAGGCATCATTTTCAGCACTCCAACGCCCACTCTCTGTCAGGGAAATCGCCTGCAACAGATGAACAGGAATATTGCGCGCCCGCTCTGCCACGGAGATAGCCGCTGCACAGGGTCCTGATTGGGGGCGCGTATCCTGATCGGCGGTCGCCCAGGCAGCAGAACTGCCCAGCAGCCCACCCGCTATGCACAGAATAAATCCGGCAATTGCTTTTGAAACTCTCATTTGGCCTCTCCAAGCCGTGTCAAAATACTCTCTCACCCCGAACTGAAGCAATCGCTGTGCCAGAAGGTTTGCAACAGGGATCCAGAGCGATTGGAATGTCCCCCGACGCTGTATAAGCTAGCGCGCTACCCAGTATGGATTCTGTCATGACCAAACCACGCTGCCTGTTGATCGCGAACTTCTCTCCCGCCAGCTCCCTTTGGGATATGGGGCGAGGCATTCGCACGGCACTGGAGACATCTGGCGTATCCGTCATGGAATTCCTGCGCAGCGATTTTCCCAATAAAGAACTGAACCACGTCATGGTGAAAATGATCGCGGAATTCAAAGGCCCGCGCTTCACCCTGGATATCAACGCGAATGAAAATTACAGGGTTCAGGGAGGCTCTCTGTTTGACGCCTTTAATTTGCCGAAGATGAGCTTCATCACCGACTCCCCCCTGCGCCACATGGCCAAGATAAAGGCAATGCCGGAACAGGGAATCCTGGGGCTGGTCGATGGAGATTTCCCGGACATCATGGCCGATTTTCCAAGCCCCAGCCGGTGCCATATCCCCTTCCCCCATGCGGGCCCGATGCCAGAGCGCGGCCCTTTGCCCAATGCACAGCGCGACATCCCCATCCTGTTTATCGGCAACATCACCCAATGCCTGAGCCAGGACGAGTATCTGAGCCGTCACGGCGGTAGCGACCCTGTGCGTCGTAAGGCGCTGAGCCAGGCGCTGGAGGCTGCCCAGGAGACCGATGCCTCCCTCTACGCCCTGTGCAAGGCAGCCCTGCCCGACAAGACGCCAGAAGACTGGCTGGCGGCAACGAATGATCTGGAGACCCGCCTGATCAGCACCCGCCGGATTGCCCTGCTTAATGGCCTGAAGGATCAGGAGGTTCTCTATTGTGGTATTATCGACCCATCGCTGCGCCCCTCCTTGCCCGGCAGCATGGAGGATCGCGGCATCATCACCTTCGAAGACGCCGCCGACCTGATGGGCCGCGCCAGGGTCTTGCTCAACAGCAGCCCCAGCTTCCGCAATGGCGCGCATGAGCGCGTGTTCTATGGCCTGTCGCGGGGCGCCGCCGTGGTTACCGAGCCCAGCCGTTTCTTCTCAAGACCTGAGGCGGCAAAACTCGGCATCACCATGCTGCCCTTTGCCGCCGACCAGGCCCCCACTGCCATCGACCAAGCCATGACCCAAAGTGACGACGACCGCCACAGCGCCCAATCACACTATGCCCAGACCCATACCTGGACCCAACGGATGGAGACGGTTCTGGCCTGTCTGAAAGACCAGTTCTGGGCCACAGCCTGAGGTGACATCCGGGCCGGTAACAAAAATCTGTCACACCCCGATCAAACGCTTGAAGGACCCGCCCCACGGTGCTATTCACCCTGCCGCAGCAAGGGCGCATCAGCCTTGGCAGCATAAGGGCGCGTAGCTCAGTGGGAGAGCACTGTGTTGACATCGCAGGGGTCGGAAGTTCAATCCTTCCCGCGCCCACCATCAAAACCCCCAGGGAAACCTGGGGGTTTTTGGTTCTGGGGGTTACTCTGCGGAAATGACCATAGTTTGGAAACGAGTCCACCCAATATGTCTTTTAGGTCCTATACGATTCGTAACCCGTTTCCCATTATCCGGTTTTACACCCTATTGAGACATAAATTTTGCCTCACGGGTCAGTATCGTTGGGGTATACTCATTAAAGAGTTTTAATATTTTTTGTCACGAGGCGTTTTTTGCCCCACCAAATCCTTGCTTTATCGATCTGCTCAATAACATGGTTCAGAGATATACTGGGATTTTGCTGCACCATGTATTTTCTCATCTCATTCTCAAAGTCAGATAATGTATCTCCACTTTTCTTAGCGTCCCTTACGCAAAGTTTTGCCCTGTCTTCGTCAAGAGGATGGCCTCCAAAAACAAGATCGTTCTGCCCAAACGCCCCTGAAAGCTTTGTACGCCACATTTTTATCACTCCCTCTCACTGTTCTATTTTAAGCAACTTTGTATGATAGACGGAGTTGGACAAAACTTCATAATTGTATTTTCTTAATTTGATTTTTCTATCGCCTAAGTCTTTTATCAATAGTACTTGGATGATTGCCTTTTTATTGGCGCACGCTCAACGAGAAGGAATATTTGAAAATGAACTTTGTCCACGCAGTTCAGATTTGTAGGTCTAAGAATTAGTGCCTATTCATTCTTCGGTCTCGAAGTTTCTTCCAGCATGCATTGATGGCTTTAATCTGAACATTCGAAAATCCAAGGCCTTGACCCAAAATTTGCGGATCTGCCCAATCTACAGCCATTTCCACACCGCGGGTCTTAAGTATGTGATCCAGTTCTTTGGTATCAATTACTAAGTCTATGCAGATTGGAATAGGCAGCTCTTCGGCCTCTCTCGGCTCGAGTTCAAGGACCCCGCCACCATAGCTCCTACCGCAAATTTCCGCCCAAGCGAAGGTTAGTGAATTACAGAATAATGAAGATATTCTAGAAATTTCAACATCTGCTTTAACCCGAACCCTATGAATTGTGTCAGTAGTTGTTGCGACTGTCTGGTTAGTTACAATTAGCGGCGCTTCGTGAACTTGTCTAAACATGAAGCCATCAGGAACATAAATTGAGGGGACATCAAACCACCTCTTTCTAATTCGACATTTGTAACCAAGGTTTACTCCTTCATTCTCGCCGTTCTTTAAATAATTCAGGAGGTCTTTGGAGAAAGTATTTTGCGGAACACCGCTTAAATCGAGTAACAATGAGGGATAGGCTAAAGCATGTTTTTTGAAATCATCTTCAACAAAATTTGTTGATTTTAGTGAGGTGGTACGACCAACTATTGGCCTACAATACTTTACTACTCCTAATCTCTTTGCATCTTCACATTTTAAAACAAAGAAGCTATTCCTGCCTGTAACAATTCCAACTTCGACAGAAGCTAGTTTGCCTAGTCTTTGTATTTTTTCATGTTGAAATGCATTATCAAGAACTTGGAACTCGTCGTCATTTAAATAGAGTGCCGTCCATTTAAGGCCCTTTCTTGCATGCTTGCTTGCTTGATGACATATCACCTCATCAAGGTGTCCAATCGATAATAGGCTGTTGGTGTCTTTAAGTTCAACGGTATGAACAACCGTGTGATCTCCTTCTTTGCTGCGCTTACCTTCACAAAGAAGCAAGATGACTTCTTGTTGAATTCCATCAAAAACAAGCTCTTTGAAGGTTACTAAAACAACATGATCGAAAACCTTTGTAATTCTTTCTCGAAGTTCACCAGCGTACTTGACCTGCAATAACTCAGCAGGAACCACTAGCGCCAAACGACCGTCCTTCTTCAATTTCTCTATGGATAATTGAACGAAAGCACACCATGCATTTGCGAGTTTTGTTGGGGAGTAATTTTTTTCTCGAAGATGAGAAAAAGCGATTTCACGACTATCTGGATCAAAGTACTGAAACCTAATAAATGGCGGGTTTCCAATAACAACATCGTATCTTTTTTTAAGATCTTCGTATTTAGTAAAGAAGTCACCATTAATCCATTGAGTTTTTAAAGTTTTGTGCTCTTTTGTTCTTATTTTTGAAGACTCTATTTCTTCGTGATCGATTTCAATAGCCGTCACGTGAACTGGCAATTTAAACTTTTTTGCTTTGCATGTTTCAGATAAAGCAATCAAAAAATTACCGTCACCGCAACTAGGCTCCAAGACTCTATCAGCGTTACTCCTCACCGCCCAATCACAGAGATATTGTGCAAGTGCAATAGGAGTATAATAGCCACCACGCAGCTTTTGCTTCGAAGGGGAAATCTTGTTGGTTATGAAATTCATCTTAATTCTAGGCGTACTTTGCCTACCATATGTGTATTAACCTTCATGCGGAGGAAGTCCTTTGTATCGCTTTATGTATGCATCATAGATCCGCTGGCTCACATTCTGAAGCCTAATCGGCGAGTTTTCTGGTGGGGCTTGGTCATCTAGTTCCCCAGTGTGAGGGTCCCAAACCACAAACGCAATCGCTTCTGCCAAATGAGCTTGGTCTAGTACATCGTTTCTTGAACCTAGGCGCTCTAAAGTTCTAATAATGTCCTTTTCTTGATTTGGTTGAAGTGCGTCTCTGGGGACTGCAAAAACCAAAACCACTAAGCAATAAGGAAATCTCGTATGAACCGTGGTAGCTTCGGTTCCTAGATCATTGACCATATTTTGCCAATTTTTCTGAACGCTTTTCGTGTCATTTAGTGTTTTGCTATCATAGACAACACGAGGGCCATCAGGTCGATACGCCGCATCGAAATTCTGCGGTCTAATTCCGCCAATGATACGCGGTTCACCGATTTCAACACAATTTGGCTGAGGTGGGAGCAATGAGTGTGTGGTTGTATTAACCGCCGGTATACCCCCCAACATAGTAGCCAGTGCTTCGCCAAATGCTTGGTCAAACACTTTACCGAAGTCCATGCTTTGTTTGCGGTCAAAGCAATTAGCCATTTTTGCATTTCCGTTTGAGCCGTTAGTGCCAAGCCATAATGCGCCCCATTCCCGTAAATCATCTGTCGACGGCGTAATAACTGGCATTTCATTCGCTAAAGTGGTCATTTGTAAACACCTCCACAAACATAATTCAGTTAAATGGAGGATGATTCTTCAACAGATGCATCCAATTAGTGGTTCAAAAGTGTTGTGTCTGTTTTGTGTCCGTCTTTTTCGGTCTCATCGAGTCTTAACCGGTCTTATCTCAATTGTGCCTGCGACAGCACCCTGTTAAGCCATTGAAAATGTTACTCTGGTTTCTCCAGTTTGACCCTTTCACGGCGGCAACGGAGCGATTTGTTCGAATCCGCTTCCCCCAATCCTGCCCTAAATCCAAGCATGGCTCTTTTCCCGTTCCCCCATTAAGATCACCGCCTACCATCCGTGCCTTTTGGGGAGCCATCATCCATGCCCATACTCTCATTCCCGCATGACCTGACCGATCTGCCGGTTTTGCCGGTGATTCCGGCCTCTGTTATTGCCAAGGGTAAGCCGGTGCATCGGGGGGTGGATTTGCTGGAGGTGCCGGAACTGGGGCTGACGGCGGGGGTTTGGGATTGTACGGCCTGGACGGCAGAGATGGGGCCCTATTCGGTGGATGAGTTCATGATCGTGCTGGAAGGTGCGGTGACGATCCGCCTTAAGTCGGGGGTGGAGGTTACGGTGTCGGCGGGGCATGACGGGGCCGGGCTGGTGATCAATCCCGCCCAGTCGCTGGCGCCCTGTGCCGGGCCGGGGGCGGATATCCTGATCGGCCCCGCGCCGGAACAGACGGCGGCAGAATTGTATGAGGATGCGACCGGGCAATTCAGTGTCGGCCTGTGGCAGTCCACGCCCTATTCCCGCAAGCCGGTGCGGTATGAGCGCTATGAATTGATGCATCTGCTGTCCGGGTCGGTGACGCTGACAGAGACCGGTCAGTCGCCCCAGACCTTCACGGCGGGCGAGACCTTCCTGGTGCCGATGGGGGCGGAGGTCGATTGGGTCAGCACAGAGGATGTGCGCAAGATTTACTGCTCCGTCACGCCGACAGCCGCCTAATGCGCGTCACCCGTCGCAAATTGTTGATTGGAATACCGGCGGTTCTGATCGGCCTGCCGGTTCTGCTGATCCTGATCTATGGCGTGGTGCCGGTGCCGGTCACGCCGCTGATGCTGATGCGTGACGCGCCGATTGAGAAGGACTGGGTCTCCATTGATAACATCGCGCCCGCCCTGCAACATGCCGTCATCGTGTCGGAGGATCAGCGATTCTGTACCCATAGCGGGATCGACTGGACGGAGATGTCCAAGGTCCTGGACGAATTACAGGAAACCGGAGAGGCCAGCCGAGGGGCCAGTACGATCACCATGCAGGTGGTCAAAAACCTGTATCTATGGCCCAGCCGCAGCCGCGTCAGGAAGGCGATTGAAATTCCCCTGGCGGTGATGATGGACTTCCTGCTGACCAAGCGGCGAATCCTGGAGCTGTATCTGAACATCGCCGAATGGGGGGATGGTATCTATGGGGCCGAAGCAGCGGCACAGCGGCATTTCAATGTCAGTGCCAAGGCCCTGACAAGACAGCAAGCCGCCCGTCTGGTGGCTGTCCTGCCCAATCCATTAGAGCGGGACCCCGCCCGCCCCAGTAATGCGGTACAGAGCCGCGCTAACAAGATCGCGAATGATCTGTATCGCGCGCCTGCGACCCTGTGGGACTGTCTTTAAGATTGGCTATTGTGTTTGGATAGACCCGATGGGGACCAGATCGCCCGTGTCTTCAACCCGCAGAAAGAACATCTCCCCGGACTGGGGATACAGGCCGGTCAGGGCGGTGATGTTAACTTGATGCGTCACCAGGACCGTGGGTCGGCTCAGATCGGCACTGCGCAGCCAGTCGGTTAGCTGCCGGGTTTGCCGATCCTGATTGCCCCGATCCTGAAAGAAGGAATTGAGCGGCGGGAGGTCCTGCACAGATCCCAGGGCCAGACCTCTGGCCGTTTCCAGACAACGGCACCATTGGCTGGACAAGATCTGGGCGTCCTGAATGCCATTTTCCCGGAACAGGTCACCAATCCGCGCAGCCTGTTCATGGCCTTCCTGAGACAGAATGCGCTGGGTGCTGCAATCGCCCAGGGTGAAAGTGTCGGGGTCCCCTGTTCCTGGGGCCAGAGCATGGCGCATCAGAACAACATGTCCGCCAAACCGCAAGGCCTGCCATAAATCCGCATTCTGGGTTGCGACGGCAGGGGATATCCCTCCGATCAGGCCCATCACCATAAAGGCAACAAGCAGGACAAACCGGTCTCGTTGAATTCTCAGCATCGATATCACCCCTTGTCCCAATGACAGGCAGATTAGTGTCTGTTCATGATACGGGGTGGGACGGGGAATAGATTAAGATATAGGCCCTAATCACGCCGGGTGCATAACACGGGCCGACGGTACGGTCAGGGTTACGCAGGTCCATTGACCAAATTCACTGGTAATAGACAGACTGCCGCCATGAGCTTCCATCAACTTCTTAGCAATGGGAAGGCCCAGGCCTGCCCCCTCGAAGGTTACTTCTGCGGTTGGGCGAATCTGAACGAAGGGCTCCAGAATTCGGGCCTGCTCTTCAAAAGGGATACCCGGCCCCGCATCCCGAATACTGAATGTAACACCCCCTGGATTCGTCATTTCAGCAGTAATGGAAATCACGGTATCGGCATGGGTATACTTGATCGCATTCTCAATCGTGTTGACCAGAACTTGGCGCATCAGGCGGGCATCCACCTGAATATCTGGCAATGTGTCTGGGACATGAATGTCCAGCGTCAGCCCTTTCTTCTCAAAAGGATCCCGAATCAGACGGACAGCCGTTTCCATCAAATAGCTGGGCGCTATTGTCGTTTCATTTAATTCCAGATCGCCCGATTCAATGCGCGTGATATCCAGGATATCACTCAGGACCTCCATCAAATGATTGGAAGAATTGTATATATCCGTCGCATAGCCCTTGTAGCGGTCATTCCCAATCTTGCCCATCAACTCATGAGACATGATTTCGGAAAACCCGATAATTGCATTCAGCGGGGTGCGCAGCTCGTGACTCATATTCGCCAAAAACAGGCTTTTGGTGCGATTGGCCTGTTCGGCCTGAATCTGCGCCCGTTTTGCCTCATTTCGCGAAAGTTCCAAAGCCTTAGCGGACTTTACCAGGGCACTTTCAAACCGCACGCTCGTCAAAACAATCGCGGAACCAATCCCAAAAACCACAATCATCAGGATCACAACATGCCATAAATGTCCCGAATATGACGGCCACCCGCCCTTTGGGAGCGCGACAATCACCCAACTCCCTCCGGGCACTAAAACCTCTACGCTAACCGGGGATTTTTCCATGATCGAAACATTCCCCAGAAATGGATCTCTATCCATCCCGGTTGCATCAGCTCCGAACAATGCCAGATCAAATTCTGCCTGATAGTTTGAAACATGAATGTATTCGAGAAAATTGTGATAATCGATAACCAGTGATGCAAGCCCCCAAAGGGCTCTGGGTTCTGTAACCTCATCATTTAGAAAAACTGGATATCGCGCTATTAAACCTGTGCCCCCCTGAACCAGCTTCACGGGGCCGGCCAAGGTTACTGCGTTTTGTTGCACCGTATGTTGAACCATCGGCCATTGTTCAGGAATATCGTGATAATCTATCCCCAGAACAGCTGCATTTGTTTCGTAAGGATAGACATGACTGACAACATATCCTTGGGCCAGCGAAATATTTCGGATCAGCTTGGTATCGTTGCCAATCAAATAACGTGCAACTTTTGAAAAACTTTCATTCGTGACACTGGGATTGTTTATGACATAGCCAACCAAGCCCCGAGCTCGCTGTACATCGTAATTCAACACCCGCTCAATCGCGATCCTAAGGGAGCCCAGGCGCTTCATTGCATCTGCTCGCGCTTGCAAGACCGTATCCTGCAGGGAAACACGCTCGAGTAAAATTCCCAACACAAGACAAATAATAAGCGTGAAGGCCAACCGTACCGCTGCCTTTCGCCAAATCAGAAAACGTTGCGTTTCAAACACTCCCACCAAACGGATCTCCGCTCTTATTCAAATCGGCAGCTCCGCCCCAAGTGGTTTTGCTATAATAATTTCACCTTGTCGAAGAAAAAATTTTCTCTGAAAGAGTAGAGACGCGAAACACATTCATATTAATGAAATTAGAAACCTCTATGCCGCTAACTTTATTATGATGCTAACAATCATCTACTAAACTGATACAATTCACCACAGCTTAATTCTATTTTTGATTGTTATCTTGATTATATTTCTAAATTCAGAATGAGCTTCTCATTTGGTTATTTGGATTTGCCCCGGTCAGGGCATGGCCCTCTACTGCGATCTTTGATACAAGCAGGAGAATGCCTATATTGAGTTAGACCTAAACTGAAGGAGCTTTCAATGAGCAGTTGGACCGAGACATTTCGCGGGGCCGTTCTAGCCTCTGAATACGATCCAGAATCCTCAATGAATTCCAGATTGTATATCGAGCGTTTCGACCAGGCGACATGGTTTCTGCTGCACGGAATTGGTGTTTCGCCACGATCCATAAAGAAAGAAGGGCGACGGATTGCCGTTGTCCGACAGAATTTTCAGTATATTCGCGAATTGCGGGGCGGTGAACTGGTTCGGATCGAAAGCGGTTTTATCGCTGTTGGACGCAAACATCTGCGCCTGCTGCATCGCATGTTTGATGTCGAAAGCGGCAGCTTGATTGCGACATCGGATGTAACGGCGGTTCAGGCCAGTCTGGAAACCGGTACAACGGTTCCCCTGCCCGAAGATCAGGCAAAGCGCGCAGAAGCACTGACCATTACGGATGCTAAAATAGACTGATGCTAGTCCGAGCTATCGACACAATCCGGGGGAAGGTAAACCGTCACAACGGTTCCTTGTCCCGGTGTCGATTGAATATTGATTGTCCCACCATGCTGTTCCACCAATAATTTCGACAGCGGCAGGCCAAGCCCCGCCCCCTCATACGCCCGCGCCAGATGCGATGATATCTGCCCAAAGGGGCTGATCGCGATAGGGATTTGCTCTTCCGACATACCGATACCCGTGTCGCTGAACACAATTTCAAAACCACCCCTGCCGTCCGTATGCGCCGTGACTGTGACTGATCCGCCAATAGGCGTGAACTTCACTGCATTGGTCAGAAGATGCGATAAAATCTGCCTGATCTTGACTTCATCCACCCACAGATTGGGCAAGTCATCTGCCAGGACCAGAGACACATCAACCTGTCCTTCGCTAGCAATAGGTCTGATATGCTCGACCGCCATGGTCAAAACTGCAGAAATATCGACAAGGGACTTGGTCACTTTGTCCCCGCGCCTATCGATGCTGGAAATAGCAATAATGTCATTTACCATTTCCAGTAAACGCTGGCCGCCTTCATGGATAAATCGTCCGAATTCAATGTAATCGGGCGGATTAATAGGCCCCTGTGTCTGGTCCCGGATCATACCAGAGAACCCAATCACAGTATTTAAGGGGGTCCGCAATTCATGGGTAACGCGGGTCAGAAAGTCGGACTTCGCCTCAACCGCTTCTTCTGCGGCGCGCAAAGCGCGGCTCTCGGCCTTACGGGCCATGTCCAAAGCAAGGCTCATTTCATTGAAACGGTTTGTCAGGGCCTGAACTTCTAATGGTATCATGCGTTTTGGAACGGAAACCGTTACATCCGCATTTCCTTGTGCCACACGATCCGTTGCATTTGACACCGCCTTGATCGGCGCAGCGATAAAGCCACCAATCCCAAACCCCAATAGGGTCGACAGCGCCACACCAAAGGCGACAATATAATAGGCAGACTTTTGAACCTCATCGGCCTTCGCTTCTAGCTCACTGAAGGGCTGGGGTATCATAATCCCCCAACCGGTCGAA
>JARGPE010000104.1:8160-14057 GCA_029212835.1 Alphaproteobacteria bacterium | reverse complement strand
TGACGACAGTGTTTATGTCTTCGGGTGCCGTGCCGACACTGGAAAGCGCGGCGATTGGACATCTCAGGAAATCTCGGCGCCGTGTTTTGGCCCGTGCTGCGTTAAATCCCGTATCGACCAGGATGCTGCGCTGCGCATTTCGAATTAGCCAGACATAGTAATAGATTGGCTCTGGCCCGTCATGGGGATCAGCCCCCATAAAATAGTCTGAGCGGGGGCGGAGGGATTGAGCATATTGCAGGGCAAAGACTTCATAAGTGCTGTCTTGTGTCATTTAGAAACCTCCAAAAGCTGCGCCAGCGCTGCAAGGAAATGGGGACGGAATCGGTCTGGATCTTCAATCATTGGAAAATGCCCAAGACCTTCCATCTCTTGAAATCTAACGTTTTCAGATCCGATCTCTGACATAAGCGCCTGGGTATTGGCTGGCGATGCTGAGTAATCGTAGCTGCCTGTAAGAAGCTGAATTGGTATTTCACTGGTGCGTAGCGCCGGTGCAATCCGTTTACCATCATATTCGTTGGAGTAATAGGCTAAGTCCCCCATATAGACGCCGGGGCGTGCCTGGGAATAGATCGCACAGGCTTCATCACGCTGTTTTTGGGGGCATTGCGGCCCCAACATGGCGCGCACATAGGCCGGGTTGTGCTGACTGTCGGCGATCCGCGCATCTGTCAGAAGGTCGCTCATACGGCCTGGAGAGGAGAGGGGGGCTTCCAATGCAAGGACCCCCTGGATAAGATCGGGACGTTTGGCGGCCATGGTTAGTGCCATAGAGGCTCCCATTGAGCAGCCAACGAGCAGAATTGGAGCGCGCACAACCTGCTCGGCAAAGGCGGATACCCACGCGATATACCGCGCCTCGGTCAGGCGATAGCCCGCCGTGGTTTCAACATTGTCCTCTCCTGATGACAATCCATGCCAGGGCAGGTCAAAGGCAAGAAGCCTGTGCTGTTGTTGTAACGCGCTGTCGGCAACCTGATGAAAGAACTGTCTAGAATCGGCGCCAGCGGTGTGCAGCATGACAACGGGACTACCTTGTCCCGCTTCAATCCAGTGAATCTGCGCGCCTGTTCCGTCGGGCAAGGTTAACCACCGGTGGTGTCCGGTCACACTGTCAGGGGCGTGGTCGAACCCGAACCCACGAAAGGCAGGAGGTTCGGGCCGGGCCATCTCGATGAGCCGTTCGAGCGCTGCCAAAGCCTGCGCCCAATGCACCGGATCGCCGATCGTCTTAAAGCCATCCGGGTTCCGGATAAGCGCCCCGAAGGAATGGAAACCCGGTTTTGGATTCGCACATAATACCTGTGACCAGAGATCCTCTGGTGCCTCAATTACGATTCCTCCCGCGCCACCACCGCCCAGATAGGGCGTTCCACTGAGGTGGATTGTGGCGACGTTGGAGCCCGATCGGATCGTAAGCGGCATATCCAAACCGCGACAATGCCATCCGAAGATCGGATCAGCCGCGGCGCGGGTCAGCCAGGAGACGAGGGGATCGGTCATGGATCACTTCAATCCCGCAAGGTACCGATAGATTTCCGTATGATCCGCACCCTTACCAAGTGTTGTGTCCGCTGCCCGCCAGGTATCAGAGGCGGCCCGGACGCCGGGAAGGGGTTTGCCTACATGTTCGGACAGGCTAGCAGCAAGACCGACATCCTTGGCCATCAGGCCAAGACCAAACCCTGCCGCCTGGAACTCACCAGATAGGATGAATTGTACGACCTTGTTTTCAGTCGAATTGTTTCGTCCTGTTGAGGCATTGATGATTTGAGTGAGACATTCTGGATCAAGGCCAAATTCACGTCCGATGATGACCGCTTCACAGGCGGCGGTCAGACCAGCAGCGGAGACATAATTATTCAGCGCCTTGGTCGCATGCCCTGCGGCAAGCGGACCCGCCCGAAACACGGTGCCCATGCTTTCAAGAATGGGCGTAACCCTTTCCATTTCTTCCGCATTATCCCCGCCCAGAATGATAGCAAGCGTGCCAGCAATGGCCTTGCGCACACCACCGGAAACCGGGGCGTCAAGCAGCGTGATACCAAGGTCGGCCAATTCGGCACCTAGCTTGCGCGTCTCAATAGGGTCAGACGAGCTCATGTCGACAATAACACTGCCTTTGCTCATTGCTTGGGCGAGGCCATCGTCTCCCATGCAGACAGAGCGCACGATCGCAGAATTTGGTAACATAAGGATAACAATGTCTGATTCCCGCCCAAGGTCTGTCAGTGTCTCTGCGACCGACAGATCATCGCGTGCGCCTGCTTCTTTGGCAGCCTCTCCAGAACTGTCGAAGAGGCTGGGATTGAACCCGCCCTGGGCCAAACAATGCACCATCGGGGCACCCATAGTGCCAATCCCGACAAATCCAATTTTTGTCACGTTACTTACCTTCCATTTCGTCCAGAACGGTCTTTGCAATACGGAAGCTGTCGACCATTGCCGGCACACCGCAATAGATGCCTACCTGCAACAGGATTTCCTTGATTTCGTCTTTGCTAAGCCCGTTGTTGATCGCGCCGCGCACATGTGCTGCCAGTTCATGAGGGCGATTGAGGGCACTAATCATTGCCAAATTGATTGTTGAGCGCGTCTTGCGGTCAAGTCCTTCACGGCCCCAGACTTCACCCCAGCAATAGGTCGTAACCAGTTCCTGCAAGTCGCTGGTGAAGTCGTCCATATTTGCAACGGCCTTGTCGACATAAGAGTCTCCCAGCGTTGCCCGCCGAATTTTCATACCCTTGTCGTAGGTTGCCTTGTCCATTTCTAATTCCTTTCGATTGATGTTACTTAATCAGAGTTGTCAAAACGCCGTTGGACCACCGCGGCTGCGGCGGCGACGTGTGCTTCCGCGAGTTCGCGGGCCAGAGGTGCGTCACGATTGCGAATCGCATCGATGATCGCGCCAATTTCTTGCAAGGTAACCGAGAAACGCCCTGATGCGGACAGGGTGAGTCTGCGCAGTTGGACGATGCGGTTATTTAGTTGCGTGAACATTAGTTCCAGGACCTCGTTATCGGCCCCGCTCAACAAACAACGGTAAAAATCATTCTTTGCCTCGACAAGGGCATTGGGGTCTTCTTTGCCCAACATGGATTCGAGCCGCTTGAAGATGGCGAATAGTTCTTCTCTTTGAGCATCAGAAGCCCGAGTCGCGAATTCGGCACAGGCCAGGCCCTCAAGGGCACCCCTGACTCGATAAAGGTTTGCCGCTGCATGTCGGTCAAGCAATGTGACCGTCGGTCCCTTGTGTGGAACGACAGTGATCAGACCTTCGGCAGCAAGAGTTTGGACGGCTTCTCGCACCAACCCTCGGCTTACGCCGAACATCTCTGTCATCTCTCGCTCAGATAGACGTGCTCCCCCTTTCAGATCTCCTGCAAGGATCGCATCGCGCATGCTGCGCACCAAGCGACCGCTAAGCGTCACGTCGTCCCGATCCAGTGCATATTTGGAAATCATTGCCACATCCTTCGTTATCTTTATCAAGCAGATTGTCCTACAGTCTGTCAATATGGTTGACAGTAGATCAGACCAACTCTTATGGTCGTGCTAACGTACACCAGTATTTAAAACCATCATCTGGGAGGATGAACTCATGAAACTTGAAAAGTCACTTAGCTCGGCCCTGACCCGTCGTTCTGTTCTTGCCACGGGCGTCGCGGCTCTTGCCACCCCCGCTCTGACCAAACGCAGCTTTGCCCAAGATGCGATTAACGTTGGTGTGATTGTGCCGTTGTCCGGCCCAAACGCTCAGTTCGGCATTAATTCGCGTAACGGAATTCAGCTTGTCGCTGACGAAATCAATGCAGCGGGTGGCATCAAATCCATGGGTGGCGCTCAGATCAATCTGATCATCGCCGATTCAACCTCAAATCCAACACAAGCTGCCACAGTTGCTCAGCGCATGATGTCTCAGGACAATGTCGTCGCTGTTCTGGGGGCCTTTGCTTCGTCCCTGACGCTCGCAATTTCAGAAGTGACCGAGCGGCGTGGCGTTCCTCTGTTGACCATGTCTTTTTCTGACAAAATCACAGATCGGGGCTTCCAGAATGTGTTCCAGGTCGTTTCACCGGGCAGCCAGATTGGTGCTGCTACTTTTGACTTTACCCGTGCCTTGTCCGAAGAAGCAGGCGAGACACTTGAGCGTATTGCCATCATGTATGAGGACACGGCTTATGGAACCTCGCAGTCGGCTGGTTTGCGCAAGGCGGCACAGGATGCCGGTATCAACGTCGTCATGGATGAGGCTTATCCTTTAGGCATCACTGATGTTAGCCCGCTGATTAATCAGTTGCGCCGTTCCGATGCCCAGGTGGTGTTTCCAGTTTCCTATCTGAATGATTCTTTGCTGATTGTGCGGGCTATGCGCCAGCAAGGGATCGAAATTCCAACCATTGGTGGGGCTGCTGGATACATTATTCCTGATTTCCGCGCTGGATTGGGTGAGCTTGCTGATAACGTCCTTTCCATCTCGCCTGCGGCCTATGACCAGGCTCCGGATTATACGGAACGGTTCCGTGAGCGTTTCGGCTATTTTATGGTGCACGAAGCTCAGGAGCACGCTGCATGCATGGGGTGCCTGCAATATGCGCTTGAAGCAGCAGGTACTGCAGATCGCACCGCAATTCGCGAACAGTTGCAGTCCGGCGTTTTTGATAAAGGCTGGGCAACCGTCATGACAGGCGGAAAGATCGAGTTTGACGAACGCGGTCGTAACATTCACGCCTCGCCGTTGATGGTTCAGTGGCGCGAGGGCGAACTTGTCACCGTGTATCCCAAAAAATTCGCAAAGGGCGATGTCGTCTGGAAGAGCTGATAACAGCGGCTTTTCCGAAATTCAAAACCTCGGAAGGGTTTCGCCCTTCCGAGGTCATTGACCGTGGGATTCGAGGACCATGCAATCCATAACGACCTTTCTACAGACGCTCATTGACGGCGTATTGATCGGCGGCGTTTATGCCGTAATTTCCATCGGCCTGAGCTTGGTTTTCGGTGTCATGCACATTGTTAATTTTGCCCAGGCAGAATTTCTGATGATGGGCATGTTCATTGCGTGGTTTGCGTGGGCCTTTGCCGGTGTCGATCCGATGTTGGGTGCGCTGATCGCCCTTGTCGTAACCTTCGTGATCGGCATGGGCGTACAACGCGTGTTGATCCGTCCCATCATCGGGGCGCCGCAGGTTGCCCAAATCTTCCTGACTGTCGGTCTGTTGTTTGCGATGGAAAATGGTGCGCTTCTGCTGTTTGGCGCAGACTATCGGTCGGTGACAACGTCCTATCAAACGGAAGCAATTACACTTTTTTCTGCTGAGTCGGGCCGGGTTATCATTGCGCAGGATAAATTCTACGCCTTTTTGATGGCTTTGCTGAGTGGTGCTTCCCTCTGGTACTTCCTGAGCCGCACTTCTTGGGGGCGCGCGATGCGTGCAACGTCCCAAAATCCTATGGCTGCGAAGCTGATGGGCATCAACACCGACAAGATGTACATGATTGCATTTGGTCTAGGCGTCGGTACGACAGCTTTTGGTGGGGCCGTTATTCTGCCTTACATCACGGCATCTCCAACTGTCGGATCGCAATTCGTTGTTCTGATGTTTACTGCTGTTGTCCTGGGTGGGCTGGGCTCTGTTGCAGGGGCTGTCGTGGGGGGGATTATGGTCGGGTTGATCCAATCATTTTCCGCCCTGGTTTTGCCAATCCAACTGCAAAATCTGACTCTTTTCGTGATCTTCATTTTGGTTCTGGCCTTCAAACCTGAAGGCTTGACCGCAAGGAGGCGCTCATGACCCGCATTCTCTGGCCTTCCCTCGCTGTCCTTGCCGTTGTTGTTATGGCCCTGTTGCCAGTAACACTTGACCCGCAAGGATACGAGATACGGATCTTGTGCG
>JARGPE010000104.1:3251-8150 GCA_029212835.1 Alphaproteobacteria bacterium | reverse complement strand
CGCCATGTTGTTTGCGGCCCTTGGGCAGGCATGGAACATTGTTGGTGGGCTTGCCAATCAAATATCACTGGGGCATGCGGCCTATTTTGGGATTGGTGCCTATACGTCGACTATCCTTTTGCGTGTGTTGGACCTATCGCCTTGGCTGGGAGGTCTGTTTGGCATGCTTCTCGCTGTGCTCTTTGCACTTCTGCTCAGCATTCCAACTGTCAGGCTCAAGGGACATTATTTTGCCTTGGCTACCCTGGCAGCGGGTGAGGCAATGCGTGTTATCGCAAACAGTTGGTCCAGTGTTACCGGTGGGCCGGTTGGCATCTCCGTTCCTTATGTCCGTGAGGGCAGTTTGTGGATGATGCAATTTGGGACGGTCCTTCCAAACTATTACCTTTTCTTGGTCGCCCTTGTAGTCGTCTGTCTGATCTTCTGGAAGATCCAGACTGGTGCCCTGGGGTATCGATTGCGGGCTATCAAAGAGAATGAACAAGCGGCAGAGGTGATAGGCGTCGATACCTATCGCGCGAAACTGATCGCCAGCACTGTATCCGCAGCGCTGACTGCATTCCTCGGCACGCTGTATGCCCAGTTTCAGTTCTTTTTCGATCCGGACACGGTATTCGGGGTCGCAACAATTTCGGTCAAAGTGGCATTGATCGCTATCCTTGGCGGCGTCGGAACACTGCTTGGTCCTTTGGTGGGCGCTGTCTTCATTATTCCCATGGAAGAATTCGCCAACAGTTATTTTGGTAATTCCATTGCGGGGCTGTCGCAGTTTGCCTATGGCGTCATCCTGGTAGTGATCATTCTGCTGAACCCCAGAGGCCTTGTTGCCTTGATTCAACAACTCAAAAACCGGCTGTTTTCCAAGGGAGGCCGATGATGAGCGATCCTATTTTAGAGGTCAGCAATCTTACCCGCCGTTTCGGGGGGCTGGTTGCGGTAAATGACGTCAGCTTTGTTCTGAAACCGGGGGAAATTGTCGGCCTGATCGGACCGAACGGCGCTGGCAAGACGACGCTTTTCAATCTTCTAACAGGCATCTATGCGCCAAGTTCGGGAGAGATTGCTTTGCATGGCAAATCCAGCGCCGGGCTGAAACCACATAAAATAGCGGCCCGTGGCATGACCAAGACCTTCCAGAACGTCGCCCTTTTTATGGATTCTTCGGTTCTAGACAACGTCGTGACTGGTGGTCTATTGAAAAACAGCCTGCCCGAAGCTCGCAAAAAGGCACATGCTATTTTAGAGCGGGTCGGTCTGGCTCATATCGCGGACACAAAGGCCGGTGATTTATCCTTTCCTGAGCGCGCTCGAATTGAAGTGGCGCGAGCGCTTTGCACTGAACCGGACATATTGCTTCTGGACGAAGTGATGGCCGCTTTGACGCCTGCAGAGATGGAAGATGTCATAACGCTGGTGCGATCATTACGCGATGAAGGCATCACTTTTGTCGTGGTGGAGCATCATATGAAGGCCGTTATGAAACTGTGTGAACGGCTACTCGTTTTGAATTTTGGAGAACTGATCGCTGACGGTACACCAGAGGAAATTGCGCAAAACGATAGGGTGATCGAGGCATATCTCGGCTCTTCCTTCGCCAAAAATCGTAAGACTGAGACGTCCGAGGTATCTGCATGAACACGACAACACCACAAGCAGGCACATTTCTGAATATTGACAATCTGTCGGCGTCTTATGGCGGCGCTTGGGTTTTGCAGGATGTCTCCCTGACGATGAATGAGGGCGAGTTTCTTGCCATTATCGGTGCCAATACCGCCGGGAAAAGCACATTGCTTAAGGCGATTTCAGGGTTGATGCCAAAGACCAAAGGTGAGGTCACCTTTTTAGGAAATGACCTTCTGAAGACACCGGCGCATATTGTGCCAACCCTTGGTATCGCGCATGTCCCTGAGGGACGTCATGTCTTTACCGAAATGACGGTTGAAGAAAATCTGCGCACCGGGGCATTCACGCGCGAAAAAACTGCCAATATTCCTGACGCGTTGGCCCGTATTTATCATCTGTTCCCTCGGCTGAAAGAGCGGCGGACTCAGTTGGCGGGAACTTTGTCAGGTGGCGAGCAACAGATGGTCGCCGTAGGCCGTGGTATGATGTTGGATCCACGCCTGTTGATCCTGGATGAGCCAAGTTTAGGGCTAGCTCCTATCGTGGTTGAGGAGATGCACGAGCGCTTTCATGAGATTCATAAAAGCGGCGTCTCGGTTCTGTTGGTTGAGCAGAACGTTTCATTGGCCTTGGAAAGTGCGGAGCGGGCCTATGTGATGTCTTCGGGGCAAATTGAATTTGAAGGCGATGCTAAAGTTCTGGCGACAGATGATCGGATTCGTCGCGCATATTTGGGAATATAGGAAAAGGTGGACCCATAGAGGGGCGGTGCCTTAAAAATCGAAAGAGATCTGTCTTTTGTCGGCCTCGGGCCTGTTGGCTTTCTCTATTGCTGACAGGCACAGACACAACAGAGGTGCGGAGATCAGAGGTCATCTACATCACATAGAAGGGCGTACAGTCGGCACCTGTATTCATTAAGAATGGTCAGGTGTTTCCAATTCTTTCATTCTGGCCTCAGCCACAATGGCTGCATTTTCGATATGCCTTTTGCACGCAGCCTCAGCTTCGTCACAGTCACCTTCACTGATTGCCTTGGCTATCTCACGTAACTCGCGGACACTTTCTTTCAAGCGTCCGGGTTGGTTCATGGAGGTCATGCGCAGTAATGTTATGCGATTATGAAGCGAAGTTAGCATCTGTGTGACGTATATATTCTGCCCACCTCGCATGAGACAGTCATAAAAGTGCGTCTTGGTTTCAATAAGTTTCTCTTGGTCAGCAGCATCGGCTGCGGCTTCGAAAGCATCGACTGCCTGGACCAATTTTGCGATATCTTCTGGTGTACCATGTGTCGCGAATTCGCGACCACAAAACCCTTCCAGCATGGCTCGGATTACATAGAGCTGTCTTACTTCGTCTAAACTGATTTTGCTGACAATTGGCCCACGATGCGGAAGGTTCGTGATCAGACCCTCCGCTTCCAACTGACGCAAAGCCTCGCGAACGGAGGTTCGCCCAACGCCAATCAGTTCGCACAATTCCCGCTCAACCAGTTTTTGGCCGGGCTTGAAATGCCCGTAGGCAATGGCTTTGCGCAGATTTTGCTCGACCATCAGCCGCAGAGTCGCCGCTTGCCGTGGGACCTGAAATTCATGTTCCAGCATGTGCATTCCTATCTGCGGTATCTTTGCAGGAGCGGGATCGACAGGGCGTGATGCCTGTCCAAAGTAACTTAAAGTATTGTCTAACAGTATGAATGGTCAAGGTGATGAAAGACTTTCCTATTTTCTCTGATTCTGGGCCTCAATCAATGCTGGTGAGGAGTTAGAGCTAAAGTCATTATTTTTATATGGATGATTTGTTCGACTAAATTGGAGAGGCACAGGCGCATAACTCAAGATGTTGCACTCTCTTTCTGGGGCCGAATCTCTTTCGGTGCATGTGCAGACAAAATTTTTCCTCTGAAAAGATGAGACATAAGGCGACCGCTGAGGGGGGCTTTCAGGGGTCACGTTGTCTGTGGGTAACGTCAATCATCTAAAAAAAATCGAAATGCTCAAATCGAAAGATTGACTTTGTGGCGTACAATCAGACAATCTTACAAATAAGCCGATTGGGACAAAAGTGTTCGCGCAAATGGCGCTATCGGATGGAAGCAAAAGCTACATTCATCTACGGGAGGGAATAAAATGTCTAAATACACTTATCTTTTGGGCGGTGCCGTCGCATTGGCGATGCTGCCAACAGTTGCTTTCGCAGCCTGTGATGCCAACGAGCGTGTGGTGAAATTCAGCCATGTCACCGCAGTTAAAGGTCATCCCAAGGGGGAAATGGTTGCGGCTCTGGCGGAGCGCTTTGACGAGAAATTTGATGGCACCATGTGCATGGAAGTTTTTCCGAATTCCACCTTGTTTAATGATGACAAGGTTCTGGAAGCGTTGATCCTGGGTGACGTACAGCTCGCAGCCCCCGATGTTGGCAAGTTCGATGCCTTCACAGATCGCTTGCAAGTATTTAACCTGCCGTTCCTGTTTCAGGATACTCAAGCCGTTCAAAAATTCACTGAAAGCGATGCAGGTCAGAGTTTGCTGACGTCGATGGAAGACAGTGGGATCACCGGTGTGACGTGGATCTATAACGGTATGCGTCAGTTTTCGGCAAACAAACCGCTGATCGCGCCTTCGGATGCCAGCGGACTAAGGTTCCGGGCCACCACGTCTGACGTTACGGAAGCCATGATTTCTTCTCTTGGTGCCACGCCACAGGCGCTGGCTTTCTCTGAAGTGTACGGTGCCCTGCAGACCGGTGTCGTTGATGGACAAGAAAACACCTGGTCCAACATCTACACGGGCAAGTTCTATGAGGTGCAGGACGGCATTACAGAGACAAACCACCAGTTCCTTACATATCTAATGGTTACGTCACCGGAATTTCTGGACAGTCTTGGTGAAGATCGACAGGCCTTTCTTGATCTCGTCGCAGATGTGGCTGCGGAGTATAACGCGCGTGCGAATGAGCAGAACGCAGCCGCACGTCAGGCGATCCTAGATGGGGGTGGCACGATCCGGGAATTGACCGCTGAACAGCGTCAAAAATGGGTCGATGTTATGAAGCCGGTTTGGAGCCGCTTCGAAGATAATATCGGTAAGGATGTTATCGAGGCCGCTATCGCGTCGAATAAGTGATCGTGGCGGGGGCGGCAGGTTACTGCCCGCCCCTAAGCCAAGTCGATCTGGTGCTGGGGCCATCATGGCCCCAGCACTTTGAACTGTGCCCGAGAACGCGAGGGCCGGAGATGGGGCTGGGATATGTTGGAATATTGGACCTTCTTTG
>JARGPE010000104.1:0-3241 GCA_029212835.1 Alphaproteobacteria bacterium | reverse complement strand
GACCGCAGATGTCCTGATTGCGTGAACCGCGTCGAAGAACTCATCCTTGCTGCGATCCTTGCGGGAATGGTGCTTATTTCGTTCAGCCAAGTCATCGCGCGATATGGTTTCAATGAGGGCTGGCTTGGGGCGCTTGATCTTACGCGGGTAATGTTCGCGTGGATGATTCTTTTTGGTATGAGCTATGGGCTCAAATCCGGTTTGCATATTGGCGTTGATGTAATCATCAGACTTCTTCCCCTTCGTTTGTTTCGGGTTTGCGCCGTATTCGGCGCATTGGCGGTATTTCTATACGCATTAATCCTCCTGTCCGCGGATTGGTTATCGCTTTTCGGCGCACCATCAAAAGGGGGGGCGATTTTCTACTGGCAGCGCTTCTTTAATACCGGCCTTGGGATGGAGATGTTGCGATGGCCTGATTGGTTCGCTGATGTTTTCGGCCTGGGTCAGCGCGTCCCACGCTGGATAGCGTATCTGATGTTGCCCGTCGGCCTTGCCCTGCTGGCATATCGCGCGCTGCAAGCGTCGTGGCAGATTGCCATCGGCCAACGTGAGATCGTGATCGCGGGTCACGAAGCAGAGCAACTTGTCGCTGAAGCCCGCAACTCTGAAGCAGAAAAGGATTAATGATATGGAAACGCTAATCCTTTTTGTTCTTGTCTTTCTCTTGATGATCTTGGGCGTGCCAGTCGCTGTTTCACTGGGGCTGTCTTCTGTTCTGGTTATTGCATTTCTCTCTCCGGATTCAATGTCCTCAGTGGCATTGCAGTTGTTTACCGCCGCTCAGAATTACACACTGCTGGCGATACCATTCTTTGTTCTTGCCTCATCCTTTATGACCACAGGCGGTGTTGCCCGTCGAATGATCGATTTCGCCATCGCGTCTGTCGGGCACCTCCGGGGCGGCCTTGCCATGGCATCGGTGTTGGCCTGTATGCTTTTTGCGGCCCTATCCGGTTCTTCGCCTGCCACCGTTGTAGCAATTGGCTCTTTGTCCATCGTTGGGATGGAGCGAGTGGGCTACACAAAGGATTTTGCGGCGGGTGTCATTGCCAATGCTGGCACCTTGGGAATATTGATTCCCCCTTCTATCACGATGGTTGTCTATGCCGCAGCCACTGATGTTTCCGTCGGTCGTATGTTTCTGGCGGGTGTCGTTCCTGGCCTGATGGCCGGGTTCGCCTTGATGCTGGCAATCTATGTCGTTGCGCGGGTGCGCAATCTGCCTGCTGGCGAATGGCATGGGCTCGGCCATCTCCTTCGCACTGGTAAGGAAGCATCCTTGGGGCTTTTCCTGATCTTTCTGATCCTTGGCGGCATTTATGGGGGCGTATTCACCCCTACAGAAGCGGCGGCTGTGGCAGCGGTCTATGCCTTTCTGGTGGCTAATTTTGGCTATCGCGACTCCGGTCCTTTGGCCAATATGCCATGGGAACCTGAGGATGCTTCTGTCTCAGCCCGTGACGGTCAAAGGGCACTGCTATATGGCGCTGCGGTCGGGCTAATCGTGGTTACTGTGGGTGGCTTTATTGGGCAAACCGGGATGGCTGCTGTTGGTGCCGGGATTGGGCTGTGTATGGTATTCTTCTATAGCCTACTATTGTCTGAGACACGGTCGCTTGCATCATTGTTGCCAGGCATGTGTTTGCTTGGTCGCAATCTGGTCTGCACAGCCCGTGCATTCTTTCCTGCATTTGTGGCACCGGACACGACAAAGGCTCTGGTCGGGGCGGCGCGCACAACCGTTATGCTGATGTTTATCATCACAAACGCTCTGCTCTTTGCACATGTATTAACGTCTGAGGGAATTCCCCAGGCGATCACGGCTTTGATGTTGGACTATGGCTTCACCTGGGTGACGTTCCTCATCGCTGTAAACATCCTGCTGCTGATCGGCGGGCAATTCATGGAGCCGTCAGGTCTGCTGCTAATTGTTGCGCCCGTCGTCTTTCCAATCGCCATGGAACTTGGAATTGATCCAATCCATCTGGGTATCATCATGGTGGTGAATATGGAGATCGGTATGATTACCCCTCCGATCGGGCTGAACCTTTTTGTGACCTCGGGAATAACGGGCATGAGCCTCGTCCGGGTGGTCCGTGCAGCGGCCCCATTTGTAATGGTTCTCGTTGCCTTCCTCATTCTGGTTACTTATGTGCCGGCGATTTCCACAACACTCCCTTATGCCATTATGGGACCTGAACCGCTGAGGTAAGGAAGGACTACTGCATTTGCAGATGGTGACTGCATGTGCAGATTTCTTAAGATTAGACGCATCTTGCGTGTCATCCTGTGCGTAAGATTGCCGGCCTAACCATGCAAGACTGTGGTCTTTTCAATCCGTCTGCCGTGATGACCATTCCGGGGTGAAGGGCCTGGGTATCAAAAGATAATCCCGGCGCAGTTCTATATCTCAGAAAATGACGCAACGATTTCGCGCTGCGTTGCCTTAAGGATGGGTCGGATTTGCTTTTGGTCGAGGCACGCCAGCAACACGCGTTGTTGTGCAAGATCGTCTGCAATCGGAACCGCACAGATCGGCCGACCATCATAGGCGACAGGTGTTTGTGGAACAGTATGGGCCACGGCGATGCCATATCCATTAGCAACAAAGGATCTGTGAAGCTCAAAACCACGAACCTGGGCCGCGATGACGGGTTCAACCTTGTTTGCCCTGAGAAGGCCCAGGACATACTGGGCGCTCAAGGGCTGGTCCAGCAGGACAATTTTTTGATTATGAAGCTCAGACAGATTGACGCTGTCCCGCCCAGCAAATTCATGGTCTGCCGAACAAATCACATGGGGTTGTAATGTATAGATTGTCTCGGTCAGGATATCATTATCCAGCCCTAGGTCATAGGTAATGGCGAGGTCTGCCGCGCCACTTTTTAGGGCAGTTGCCACCCCTTCCATATTTGCTTCTGTATATCGAACGATGACGTCCGGCAGTTTCTCCCTTAGCCGGGTCAGTAATCGTGGCAGGAAGTAGGGGGCAATCGCTTCATAGCAGCACAGGCCAATTTCACCGCTTAGTCCCGCATTGGGGCTGGCAAGCGCAGCAACAGTCTGGGCCTGATCACACAACAGGCGCGACTCAGCCATGACCTTCATGCCAAACCGGGTCAGGGAAACACCATGCGCGGGATGTCGGGTAAAAAGCTTCAAGCCATAATGCTGTTCAAGCGCCGCAATGGCCGCAGAGATCGACGTGATGATGACGAACGCAGCGTCGCCATTGGCT
>JARGPE010000103.1 GCA_029212835.1 Alphaproteobacteria bacterium | reverse complement strand
GTCGTGCTCCAGCCTCCTTTGCGCTGTTTGAAACCAATTTGATCGCATCGGTTCCTGCAGCGTCCCCCAATTCCTCCATCAATTCCAATCCGTTGGAAATCGCTCCTACAGGGCCAACGACTTCATGAATCAAGCGCGATACGATTAAATCCGCCAACTTAGAGGACTCAAGAAACTGCTCGGTATGTGACATTTTTTTAGTTCCCTTACTTGCGAATCATCGTAGTTTATGTTGCACTGCACAATCAGTTGAGCTGAAAGAGATAGGGCCGTCCAATGATATCAAATTACGCGGACGACAACGTACTGGTTCCGGGGGATTTAGTTCCAGGCCGATACGTACGCCATCCCGACGCCCCTGACTGGGGTATTGGCCAAGTCCAATCCTGCGTCGGAACAAGGGTCACCGTCAATTTCGAAGAATGCGGAAAGGTCCTGATCGACACATCCGTCATCGGACTGGTCGCGGCGGATGCAGAGATTGACGCCTAGTGACCAGAATGATGTGGTGATCTTCCGGTAAACAGTCATCGTCCCTGTGGCGTTGTTAGTGTGCCACAGTTATTGAAGATGATTTTAAGCGACCGGTAGGAGAGCCCCATGTCTGATGGCGACACCAGCGTCCATCAATTTCGCAGCCCTGGATTTGGGCGCAGGAAGACCACCCCCCATTCAAAAGGGCGACAACTGGACCCCACAGCGCTGGAGGAAATCCAGGCGCTATTGGCTAACCGCACGCTTCAACGTGATGAGCTGATTGAATATCTTCATTTAATTCAAGATACTTATGGGCATCTTCATGCCCGCCATCTCAATGCCCTGGCATCTGAAATGAAGTTGAGCATGGCCGAAGTCTTCGAGGTCGCCAGCTTTTATGCCCATTTCGATTTAGTGATGGAAGGAGAAGTACCACCGCCGCCTCTGACCATCCGGGTTTGCGATTCCTTGAGTTGCGAATTAATGGGCGCGCAGAAGATATTGGCCGATCTGCCCGGTAAAGTGGGTAAGGATGTGCGGGTTCTGCGTGCGCCCTGCATGGGCCGCTGTCACAAGGCCCCCGTCGCCGAAGTGGGCCATAAACATCACCTGGAAACCAGTGTTGAGGCATTGGTAGAAGCTGCTGAGACCCATGACAGCCACCCAACAATGCCCGACTATCAAGATCTGGCTGCCTATCGCACCGCCGGCGGCTATCGTCACCTGCATAGCTGTTTGAATGGCAGCATTACCGTTGAACAAGTGATCGAGATCCTGGAAGGGGCAAATCTGCGCGGATTGGGAGGAGCTGGTTTCCCCACCGGACGCAAATGGAAATTTGTGCGTATGGCCCCCAAGCCACGCATGATGGCCGTAAACGGCGATGAAGGTGAACCCGGCACCATCAAGGATCACCACTATCTGACACGCAACCCTCACCAGTTTCTGGAAGGGATGCTTATTGGTGCCTGGGCCGTCGAGGCGGAGGCTGTTTATATCTATATGCGCGATGAATACCCTGAGATCATCGCTCTGCTGAAGACCGAAATTGCCAAACTGGAAGCCGCAGGCCTGAGCAAACACACAAAGATCATCCTGCGCCGTGGTGCCGGGGCCTATATCTGCGGTGAAGAAAGCGCGATGATCGAGTCAATCGAAGGCAAGCGCGGCCTACCCAGGCATCGCCCGCCCTATGTTGCACAGGAAGGCCTGTTTGGTCGCCCGACCCTGGTCAACAATGTGGAAAGCCTCTATTGGGTGCCTGAAATCATGGAGAATGGCGCGGATTGGTTTTCAGATCAGGGTGCCAATGACCGCAAAGGTCTTCGTAGCTTCTCCGTTTCCGGCCGCGTCAAAAATCCAGGCGTGAAGCTGGCTCCGGCTGGGATCACCATTCGGCAATTAATCGAAGACTATTGTGACGGGATGCAAGACGGACACAGCTTCAAAGGTTATCTGCCCGGCGGTGCCTCTGGCGGTATTCTGCCCGCCAGCCTGGGCGACGTGCCCCTGGATTTCGATACGCTGCAACCGCATGGCAGCTTCATTGGTTCTGCGGCCGTCGTGGTCTTGTCGGATCATGACAACATCGCCGATGTTGCCTTGAACCTGATGAAGTTCTTTGAGGATGAAAGCTGCGGTCAATGCACGCCATGTCGGGTTGGTACAGAAAAGGCCGTGAAGTTGATGGAGAAGGCAAGCTGGGATGTGCCCCTGCTGGAGCAATTATCCAAGACGATGATTGATGCCTCCATTTGTGGTTTGGGCCAGGCGGCTCCGAATCCAATTTTGACTCTGTTCAAATATTTCCCGGAAGATGTTCCGCGTTAGGGAGCGGACGGAAAAGCTGTTAGGCATTCTTGTCATGGCACGGGGACTGGTCTTCTATCCTGTCCTTGCATAAAATATTGCTATGTTGAAGTTACGGTCCTGCGCATACTTACCACAGCGCCAAAGATCTTAAGCTGTCGATCCAGTCATAGGACCGGCGGACATTTTCGTGCCGTAGTGGCAATCTGTATGATCGCAGCGCAGTTCGATTTGCCTAACTGAAAGTTTGTTTATGATCGCGATCAACCCGAGAAATCTCGGCCGTATCGCCCTGGCAATGGGTCTGGGCGCCTGTGGTGGTTTTGTTGCAAATTGGTTGACCCTGCCCCTACCCTGGATGCTGGGACCAATGATAACCTGCACAGTCGCGGCAATTATAGGTCTGCCGATCCAAGGTCCAGTTCCCCTGCGCCAGCCGATGGTTATGATTTTGGGCGTCATGTTGGGCGCTGGCTTCTCCCCGGATATGGCAGAGCGTGCAGGGCAATGGGTCATCAGCTTGTCCCTTTTGGCAGGCTTTGTCAGTACAGCCAGCCTATGTGCCTATCCGTTTTTCCGGAAGGTCGGTGGCTATGACCGCCCCACAGCCTATTTTGCGGCCATGCCCGGTGGCCTGAATGAAATGATGATCGTAGGCGGCTCCATGGGCGGGGACGAGCGTCGTATCGTGCTGACCCATGCCAGCCGTATCCTCTTGACGGTGCTGATCATTCCAATCGTTTTTCGCCTGATCAGTGATGTCGACATGACGGATCGGTCACGCTTTGGTGTCGCGTTAAGTGCTGTTGCCTGGCAGGACTACCTGATCCTGGGGGCCTGTGGTTTGGTTGGTTTTCCAATTGCAAAACTGCTGCGCATTCCAGCGCCTATGCTGGTCGGCCCCATGCTGGCCAGTGCCGCCCTCCATTTATCTGGCATGACGGCGGCAACCCCGCCCTTGTTGATCTTGAACGGTGCCCAATGGATTATGGGAACAATCATCGGCTGCCGCTTTATTGGTGTTGCCCGGTCAGAAGTTTTTCGGACCATCGCACTGGGTATAGGCTCCACCATCATCATCCTATCAACAACGGCAACCTTTGCCTTCCTGGTCTATGAGATCGGGGGCGTTCCCTTTCAAAGCGCCATATTGGCTTATTCACCAGGCGGACTGGCGGAAATGAGTCTTGTTGCCCTGGCGTTAGGTATTGATGTTGCCTTTGTCGCGACACATCACATCGTACGCATCGTCTATGTCGTTGTTGCGGCCCCAATTTTTTACAAACTGTTTCTGCACAAGAAGACGCCGCCCGCAGAGACCGTCCCCTGAACCGTTATTGCAGAAGAGCGCGTGCCGCCTCCTCCAGTTTGATCAAGCTGTCTTCCACTGAACTGCCGCTGGTATCGACGCTGGCATCAGCCTGACAATAGGCGGATTCCCGGGCCGCCAGGATGGCTTTCAGGTCTTCCATCGCTTCATCATTGCGTGCCATAGGCCTGAAATCGCCCTGGGCAATGACACGGTTCATATGTTCTTCCGGCTGTGCCTGAATCCAGATGGTATGGCACCGATCCAGCAGCAGTTGAAATGTTGCGGGTTCTGAAACGATCCCACCCCCCGTCGCAATGATCGCATTATCACTGTCTGCAATCGTTGTTTCCAGCGCCCTGCGCTCCAACCGTCTAAAAGCGGGCTGACCACTCAGCGCAAGGATTTCACCAATACTTCCGCCATAATCCCGTTCCACCAAACGATTCAGCTCGACAAAGGGGGCCTTCAGCCGCTTTGCCAGATGGCGTCCCAGTGTAGATTTCCCTGCTCCCCGCAAGCCGATCAAAGCAATTCGCTTTCCCTTGGCAACCTGAATATCGCCCGTAGCTCCCTTGCCATTCCCAATGCGGTCCAGCGCGGCCTTGGCTTGGGTTAACTGGTCCGGGCCGAATCCCCGCAGTCGGGCAATCAAGGGGGCCAGTTCTGATGCTGTTTCCGGCACCCCTTCCCCGGTCATCAATTCAGTCAGCGGATAATCCACAGCCTCCGCAATTTGTCGCAGAACGGCGACGGTAGGATTTCCAGCCCCGCCTTCCAATTGTGCCAGATATCGTTCCGATACACCGGAATCCCGCGCCAAGATACGCCGCGCCATACCCCGCTTGGCCCGCGCCTGGCGGACGCGTTCTCCCAGACCAGACAAATAATCGCGCAGTGCTGGATCTTCTGTTTGTTTTTCACTCATACTAGCCCCCAGAAAAGAACATCGTAAAATGCACTATGGTTCTTTTCACTTTCTACA
The DNA here is from genome assembly GCA_029212835.1 of Alphaproteobacteria bacterium. GTDB lineage: Bacteria > Pseudomonadota > Alphaproteobacteria > UBA8366 > Aestuariispiraceae > Pacificispira. The sequence continues at coordinate 9,613 of JARGPE010000103.1, read as the reverse complement.
ACATGCACTATAGTTCCTAAAAGCAGAGCCGAGCAAGGGCCTGAATGGTTGGGATGAACAGACACGATAGGGCGATGAATGAGCAACGACGTCAAGATACTCGTCGGCACAATGACCGGCACAGCAGAATTAGTGGCGGATGAAATCGTCGATGTATTGACGGATAAAGGGGCAAGCCCTGAAATCCTGTTAATGGACGATCTGACACCGGATGCCCTTACTGCCGGTCCGCTATATATCGTTTGCACATCGACCTATGGTCAGGGCGAAGTCCCCGACAATGCCCGCAATTTCTTTGAGGCAATAGAGGCACAGTCACCAGATCTAACAGGTGTTCAATACGGTGTGTTTGCGCTGGGCGACATGACCTATATGCAAACCTTCTGTTTTGGCGGACGCAAGTTTGATGACTTGCTCAGTAAGCTGGGGGCCACGCGCTTGGGCGACCGTGTCGAGCATGACGCCTCCTCTGGCGATCTTCCTGAAGACATGGCTGCGGAATGGGCCGAAGGCTGGTTTGAAGCAGCCCTGGAAGCCGCCTGATCCCGACTGACGAATTATAGCACTGTTTGTGGAGGTCCCATGACTCTAGACGACTTCAATACATTGATGCGCGATGTCGCCACCACGATTGGTACGCGCCCGCTGAATGCCCAACTAGGTGCCTTCCTGAATGAAACATTTCCCAGTGACGGCGCGGTTGTAAAGGACATCGCCGCAGCCTGTAAAACCGGCATTGCCGAAGGCTGGCTGTGCGAGAATGAAAATCGCGGTATTCGGTATGGCCGACCAATCAAGCCCAGCCTGGGCGATCACGACTTTTCTGTCGACGTTGTCCTGATGGACGATTGCCGTGGACCTCATCATGCCCATCCAGGCGGTGAGATTGACTTGATCCTGCCAGAAGACCCCGATGCAGAATTTGATGATCACGGCAAGGGCTGGCTAGTCTATGAACCAGGCACCACCCATTACCCGACAGTCTCTGGCGGCAAGGCCGTAGTGCTATATCTGCTACCAAATGGCGCAATCGAGTTCACAAGAGCCAAAAAAGATTAATAACTAGGCTCCACACACGAATATCCCATGGGAGGGAATGACATGGCCGTGCATTCAGCAACGGATGACCTATACAATGCCGCTGACGATCTGATCGGCCGCAACTTGAAAGCCGGACTCGGCGATAAACCCGCCTTCATTGATGTATCCGGCCCTATGACCTACGCGCAACTGAACGCGCGGGTTAATCAATTCGCCAATGTTCTGGCCGCCCATGACGTGCGCATAGAAGAACGCGTTCTGATGTGCCTTTTGGATACGGTCGATTGGCCAACATGCTTTCTGGGGTCCATCCGTGCCGGTGCCGTACCGATCCCCGTCAATACGCGCCTGACTGCTGAAGACTATGATTTCATGCTGGATGACAGTCGAGCGCGTGTGCTGATTGTCTCAGAGGCCTTGCTGGATGCCTTTCTGCCGCATCTGGAAAACCATCCATACCTGAATACAATTATTGTGTCGGGTGCAGACGGCAAGGGCTATAGCCTGTTGAGTAAAGAACTTGAAGGCAAGTCAACGGAGTATCAAACGGCCCCCACCCGGGCGTCGGATATGTGTTTCTGGCTGTATACATCTGGGACGACTGGCAAGCCCAAGGGCGCGGTTCACCTGCAAACCCATCTGATTGATACCGCCAATCTCTACGCAAAACCCATTTTGGGCATTCAAGAAAAAGACATCTGTTTTTCTGCGGCAAAGCTATTCTTTGCCTATGGTTTGGGAAATGGCCTGACCTTCCCGATGTCGGTCGGGGCAACAACAATTTTGCTAGCGGGTCCGCCGGATGCGAAATCTGTGGCGAGGATCCTGCGGGAAGAAAAGCCTACCATCTTTTATGGCGTCCCGACACTTTATGGCATGCTGCTGGCATCAGGAGAATTGCCGAAACAAGGTGAACATGCGATGCGCGTCGCGACGTCAGCGGGCGAAGCCTTGCCCGCAGATTTGATGCGTCGCTTTAAGGATGCAACCGGTGTTGATATTCTGGACGGGCTTGGCTCAACAGAAATGCTGCACATTTTCCTGAGTAATAAACTGGGCGACATTATTCCTGGCTCTTCGGGAAAGCCTGTCCCGGGCTATGACCTGCGCCTTGTTGATGATGCAGGAACGATTCTGACGGAGGCCGGTCAAATGGGTATGCTGGAAGTATCCGGCCCAACATCCGCCATCCTGTATTGGAACCAGCGCGACAAGAGCCGCGAGACATTTCAGGGAATGTGGACCCGCACAGGCGATAAATATGTCCGCGACGAAAACGGCGTCTATACACATGCCGGTCGATCCGACGACATGCTGAAAGTGGGCGGCATTTATGTATCCCCAGTGGAAGTGGAAAGTGCCATTGTGCGCCACGAAGCTGTGCTGGAAGTGGCGGTTGTTGGACATGCCGACAAGGATGGCCTGATCAAACCAAAGGCATTCATTGTTCTGCGCAGTGGCATTGCGGCAACTGACGCCTTGTCCGACGAAATCAAAGCCTTCGTAAAAGCCGAATTAGCCAGTTACAAATACCCCCGTTGGATTGAATTCCTGGATGAACTGCCAAAGACTGCGACCGGCAAAATCCAGCGCTTCAAGCTGCGGGATGCTGTTTAATGACCATGCCTGAGAGCTTCTACGTTGATGTCACCGGCCATCAGCTGGAATGCCAACTGTATCCCGGTAAAAAGCCAATTATTGTGGTTCTGCATGAAGGGCTTGGGTCTGTCGGCATGTGGCGGGATTTCCCGGCAAAGCTGGCTCAGGAAACTGGCCATGGCGTGCTGGTCTATTCCCGCTATGGCTATGGCCGCTCAACGCCCTGCACCACGCATCCGGTTGGGGATCGCTATATGCACCGGGAAGCGCTGGAGGCTCTGCCTGCCCTCCTGGATATCTTGGAGATTGAAGCTCCCTTCCTGCTAGGCCATTCCGATGGCGGATCAATCGCGCTGATCCATGCAGGTGGCGCAGGTCGTCCAGTATCGGGTGTCATTACCCTGGCGGCCCATGTCTTCAATGAAGATATCTGCATCGCTGCCATTGAGCAGGCAAAGGTGGCTTTTGAGACAACGGATTTAAAAGACAAGCTGGGCCGTTATCACGATGACCCGGAAGGCGCTTTCTGGCTGTGGAATCAGGCCTGGCTGGCCCCCAGCTTCCGTCACTGGAATATTGAAGAATACCTGCCCGGCATCACCTGCCCCGTCCTGGCCATTCAAGGTGCAGAGGATGAATACGGCACGTCAGCCCAGGTTGAGTCGATTGGCAATAAAGTTGCCGGACCGGCCAAAGCCCGTATTCTGCCTAAATGCCGACATTCGGCCCACAAAGATCAACCAGACGAAGTCCTGGCATTGGTTCGAGGGTTTATCGACGCACCGCGAGTCTAAATTTAAGGTTATTCCATGTCCGCATTTCCAGCGATAAAGCCTACCCCGATCCATCATCCCTGGGCTGATGCCCCGCCCGCTGGCCAAATGATTGAGGTCGCCCCAGGTGTTCATTGGTTGCGCATGGCGCTGCCGATTTCCCTGGATCACATTAATCTGTGGCTGATTGAAGATGGCGAAGAATGGGTCATCGTCGATACAGGGTTTGGCACGGCTGAAACCTGTGATGTCTGGCAGGCGGTGTTTGAAGGACCGGCAAAGGGCAAGAAACCCGGACGCCTGATCTGCACCCATCACCATCCAGATCATTTTGGTCTGGCTGGCTGGTTGGAACGGACCTATTCAATCCCCTGCCTGATGTCTGAAAAAGAATGGCTGGTCGGCACTCTGCTGGAGAAAATGGGCGATGATGCCTTTGTTAATGGTCAAACAGCATTCTATCGCCGCAATGGCGTTCCTGACGATATGTGCAAACGGATGAGCACTGTTGGCAACGCCTATCGCACATGCATCTTTGACCCACCGAAAGCTTTCACACGCTTGCGCGATAATGACAGCATCATGATCGGTGGTCGTTCATGGCAAGTCATGGTCCTGGAGGGACATAGCGAGGCACTGACGGGCCTATATTGCCCAGACCTTCGTGTTTTCATTCCTGGGGACCAAGTTCTGCCAAAAATCACGCCAAATATCTCGGTGCATTGGTTTAAGGATGGGACCGAACCCTTAAGTGATTTCCTGGGTAGCCTGGATCGGATTGCAGATGCAATGCCAGAGGATACATTGGTCCTGCCTTCCCATAAGCTGCCCTTTTATGGCCTGCATACGCGCGTTGCAGATATCCAGGAACATCACCGTGATCGGCTGCAGGACATTCTGAATGCGCTGAAAGAGGGCGGCGCGCAGGATGCCTGGACCCTTGTACCCGCAATCTTTCCCCGCGCGATCGGCGACGAACATGTCATGTTTGCGCTGGGTGAAAGCATCGCGCATTTGGCCTATCTGGTCACCCAGAGCCGAGTGGAAATGCGTGTGACGGAGGATCGGGTTCTTTATCAGTTAAAGGCAGAACAGGCATGACCGGGCGCTTTATTGACGATTACACCGTGGGCGAAACCATTGTTGCCCCCGCCATTGAGTTTACCGAAGACTTCATCATCGACTTTGCGAAAGTCTATGACCCGCAAGCAATCCATATAGATAAGGATTATGCGGTGAATGAAGGCGCATTTGGCGGGTTGATCGCCAGTGGCTTTCAAACCCTGGCTGCCAGTTTCTCCTCCTTCATTGGCATGGGATATTTCAAAGATGTTTCCCTGGGTGGTCCCGGCATGGATGAAATCCGCTGGGTGAAGCCTGTGCGCCCCGGTGACACGCTAACCCCCAGCTTCACCGTGGCCGAAGCACGGAAATCAAAGTCAAAACCAGACCGGGGTATCCTGCATTTCAACGTTAATGTCCGCAATCAAGACGGTGACACGGTGCTGACATTTTCCTCCATGACAATGATCAAGGCACGCAATGGCTAACCCTTATCCGCATATCTTCGCCCCCATCCAGATCGGACCGCATACCCTACCCAATCGGTTGATCATGGGATCGATGCATACCGGATTGGAAGAGCGCGACGGCGGCATAGAGCGAATGGCCGCCTTTTATGGAGAGCGCGCCAAACAGGGATGCGCCCTGATCATCACTGGAGGCTTTTCCGTCAATGCGGCGGGTCAACTGGATAGAAAATCTGCCAGTTTCAATACGCCAGAGATTGCCAAGGCCCATAAGCCAATCCCCCAAGCCGTGCATGATCACGACGGGCGCATTCTGTTACAAATCCTGCACGCCGGACGGTATGGCTATCATGGGAACATCGTTGCCCCCTCGCCCATACGTGCACCGATCAACAAGACCGTGCCCCGGGAGATGACGGCAGAAGAGATAGAGCAAACCATTGCCGATTTTGCCCAGGCCGCTGTCTATGCCCAACAAGCAGGCTATGACGGTGTAGAAATTATGGGCTCCGAAGGTTATCTGATCAACGAATTCACCGCACCCTGTACCAACCATCGCACCGACCAGTGGGGCGGCAGCTTTGAAAATCGTATCCGATTTCCCCTGCGTATTATCGAGACGGTACGCGCCGCAACAGGGCCAGAGTTTATCCTGATGTACCGCCTGTCTGTGCTGGATATTGTGGAAGGTGGCAGCCCGCTGTCCGAAGTGCGAGACCTGGCGCAACGGGTCGAAGCCGCCGGGGTCGATGTGATCAATTCCGGCATTGGCTGGCACGAAGCCCGCACACCCACCATCGCACAAGCCGTTCCCCGCGCGGGCTTCGCCTGGGCCACGGCACGGGTCAAGGACTCCCTGTCGCGCATCCCCATCGCTGCGGTCAATCGCATCAACATGCCGGAAACAGCAGAGGCTATTCTGAGCCAGGGTCAGGCCGATATGGTCAGCATGGCCCGTCCCTTCCTGGCCGATGCCGCCTTTGTCGCCAAGGCACAAGCCGGAACGCCCCAGCTCATCAATACCTGCATCGCCTGCAACCAAGCCTGCCTGGATCATTACTTTGTGGGAGAGGTTTCCAGTTGCCTGGTCAATCCACGGGCTTGTCATGAAACTCTGCTGACCTGGACAGTCACAAGTGCACCTAAAAATGTTGCCGTTGTTGGTGCGGGACCAGCTGGCCTGTCCTGTGCCGAGGTTCTGGCAGAACGGGGTCACCACGTTACCGTCTTCGAGGCCAAGGATCAGATTGGCGGTCAATTTCGCTTGGCCAGCGCGATTCCTGGAAAGCAGGAATTTGATGAAACCCTGCGCTATTTCACAACACGCATTGCAGAATTGGGGATCACCCTAAAACTCTCCACCCATGCCGACATTGAAACTCTAAAAGGATTTGATGCTGTCGTGCTGGCCAGTGGGGTTGAACCCTTTGTCCCAGATATTGAGGGCATCAATCATCCCAGCGTCATGACCTATGCGGATCTGTTGTCGGGCAAACGAAAGGCCGGCGACCGAGTTGCCGTGATCGGAGCCGGTGGAATCGGCATTGATGTCAGTGTCTACCTGACAGAAGGTGACAGCCATTCGCACCTCAATCCCGACGCCTTCCGCCGTCACTGGGGCGTTGATCAGCCCGCCGATAATCCCCCGCCTGCGCGCGAGGTTTATCTGCTGCAACGCCGGTCTGGAAAAATGGGGATCGGTCCCGGTAAGACAACCGGCTGGGTCCACCGCCTGAGCCTGTTAAAGGCCAAGGTGGAGATGATCCCTGACGTCGTCTATCAACGCATCGATGATCAAGGCCTGACCATCCTATCGGGGACGGAGCAAAGAACCCTATCCTGCGATAGTATCGTTCTCTGCGCCGGCCAAACCTCCCAAGCGTCCCTGATGGCGCCATTGCAGGACGCTGGCATTCCGGTCCACGTTATCGGGGGCGCAAAACTTGCCACAGAAGTCGATGCCAAGCGCGCCATCGCTGAAGGCATCGCGGTCGCAGCCACCCTTTAATCCAAACAAAAAAAGGGCGCGAAGACCGAGATCTCCGCGCCCATTCTAATCAATACACCCGGTTCTTAGTGAACGTGGACGTATTCGTAATCCACAGGCTGGCTGTTGATGCCACGATCTGGTGGGGCAATCCAACTCGCGACCTTACCGGGTTCCATGACCGGCTTCATCTGGCTCTTCACGAAGGCACGGTCGGCCTCGGTCGGCAGGAATTCACCTTTACGGCGCTCATATTCCTCAGCTGAAATCATCTTGCCAGATGGTTCCATGGTCATGTTCGCCCAAGGGCCAATAGACCGGCGGAAACGCTCGCTAGGCAATGTGATCTCAAAGTCGAAGCCAGCCTTCTTGATCAAACGATTCCAGCGGGTCAAACCGACCATGCAATCTTTGATATAGGCCTGACGGACAACTTCATTCATTGCATTGCGCATCGGCACGTCTTCGATAGTCGGATTGCCATTTGCATCTGGAATTTCGAGTTCGAAGATTGAGTCAGCAACGATGTGATCTTCGTAGCGTGCCTCATCCGGACGCCCCTTCACGCCAGCAGCAAAATAGCTTGCCGCATTCGAGGATTTTTCCGACCCGAAAAGATCCAGACACGACGAGAACCAGAAGTTCACATAGCGCTGAACCAAATGCAGATCGAACGCACCAGCCTTGCGGATGGTCTCTGGATCATCGGTGCCGGTTTCCTGCATGACTTCCAGCGCCCGCTTGATAATACGACCAATCCCGGTTTCCCCCACAAACATATGGTGGGCTTCCTCGGTCAGCATGAACTGACAGGTACGTGACAACGGATCAAAGGCGCTTTCGGCCAAGCATTTCAGCTGAAACTTACCATCCCGGTCGGTGAAATAGGTGAACATGAAGAAGCTCAACCAGTCATCGATCGGCTCGTTAAAGGTGCTCAGAATGCGGGGATTGTCGACATCACCAGAATGACGCATCAGCAATTCTTCCGCTTGCTCGCGGCCATCACGACCGAAATGAGCATGTAGCAGATAAACCATGGCCCAAAGGTGGCGGCCTTCTTCCACATTAACCTGGAACAGGTTGCGCAGGTCATACAACGACGGGCAGGTCTGGCCCAACAGGCGTTGCTGCTCAACAGAGGCAGGTTCCGTATCGCCCTGGGTCACAATCAGGTTGCGTAGCACGGCGCGGTGTTCACCGGGAACATCCTGCCAGACGGGCTTCCCGAATTCATCACCAAAGCCGATGGTACGGTTTTCTTCGCGGTCCGCCAGGAAAATACCCCAACGATATTCCGGCATCTTCACATGACCGAAATGCGCCCAGCCTTTGGCATCCACGGATGTCGCGGTGCGCAGATAGACATCTGACGCCATGAAGCCTTCCGGGCCCATTTCCGTCCACCAGTTCAGGAACCGGGGCTGCCAATGTTCCAGCGCACGCTGCAAACGGCGGTCCGTGCTCAATTCCACGTTATTGGGGATGCGTTCTTGATAGTCGATCGAAGCCATGTTTCTTTCCCTCTCAGATTAAAATTTAGTTGCTTCGGCCTTCCCCAACCGAGCCCCATAATCGTTTCTTAGATCAAACGCGTTTCCAGTCGAATTCGGCCTTTGTACCGCTGCCGAACTGTTTCAATGCACCCTTCTCTCCAACCGCGTTGGGGCGGATAAAGATCCAGTTCTGCCAAGCAGACAGGCGACCAAACACCTTCGTTGCCATGGTTTCCTGACCACCGAAGCGCAGATTGGCCTCCATCCCCGTCAAGGCATCTGGAGACAGGGCAGCACGTTCCTCTATGGCAATGCGCAACTCGTCATCCCAATCCAGATCATCTGGGGCGAAAGTAACAAGACCCGCTTCTTCTGCCGCAGTGGCATCAAAAGGCTTACCTATTTCTTTCTTCAGGCGATCATGCACGTCCGGCTCACCCATGAAGCGGGTTTGCAGACGGCTTAGGCCATTGACCTCTTCCAGAATACCGAAATTCATCTCACCCAATGTCAGCTTGGGTTCGTCATCGGGCTGATCCGGTAGGGCCAGCATGTAGGAACGGTCGGCACACAGCGCGAGCTCCAGCAAGGACCCGGCAAAGCAACTGCCTTCCTCAATCACGGCAAACATACTGCGGGAGGTAACGTCCAAGCGTGCGAAGGTCCGGCGCATCATGCCCAGAACTTCGGTCACGAACCAGTTATCTGCGTTTTTCAACACAGCCTGATCTGCTTCCAGAACCATTTTGGCATCGCCCTGGGTCTTCAACAGCCAAAGACCAACTTCCTCGTGATTGGTGCGCAGCATCAGGATGGCGTCATCCAATTCGCGCGCCATAGCCAGCGGCCACCAATTCATGCCCTGCTTCAAGATCGTATCGATATCTGACGGCACGGTTTCTGTGGGCGCCTTCACGGTCAAGGATACCGTGCGGCCTTCCGGATCAATCGTCACATCCACATTGGGATAGCTGTATCCATCGTCGCGGATATCCCGCGCGACCGGGGTCATCTTGATTCCTTCGGCCTTGCTGGGGCGCTTGCTGGTTTTCGCCAGTTCAGCGGCGCGAACATTGACTTTCTCCATAAAGCTCTGCTTGGGCGCAATATGATCAACCAGATCCCAATCCTTCGCGCGCTGCCCCCGCACACCCTCGGTTGAGGTGCAGAAAACATCGGCCAAGTCAC
>JARGPE010000102.1 GCA_029212835.1 Alphaproteobacteria bacterium | reverse complement strand
TTCCCACCAAAGGCAAAAATCACAGCGGAGGTGTGAAGAGGCCGAAGACGCCCGAAATTCAAGTAGGGCTCTAAGTTCAAATCCGGCCAGGCGAGCTGAGACGCAATGACAATCCCCACCAGGAAACCGACAATCCCCCAGAATAAGGTGGCGATGACACCATACCGAATAGGCCCATCAATATAGGCGGGATTGGTATCGGACCCACCCTGAAATGGAATCGAACCTGCATCGGTCGATGCCGAAAGGGGGGATCGGTTTAGAAGGAAAAACGCCGTGGCAGTTAAGACGACGAAGAGTATCCCGGAATGCGCACGGAAAAGATCATCCCGCCCCAATGCCGTTCCCATTAAGGCTAAAACCGCAGCGATTGCCAATGCGATCACAGTTACTTTGTGTTTCATATTTCTCACCCTTAAGCGGAAGTCAGACCAACCCGAATGTTGATCAGCCCCACCACGATAAATTTGTGGCTATCCAACTTGCTCATTATCCAATGTTTGGTGCAGTGCAACCTTGATCTGGATCAACGCAAAAGCAGTTTATCACAGCCATTATAAGAACCGCATACATAAGCAAAGTCGCTGTTTCAGGTGACTACAACGCTGAGACAGGGATATCTGATCGATGCCAACAAGCTATAAACCAGTGTTCCAACTAAAACTAACGCGTTTGACAGATAACACACACGACCCTGCAACAGCCCTTAGTGTCATGCAAGAATATCACGGCTTGCTGTTATCAATATGTGATCGTCTGGAGGCAATCGCAGATACTCTGCCGGTGCCTGTAAATGTTTCAGAATGCCGCTTTTTGTCGCAAGAATTACTGCCATCAATGAAGGCATCACACCGATTCGAAGAAGAGCGGTTCTTCATGTCCGCCAGATTGACAATAAATGGCGGTGCCGTGCTTGACGATGTTATCGCCCGTCTGTGCGAGGAACATCGGGAAGATCAGTTCTTTGCCGAGGAGATCTGCGAGGAGATGCGCATTCTGGTGGCAGGCACACATTGCAACAATGCTGAAGTGACGGGCTATATGCTTCGTGGATTCTTTGGCCAAATGCGCCGACATATTGCCTTCGAACGAGACTTTTTATGCATTCCCATGGCCCAGCGGCTGGCCAAGATTTAAGTCAACTTCCTGATATCTCTTTCAGACGCTCAAGATCCGGGATCAGAAAATGTCGATTATTCTCAACACGAATAACGTCCGACTTGCGCATTTTGGTCAATTGGCGACTGACAGTCTCAATCGTTAACCCCAGAAAATCTGCTATATCTGTGCGTGTCAGGGGCAAATCAAAACTGGTCGTGTTGGTTTCATGGGGATCAATGGTCGGGTCGATGTGCCGGGCAATCATATAGAGGAAACTAGCCAGCTTCTCTTCAGCTGTTTTTCGACCCAATGTCAGCATCAAATCTCGCGCTTCGTCCAATTCCCCCAATGCCTGGCGCAACAAGCGACGCTCCAGCTCCGGCTGCTCTTTCAACATTCCTTCAATTATGGTTTTGGGAAAATAACACAGCGTAATGTCTGATGCGGCCTCGGCGCAGACCTGACTTTCTTTTTGAAAAGGTCGACCGACAAAGTCCGGAGCAAATTGCAGCCCGACAATCTGTTGGCGTCCATCAGCCAGAGTTTTGCTGAGCTTCACGACGCCACTCAAAAGATTTGCATAGGTTTCAATTGGCTCTTCTTCCGTGACCAACAATGTTTTGGCCGGGTGACGCCGAATGGTCGTATGTCGACTGAGTCGTTGCAACTCGTCAGGCGTCATCGCCCCGCACACACCTTTATGGCGGGCTTCACATGCCTGACAAACGACCGGAATGGACGAGTTATGGATATCTAAGCGTTCTTGTCCTGCCATCACACCGTCGCATTTGCACTTTGTTATCGTAACATCGGCATATTGAAACACGCCAGAGAGCGAAACAATCCTTGTTATCACCCAAGCAAGCTCCCCAACCTAATGAGATGCCCATAATCAGCAGTCCCATTAGGTTGGCGACACTTTAAGAAGTTTATCGTCTCTTAATAAACGCTGCTGCGGGCAGTGATTGCATTCTGCAGATTCTCAATCCATCCATTGTAATTGGAATGGATCGTCGATCCGTCGTATTTCAGATTTGTACTGTCTTTATAGTGAATGCTGTAATGTTCCACATCAAAATTGATATCAACAACGGCCAGATGCGAACGGATGGGCAGACGCCCAACAATATGGCCGGGCCCCTGGTCAGCCATCTGCCACCCCAAACTGGCACCCGCGCCCTTAATCACTGTTGCCGCGGCGTCGAGAGAGGGCGCAGTCGTCGTAAAGGAATCATTTTCAACATTATAGACTGGGGCCGTCCGACAGGCCGCCAAAGTGCCGAGAAATGCAAAAACTAGAATAATTCGGGTGAAATTGCGGATCATACTTTCTCTCCTCCAATTTTGTTTAACACAGGCTCTAACCTGCGCAAATTACCCCTATATTTCAAGGGACATTGTTGAGTAACAACGTTTCAAACTTCTGGCTTTAGAGATCGGTACAGGCCATAGGGATTCATGCCGCGGCGGATCAAAGCCCAAGCAACCATCACCACAATCTGTGTGATATCGCGTACAGGCTTAAAATGGCTGGGGCGAAAAATTTCACCATCATACAGCGCTGGAATGGGAACGGAGATGGTTGAATACCCTGCATGGGCCGCCTTGATCAACAACTCGCTTTCAAACACAAATCCACCGCTGCGCAGACTTGAAAAATCAATCTGACGCAACAGACTGATCGGATAATAGCGAAACCCGCTTTGGGAATCGGCCACCCTATGTCCCGCTGCCCAGGATATCCAAAAATTCGCAATACGATTGGCCCGTAAGCGTGACTTTGGGAAATTCTCTGGTTGATGCAGGCGAGAACCGATAACAAGGCGATTGCCCGCCAGAAACCCGGCCTCTGCGACTTTCACAATATCGGACCATTGATGCTGTCCATCACCATCCAATGTCACAACACCCTGCACATCCAAGGTCATTGCGTGTTGGAAACCCGCGATCAACGCGGCTGCTTTCCCTTTATTCCCGCCCAAACGAATGACCTCAACATCCAATTGTTGCGCAATCTCCGCGGTATCATCTTGAGACCCGTCATCGACGACAATGACATGGGGCGTCATATGCAGCGCCCCATCCGCGACAGCAGCAATCGTTGCCGCCTCGTTATAGGCAGGAATGACAACAGCCAGAGCAGAATTTGGTACCCACACATCCGTGCTTAAGGCTAAATCCTTAACAACGCTCTTAGAAAACCCCATAAACTGGCCTCTTCCCCACAACCCATCCAAAATGGTACCCGAGCAGTGTTTCAATTTCAAGTTGGCATGCCGCCAGATTATTCTTTCTATGTTAGCATTATGGTGATCTGGCCGACGAGAAGATCTGTATCGAGCGGTGCTGCTGTTTCTTCCTGAATTGCAATACGATAGATAAAGGCATCCTGTGTTGCCATTACGCGGTTCGCGGAAACCAGCAGCGGGCCCGGATGATCCGATAAAAGCCTTGTCTTTATCTGGCAGTCCTTGACGCTGACCAGATATCCTCCGGCTTTTTGACCCAGCAGCGCCCCATGAACAGCCGCCGCCTGTGCGCCATATTCAATTCCTGCCAGCGCTGGCAATTGGTCATCCCTGCGCAATGGATTTTCAGTGCGATTATGGGTTTTTGTACGACACAACACACCCGACTGGTCCCAATGCAATACGTCCTCTAGCAGAACCATAAGGCCATCATGGGGAACCAAATCTGCAATTTTGGGGGGAGCTTCACTCATGGGCAAATGTCAACATTCAGAAAATAATCCGCGCCCGCTTCAATCACAATTCTACCTGGCTTGATCAGGCTGGCCAGCAATGACAAAGCCTTTGCCGGTGGGCATGCCTGCCACAATGGGGCCAGATCCATATGATGCAGCGGGGTTGCCGCCGTCTCATCACTGGCAGTCACGTTGATTATTGGCCCCTGACCGGAATGGGAAATAGGGTCCAGAACCATCGCGACACCAAAGGGTGCCCCGATCGGGCGCATGGCGTTGAGCGGTTCTGGAAATGGATAATCCACCGCAACCAAAATCACAGATCGGTTTTCCTGCGATACGGTCAACAGAGCCTTCAACAATCCAGACCCAAAGGTAAAGTCCCCAGCAGCCAAGCTAGTTGAGGCCGCATGATTTCCAACACCAATGCTCCAATAGCCAGCCATGGCATTATGTACCGAGTTATGGAACTGCGTGGGCGAGACAGCTTTTTCTGGTTTCGACAGGGCAGACAGAATGGCATGGGCGACCTGCCCATCTCCAATGGCGCTGGCAAAGACACAGTCCAGCGTCGCGCCTGACTTGCCCGCCGCCTTGCACGCCGACTGAGCAACGCTCAACGCCAACCGCACCAGCGGACTGGCGCGACGGCGTTCATTTGGCGGCAGAACAACTGCTTTCGGGAGGGCCAATGGCTGATCCTGCCACTCTTTAGTGCCTGACAGGATCGCCTTTGTTTCCTCCCAAGACTCCAGACCTGCGCCTAGGACGGCAATACCAGAGACCAACGCCTTCATGCCATCACATCCTGCCGACTGAAAATCAGGCTGCAATTATTCCCACCAAAACCAAAATTATTTGTCATCACATGGATCAAAGGCCGATCAAATGTCTGTTCCACCAGGTTACAACGAGATAAGTCGTCTGGCTCTTTCATATTCAAATTACCGGGAACAAGACCAGCCTCCAGACATATCAGGGCAATCACAGCTTCCATTCCACCAGCCGCCCCCAAAGTATGACCCGTCCAGCCTTTGGTCGAACTGCAGGGAATCTCACTGCCAAGAACGGCAGCAATAGCGGCATCCTCAACCCGGTCATTTTGCGCGCTGCCCGTGCCATGCATATTGATATAGCTGATCTGATCTGGTGCCAGCCCTGCGCTGTCCAGCGCCTGTTGCATCGCTAGACGCGCACCAAGACCCTGCGGATGGGGCGACGACATATGATGCGCATCAGAACTCTCACCATATCCCCGCAACACGATTTGGCGACCGTCTGAAGGACCCTCCCGTTCCAGCAGCACGAAACAGGCGGCCTCCCCGATGCAAATCCCCTTGCGGGCCTTATCATTCGGGCGACAGGGTTCCGGGGAGAGCAATTGCAGAGCGTTGAAGCCACGCAATGACGTCTCACACAGACTGTCGACACCTCCAACCACAACCGCATCACACAGACCCGCAGCAATCAGCTGCGCTGCATCAACGAATGTCTTCGCACTGGAAGAACACGCTGTTGAGATCGTGAAATGAGGCCCCTTCAGGGAAAATCTCAGGCGCACATAATCGCTGAGAGAGGCGAGCTCATGGGTGGTGCGAAAGTTGAAATTATCCGGCAGGCTGCCATCATCCCGTTGGTTTTGATAGGCCAATTCAGCGCTGGCGATGCCCGAGGTGCTGGTGCCCAGCAAGACCCCGATCCGACCCGCACCATACCGTTGCCTGGCCTGTACCACTTGGTCTGCAAAATCAGAATGCCCCAGAGCAAGTTCAGCAAGACGATTGTTACGGCAATCAAACTGGGCCAAGTTGGAAGGCAGAGAGACAGAGTCCACGCCATCAACTTGCCCGACATAGGTATCCAGATCCGATAGGTTCCCGTCAGGACGCAGCAACCCACCACGATTTTCCCGCAATGCCTGCAACAGACCATCCACGCCAATCCCTGCCGCATTGACGCAGGTATAAGCCGTTACATAGGGAAATCGTGTCACAAGGGCGTCCTCATCACTCTGCACAAAACACCGTCAATAGGTAACTTACGCCAGCGCCTATGGCTACGGTCATCCCAATGGCGGACAATACCGGAATGCTGGAGGTGGAGAGAATACCAAACACAGTGACGGTCGTGACACAACACAGTGTGACAGACCGAATTCCATGAGCGGGCATTTCCTCATGCTCTCCGTAGCCTGGATAGAACAGGCTGTAATCCACCCCGACACTGGCAATCAGCAAAAATGCCAGGACATGAAATAGATTGAGTTCTATGCCAAAGGCAAGCAGGAGGGCCGCCGTCAGCATAACCGCAGCCAGCGGTGGCAGGGCGACCAAAAATATCCGGTGCCCATTCCGCAAACCGACAACCAGCAGGATCATGCCAACCCCCAGACCGATCAAAAGAAGGGTCATGGCCTCATTGCGATAGTCGGTGATGATTTCGCCAGCAACCTGAACCAGATCAACCAGAGTATCCGCCAGTTGCTCATCCTGCAATTGGATCGGGGCAGACAGGGCTATAATGCCCGCATATCCGTTCAGCACCGGCCACGGCGCAAGAAAGAATGGTCCCAGCGGGCTGTTGCGCAAGGCAGTCACATCCAAGGCAGCCTTGTGTTTCTGGTCGGCGACATCCTCTATAAAAGGCCTGAATGTGCTGGTTGAAACCGGCAAACCCTCAGTGGCAGCAGTCAGGCTGCTCACCAACCCCTCCCGATCAGGCATCATGTTCTGCCGTTCATGCTGCACAGCCAGTGTTGGCAGGATCGTCGCTGCTGCGAAATACCGCCCCAGCCGTCCCTCTGCCATTGCCTTATCCAGCAGTGGCAACAAAGCAGCTTGGCGCTGCAGAACCGATTGTGCATCCGGCCCCTCGATCAACAGCAATTGACGGGCGTCAGGCAGTTTAAAACTGTGGCGTAGTTCTGCATCCAAGCGCCGCTCCTTACCCTGCGCAACGCTTAATCGGGACAGATCTCTCTCCCAGACTGGCGCGGGGGAGAGGATTGCGAAAACAACCGCCCCAAGGAAGATGCCCAAAAAAGCAACTCGCCCCCCACGCCGCAGGCCGGGTCTTTGACGCAGATACCCCCATATCGCCTGTGTCCATAGGGGGTTGGGCGATACGGTCCCGCACCCTACCAGAAAGGGCAGGAAGATCAGGCTGCATAGCAAGGCCGTGATAACCCCAACAGAAGCCAATGTCCCAATTTGGGCAAGGCCGGGGAAACTGGATTGGGTTAATGCCAGCAACCCTACCGACGTTGTTGCCGCCCCAATGATCATAGGACGCGAAATTCGTCGCGCCACGGCCCAAGCCGTATCCCCATGCTGTCGCAACCCGATCAGATGAATGGGATAATCAACCGCAACGCCGCTTAAGACAGCCCCGAAGGTGATCGCGACTCCATGCACGGATCCGAAAATCACTTGAGTAACCAAGATTCCGACCAGAATACCAAGGCAGACCGGAACCCCAGCCAAGACGACGGGACCAATCCTGCGAAAAGCCAGCAATAGAACCAACGCGACAGCCCCTCCGGCCAAAGCACTCAGCCATGTCATGTCGCCGCGAATACGGTCACTGGCATGCAGACCGAACAAGCCTGGGCCACTCGCCTCCCATACCAGGCTGGAATTTGCCTGGGTAACGGCCAGCCCCACCGCCTCCACCGCAGCCGCTTGCGCCGCCAAATCACCGGCTGCCGCATGCAAACGGGCAAGGATCAATGCACGGCCCGATGTGTCTTGCCAAATACCCGCGATGCGCTCAGGCCCGTCCTGCCATTGCAGACCGGCGACAACGTCGCGCATACGCCCTGTCGGATCTCGCGGGAAAAGATCACGAAAGGCCCAGCCGGTGACGGTTGCCAATCGTTGAATGCTCTGCTCCAACGATTGTTTAAGGCTGACCGGAGAAAAGGCTGTGGGGGACAGATCCGACCCCAAAAGATATCGATGTTCCAACAGATAAGCCTGCACATCCGGTGGGATATACGGGCGACCATTCTGCACCAGGACAAAGGCTGGATTTCCGCGCAACGACTTAGTGATTTCATCACTTGCCCGGCTGCTGTAACCCAGCGGTCAAAGCCTGTGCCTGAGCAGATCTGTCCTCCGGCAAAAAGAAGGACATATCCGTAACGACCGCGACCCAGGATACAACAAGCATCGACAAGCCAGCAATCAGAACCACCAGCACACCAAACGCCACCAACCGGCCCTTTATAGTATCCGGTGCCTGTTTCACGGTGAAGTATGCTGCAGCGTCATCATGCTGATATCTCCATGTTCACCTTCGATCTCAATCGTCTCGACCAAACCATTCACCCCAGTCAATGTGATCCCTGGCAGGACTTGCCGCAAATCTGCCTCTAACGGAGTCAAATGCAGGGTCCAACCAGTGGGTGCGCCCGACAGAATCACATCAAACTGCTTCTCTAGGACCAGCAGATTGCCGCTGAGTGTTGCCTGCAGCGCCGTCGCCAGTCCTTTAATCAACCCATGGTCATTAACATCGAAACGATGATGCTCCCCCTCCGCCGTATCGACATCCACAGTATCGCCGTCAATGACGATACTTTCCTGAAAGGGGGAAAGGATATGCTTCTCAATCCGGTTTCCCCGGCGCATGACATAGCCTGACAGCTCAATAGGCGCATTGAGATAGGAAACTGTTCTGAACTCCCGAAACCGGACTTTACCCTCTGTCGTCTCCGCCAGCGACTCCCCTAATTGGGCAAGCCCCCACGCGCCGGGCCAATCCGCCCGCACAGGAGACGCAGCGATCAAAAACAGAAGAGCAAAACAGAGTGCTTTAAGCCCAGAAGTCATAAAAATTGAACCAGTTATAAGGGTGCGCCCGAACCCAGTCCTCCAGCGTTTCAACATAGGAGTCAATCTCACCCTGAAACGCTGTTTCACGATGACCGCGGTCTTGAATGCCTCCCTCTGAGAGGAGCTTAAACTTTATCTGATAGCGATTGCCACCCAAATAGACGCCCGCGAACATAAGAACCGGAACCTTGGAAACAGCCGCCAGAATCCAGGGTGATATGGGAAAATCAGCGTCCTGTCCCAGAAAAGAGACCGAGCGGGTTTTGCCGTCCATAACCACCCGGTCTGCCAAGACCCCAACCCATTCGCCCCGCTTCAGACTTTCGTTCACCCGCAACATACTACCCGACTGCCCCAGCGGGATGATCATTTCTTCCAATTCAGGATTCAACGCATGGATCGTCGCAGCAACCCGGCTTTCTGAACCGATATGCATCAAAATCTTCAGTGTGAATTCAGGACGCCCGATGGCCAAGGCACGCATGGCATCAAAGCTGCCAAAATGAGCACCGATCATCACCGCGCCACGGCCCTGCTCGCAAACAGCGTCCAGCGCGTCCAGCCCTTGAAACTCTATCGATAATGCCTCTCCCTTATTGGTCAGAAAGTAAATCCGATCCAGGATTGTCGAGGCGAAACACAAAAAATGGCGATAGCTGTCACGAAGACGCGCAGAACGATCCAGAACACGGTTCAAAAAGGCCTGTGATTGGCGGCGCTGTCGGGGAGCGCAAAGCAAAAAATAGAGCGCGATGGGATGCAGTAGCAACCGTGTCGGCTTGCGCCCCACAGTAACAGCCAGCCAGGCTATAAACCGTATCAAAATCGGGCTGCCCCGCTCTTTCCGGTGCATCCAATCCCGTTTCCCTGCCGCGCGCTCCAGCGATGTCATGACCCTCCCACCTCTAATCGGGCGGTCAGAATCTTGCGCGCACCGGCCTGGCACGATGCCGTTATCTGTTTTGGTCCACGGGTTACCGTAACATCACAGGTCTCATCGGCCTTTAGGACAGAGTGAAACCGCACCGATTGCAGCGTGCAAGGCGTGCTGATACCAACCAACTCCAGCATCCTATCCAGGGTTACAACCCCCGGCACAATGGGATTCCCCGGAAAATGTCCCGGTAAGGCTGGATGATCCGCCGGAATTGTAAAGCGCATGGCGGCCCTCCCTTCTATCAGCTCCATCAGGGCAGCTGATTGAACCTTGCCCAAGGACGTTCTTGGGATGTGATCTGAAAAAATGATCCGCCGGGGTACAAAAGCATTGGGGATTTTGCGACGCAAGGCATGCTGAATATCATGGGCTGATAGAGTCGAAGACACAACCACCGCAATTGGGCGCGCGATGCCACCAGAGCTTTCAGCTTTTCCCATAACAAAAACGCCATCCGTCACGCCTGGGACCGATGAAAGGATCGCACTCAAACCGGCTAAAGAGGCACGCTTGCCAGCGACCTTCACCATATCCTGACCACGCCCCAGCATTTCAAAGCCACCGGGCACCAGATGCAAGCGGTCCTGCAACAGGACTGGTTCTGCCAAATGCGCCGCCGACACGCACGCGCCAGCGTGAGATCCAGCCTCAGATAAAGTCACATCTATATCAGACCGCAGGGTGAAGGCCGTATCACGGGCCGTGCGTCTGGTCGCGATCATTCCGGTTTCCGTACTGCCGAAAACCTCCAGCACCTCAGCACCGCAGGCAGCTTCTGCTGCAATCGCCAATTCCTGAGATAGTGGGGCGGTTGCTGTGACAATACGATAGATTGATGGCAGAGGTATTTTTTGTTCCAGCAACGCCCGAAGATGCAGCGGTGTGGTAATCAGAAGACGACGGTTGGGGGCAGACAGCAATGCCTGCACAATATCGGCGGGATAGAATGGGCGGCCTTCCAGAACTGTCAGCCAGGGACACGCCAGCGGCAATAAGATCGAGGATTCAAATCCAAACATATGCTGGCCCGGAACCGTTGCAATCAGCGTTGTTGCAATCTCATCAGGCATGATTGCGGTGCGCCAGGCGGCCATCGCCGCCAGAATGAAGGGGCGACCATGGCAATGTCCCACCGGCATTCCTGTTGTCCCGGACGTATACAAAGTGACCGATAGATCCTCACGCCAGACAGAATCGTTAGTCGGGCCTTCACACCCAAATGAGTCCATATCAACAATATGCGGAGAAAACTCCTGAAAGGCCGTTTCCCCTGGTGCACAGAGGCTCTGTGCCTGAGGATTTTCTGCCAGGACCATTCGTACAGCCGGTGGAGCCTCGTCATGGGGCAAAATCACACCGCGGCCTACCTGTTGCGCAGCCATAAGCCCCACCATCAAGTCCCCACCGCGACGAAACAGAGGCATAATGGGTCCTGGTGGCAAGGTTTCAAGCAACTGGGCCAAAGCCTGACAGCGCCAGGCCAAGTCATCCCGAGTGATCGCTACCCCCGCCCTCAGCACGACCGCCTGTGCCATCAAGGCGCAATCCATGTGTCAGGCCGAAGCAGAGTCCGCAATGTGTGATAGGGGGAATTCTGCCCCAGATGCCGATACACAATTCCGCGATAGGCATGTTCCAGAAGAAACATACTGGCGGCAAAAACTGGCATGGCGATATTGACCGACCAAGACCAGAGATGTGGGTCTGCAAACAGCCCTAAAGCGAGGGAGAGGACTGTCATCACTGACAACATAGTCGTCCACAGAACCGTCAGACGCCGGGTATAAACCTCTAATTCAGGCGGCAGACCATGACGATGCAGACGGCTGAACCGACGGATTAATGGCTCTCGCCCTGGCAAAAGACTGCTGCCGAACATCCAAGCCAGCCAGCCATGGATCAGCACCGGCGGCAAAGCGATGATCTGGGCCCATTCCTGTTCTCCTTGAAGGATAATCACTTGGATCAGCACCAGCGCCATAACAATTCCGGCCAGGATCAGGACGACCCGTCGATCAAATCCTGACCAGATCGACAACACCAGATGCAGCGCGGCAGCTGCGGCTAAACATGAAATGGCATAAACGCCATGGCCCGTTACGATACAGATATGCACGCCGACGATTGTTAGGCCTGGGATGGCAATCCGCAGAATCGTGGGGCCCATGAACGCTATCCTCCGCGACGGGTCTCAATCGCTGCCGTCAAGGACCTCAAGGATCCAAACAAGACATCAATATCAGGATCATCTGAACGGATCATGCAATTGTACCGTTCCGATATCTCCAAAGAAAGTTCCAAAGCATCAACTGAATCCAAGCCCAGGCCATCCCCGAACAAAGGCTCATCCAGTCCGATATCAGCCGCGGTCATATCTTCAAGATGCAGCGCAGAAACAATGAGCTCTGCAACTTCTTGCTGGAATGGTGTTTTATCTGACACAGTTTCCCCAACTCTTTGTAGAACGCAGCATAATGAAAATTTTGCAGATATTTCTACTTATTCTAGTTCATTTAAAAATACCAACACTGTAGAATATGATATCTGCGCGCATTTGCCCGCGATTGCTTTGTTATGCGATCTAACTATGATAAAGTTTCTATCCTAGCAAGATGTGAACATTCAGTAGTGGTTTCTAATCTCGTGACAGCGCATCGTCCCGCCAGCACCACAGAAACCGCCCCTGAACCCCGGCAAGATACCAATGAACTTTTGACATCGCCCCCATTGGCCCGCAAGTCCGTTGCCCCACGCTACAGAACGATGGGTCTGGATGGACTGGCAATGTTGATTGTTTCCAGCATTATTATCATTCTGACGGCGGGACTCAGCCTTTTGGCCTGTTTTATCTATGTATTGCGCAAGGCTTGGCTATGGCCGAACAAACCATCTCGGAATGAAAAGCCAACACTGGCTATTGTTTTGGGTGTCTTCCTGCGTGCCGATGGCAGTTTACCCAATGACTTTATCTTACGTTTGCGGCGCGCAATCACTTTAGATATCGCCCCAATCCTGATTTTGGGTGGCGCAACACGCGGCCCAAATTTCCCAAGGGAATCAGAGGCGGGACGCAATTGGCTGCTGGACCAAGGCATTGCCCCTGACACTATTCAATGTGAAAGCACATCCCGAAGCACCCTAGAAAACCTGACCTCTGTGCGATCAAGACTGAACGCACAGACAGACCGCCCGGTGATAATCTCCAACCGCTATCATTTAGCACGCCTGGAGATCATGGCGCGGGGCCTGGGCCTACCCTATCCGCTGTGCCCAGCGGAGGATCATATCCCCTGGTCCCTGTCTCAATTCGGGAAACTGCTGCAAGAGGCAGTTTTTATCCATTGGTATTACTGTGGCTACTGGACCGCGCGCCTGCTGCGCCATAAGGGCATGTTGGACCGAATCAGTTGACCATTTGCTCGGATTTCTGCAAGCGCGCCCGATGATCTTTTTGTTCACGCCAGAAGACCAGACTGGTGACAAGGTAAATCATCCGAAACAATAGCAACTGTGGCCAGATACGGGTGCGTCCATAAACATCGCCCGACAGCACCGATATGACCGCCTGACGGAGCCGGAACCGCTTGGTCGGGTTCAGAAACAGATAGCGCAGCGCTGGATCGGTAAAGCGATAAATAAACCAAGAGAAGGCCCGCAATCCCTTTTTTACCCGGCGTTCATACCGCCGCCGATGACGCAGGGCAGCACGGGGTTGGGTTAGAATTCCTTCTACCGCTTCCGCAGCATATTCTGCACCTTGCATGGCCAGATACACACCACTGGAGAATACCGGATCAATGAAGGCATAGGCATCCCCGACAAGAAGAAACCGATCACCGGTCATTTGGGTGGATTGATAGGAGAAATTGCCGGTGCCCCGAATTTCACCCAGAAGCTCTGCCTGCGCAAGACGCGTTGCAACGCCTTGGGTGTTGCGGGCAGTTTGCCAGAACAACTGCTCCAAATCCCCATCCCGCTGCTTCAAATAGCCGGGATCACTGACCATACCAACACTGGTGCATCCATCCTGCAGCGGGATCATCCAGAACCAGCCATGATCAAACCAATAGATGCTGATATTTCCACCTTCTTCGCCATCGCGACGCACGACACCTGAGAAATGGCCGAACACGGCGGCGCTTTTGTGACGCTCATTCCGACGTTTGAAATCCAACCGTTGGCTGATGAACGTTTCCCGTCCAGATGCATCAACAATAAAACAGGCTTCTATTGCCTGGACCACAGCATCCGTGCCCATAGCAGATGCGCGCACGCGATCCTTGCCCAAATCCAAATCAGTCAGTTTTGTTTCCTGCAAAACATGAACGCCCCGTTCAGAGGCATTTTGCAGCAGCATCTCATCAAATTCAGCGCGCCGCACCTGAAAGGCAGAGGGCTCATCCGGGGCCATGGCTTCTGAAAAGTCATAAACAACATGGTTATCCCCGTGATCACCTGAAAAGTCCGCGCCACGCTTAGTCACGCCAATCTGACGCAAACGGTCCTCAACCCCCAATCGTCGCAAGATCGGAAGATTGCGGGGCAGCAATGACTCACCAATGTGAAACCGTGGATGGCGGTCTTTCTCGACAAGGACAACGGAAAAGCCGCGTTCGACCAGCAGGGTAGAGACGGTCGAGCCTGCTGGCCCTCCGCCGATCACCAGCACGTCGCAAGAAAGCGCCATTTATCAAACCTAGGAAATTAT
>JARGPE010000101.1:10851-14316 GCA_029212835.1 Alphaproteobacteria bacterium | reverse complement strand
AGACTGGAAAGAAGAATGTGTTGGGTCGCAATCTCTCGGGCATCGTTTTCACCAATTCGGTACGACACCGCATGGCAAGTCGCGCAGTTTTTACGCGCTGAATCAATTCACGGGGATGCAGGATAAACTGCCACAAGGGAAAATCAGGAGAGAAATAGGCAAGGCCGCAATAGAGCAATCTACTCGATCGGCTGGATGTGCCGCTGGCAATATCGCCTTTGTCCACCAAAAGAACTTTATAACCCAGAGCGGCCAGATGCTGTGCAGAAGAACACCCAACCGCACCTGCTCCAACGACCACAACATCATAGGTCTGACCGTCTAAAGTCTTAAGCGCGGGACGCATTCACCCATCTCCCCATTCATTACAGTAAACAGAGCCTATCCTAAAACAGAGCCTATCCTAGCCCGCCCATCAAACGAGTCTGAGGTCCGACTCCGTTAGGCCGGAAATAGACATTTCAACACTCTGTTTTGGACATTGGGACGGGCTACTGTTTGCGGGGGAGGGCGGCGGCAAGCGGAAAACTGATCAAAAGCACAAAACTGGCTAGCCACCAGGCAGACCAGATGGAAAAATTTGACAGCGAACTGGTCCAGAACGCACCGACCAGAAAGATTCCGGTATAGGCCGCTGACCTTGACCCATCTGGCAACAGTTTGCCGCGTGCCGCGATTTGAAACATCATCTTCAACAACAGTACCAGTGTCGCAACCAAGGCTAAAAGACCGACAATTCCTGTTTCTGAAGCAATTTCCAGGACGAAATTATGAGGATGGGCTGGGATATATTCCTGATTCAACCCGGGCACCATATCACTGGCACCTGGAACCATATTGACCGTATTGGGTCCGACACCAAACAGCGGATTGTGCAGGAAGACATCCAGCGCGAACCCCCAAATGACCTGACGATGCCAATCGGGCAAAGGCAATCCGGGCGTCTGGTTCTCCACGACCGGCGGTGATGGGACATGGGTCAGGACATATGCCCCAACTGACAAAGCAAGAAGTACAACAACTGTAATCAGCAATCGACGAGACCATGGCGCAAGACGCAGCCCAATCATCACCAACAAGAGCAGTATGCTCCCCCCCAACAGGCCTGATATTGCGGACTGACTGATTTCCGCACCATCACCATAAACAACCAGTCCGGTCAGCGGAATCGCCACCAGACTGAGCGGCTTCCAAACTGAACCCAGCCGCCATCCAGACCACAGCACAATTGGCAAAAGACAAATTGTTGCCGAAGCAAACATCTTATAGGCCCTGGGGGCATCAAATGGGGTTGGAAGCCCAACCATGCGACGCAAAACATCACTGACAGCAGAAAAATATTCTCCCAGAACAACAATAAACAGGGCCGCAAAGGCCATTGCGACCAGCGTCTTGCAAGCAAGCATCAAGGCTAACCTGGACCGCACAAAAAGGTGAAAACACAGATACCCAGCCCCCAGCGTTAGCGCGACACGCACTGGCATGGCGATCGATTTCGTTCGATGATCGGATAAAAGAGCACTCAGTACCAAGCAACCGATAAGGACATAGACTGCGCGCGCCAGCGGCGTGGTTAAGCCAGGCACCAAATTTGATCGGTCAGGCAAACGCAGCAAGCCAATGCCTGCACATAAAACACCAAACCCAAAGAAAGGGGCCATGACGGCCTTACCCAGCATCAAAACTGGAACTGCCGCCCCCAAACACACTCCTGCTATACAGAAAAGCCAAGTCCTCTCCATAGGATCCGTTCCATTGGAAAATGATTGCAAATTCAAGGGGCTTTTTTCCTGCACGTCCATGGCCGCTTCCCAGAAAGGGGATCCCAGACGAACACACATTTAATCTGTGAAGCGCGTATTTGGGAAAACTATCCATTCTTGCGATACCTCAAACCGCCCCCAGTGATCAAGGCCAGATACTCTGAACCATCGAGCAGGATCACCTCAGGCTTAACAGAACAGCCGATTAACCGCGAACATTGTACCCATTGTCGACATAGACAACATTGCCAGTCATGCCCGTCGCCTTGTCGGAAGCCAGAAAGGCCGCCAATGCGCCGACTTGCTCAATGGTGACCAATGCATGACGAGGGGCCCGTGCCGCTGCGGCTTCCATCAATTCATCGAAACGATCAATACCGGACGCTGCCCGTGTAGGAACCGGTCCCGGAGACAGCGCATAAACCCGAATTCCCTGGGGGCCCAATTCGGTTGCCATATAGCGTACGCTGGCTTCCAGGGCCGCCTTAACAGGTCCCATTAGATTATAATGATCAACGACTTTTTCCGCGCCATAATAACTCATCGTCATTAGTGCGCCACCATCCACCATCAGCGGTTCAGCATGGCGTGCCATACTTAGGAAGGAATGGCAGGACACATTCATCGCCATGTCGAATCCTTCCTGAGAACAGTCGATCACGCGCCCATGCAATTCCTCGCGTGGCGCAAAGGCAACGGAATGCAACAGGAAATCCAACTTGCCCCAATGTTCCTCAATCTTGGCAAACAAGGCCTCGATCTGTCCATTTTCGCGAACATCGCAGGGTTCAAATACCTCTGCCCCCAATTGGTCACGCAGCGGCTCAATATAGGACTTTGCCTTTTCATTCACATAGGTCAGCGCCAGATCTGCCCCCTCCGCCCGGAACACCTGCGCACAGCCATAGGCAATGGATTGATCATTCGCGATCCCAACCACCAGCCCCTTCTTTCCTTGCAACATGCCACTCATCAGACCCAACCCTCTCACAGTAATGATCCGGGTCCAGTCTAAGCGCGCCAATATTGTGCAACGCAACATAAAACTGAGAGAGTCACAGAAAGATCATAGATGCTTTGTCTTACGCAGAAGATACGCGGCCACTTCTTCCCCTGTTGCGCGGCCATGGGCCATGCAGGCGGTCAGCAGATAACCACCGGTCGGGGCCTCCCAATCCAGCATTTCACCGGTGACGAAAACGCCAGGTAATGCCTTTATCTGGCTTTGGCCGGTCAGTTCACCAAAAGAGAGGCCCCCTGCAGTACTGATTGCTTCTGCCAGGGGGCGTGGGCCTTGGATCGGCAACGGCAAGGCCTTGATCCAAGAAGCCAGCATGGCGGGATGTTTAAACATATCGGCAGGCACACATTCGCGCAGCAGACTGGCCTTCACACCAGTAAGACCGGTCGCCTTGCGCAGATGATTGGCAAAAGAGCCACTCCCCGTGCTTTGCCCTAAATCATGAGCCAATCGTTCCACTGGCCGATCTGGGGTCAGGTCCAATGTCAGCACCGCGCCACCCGTCGCAGCGATTTCATCTCGCAATGGGGCGGAAACCGCATAGATACCACTGCCTTCCACCCCAGTTTCGGTCACCACGAATTCGCCTTTTCGCGTGATATCACCGACAGACAGAGTGACGGATTTAACAGGCTCTCCCGCAAACCGGCTGCGGAAATGATCACTCCAATTCACGTCGAC